>CAZQQR010000025.1:16839-21757 GCA_964595515.1 uncultured Pirellulaceae bacterium
GTTGGCGAACCGTTGCTTGGATTGAATCCACTGTCATCGTCGATCGCATCAATTCCCAGGCCAATTAACAGTGCTCCAACTAAGAGTCCGCCATTGGCACCGGGAATCGGTCTGAATCCAGGCCCGGACGGCAAACCTCCATTAAACGCCGGCGGTTGAATGGCGGGCGGCGCGTAACTAACTGGAAAACCGCCTTGAGGAATGGGTGCCGAATAAAAGGGACCCGGGGCATTGATGGGGAAATTCCCGGTTGGAAAACTTCCCTGAGGAAATCCACCATTGGCCAAGCTTCCCGGTGGACGATAAAAGTTTTGCTGAAACGCCGGTTGTTGTTGGAACTGATTGAACGGATTGTTGTTGACAGCAGCCCGGCGAAGGTTGGCAGCACGACGAACTTCACTGCGAATAGCTCGCAAGTCCCTTCGGTCAGCGACAAACGCGATTCCAAAAGCCGGAGCGGGTTTAATGGTGGGACTAGTTCCGGCCGTTGAAACGTAGTGAACGCCCGTCTTCGATAGATTCGATTGTTCGTCATCGGCTGGTTTAACAAGCTCAAGCGACAAAGCAGCGAAACCGTCTTTGCCAGCCGCCAACACGGCGTAGACTCCCTCTTCAACGTCTTCGATTTTGAAATCGCCGTTTTGCTTGACCGCAACACGAGCAACTTCCAGATCATCTTGAAGCAAGAAAATGTTCATTTCCGAAAGCTCGGTCGCCTTTCCATCGTTGGTTGCGATTGGTTGAATGCGACCGTTAAAACTGCCGTCGGCAGCAAGCTGAAATTTGAATCCGCCCCCAATTTTTGAGGCCTTTCCGATCGCTTTGTGGTCGTCAGTGTCTCTGGCAATTCCCAGCGCAGACGCCGAGGAAAGGTAGTTTTCACTGATCCTTTCGAGTGTCGTAAATTCTGGAGGAATCGCGGCGGCATCAATCTGGAGTTTGTCTTGAACTACCACGCCTTTGGGGACACCGTGATGATTCACGTAGTAGTTTTGATTTTTGGACTCCTGATCAAGACCAGCATTGAAATCAAGCACATCAAACTGTTTAAGCTTTGGCAGCACGTGGACACCGTAAGCCAAAAATCCACTTTGTCCTGATGCAACTAGCGTGTAGACACCGGGTTCGACGTCTTCGAGTAAAAATTTACCCGAGGCGTCTGTTTTGGCCTTCGCAATTTTTTCGCCCTTTTGAAGCAGCGTGACGTCGAGTTCTTCAATCGGAACTGTCGCGTCGATTTCTGCTTCGATTGCTGAAATTCGTCCTTCGACATCACCGTCTTCGTTGGTGGCGATCCAATGAGCCCGCAAGGTTTCGCTCAGCGGTTCTTCGTCCTGGATCGCAGCACGGGCAGCCTCTTTCAGTCGCACTTGGAAGACTTCTTGGCGGTTCTTACCAATGACGTCGTCCATGACAAACACACCGTTGAGAAGAATTGCCGGAAGAGCAACGACCCAATACTTCTTGATGAATCGTAAGACGTGTTCTCGTTGATCTATTTTGGCCTTTGCCTTCGTCAAACCCGTCGATTGGTAGTTTGATTGTGTTGGTCTATCTGACCGTCGCCGATGATTCTTGCTTGCCATTTTTCCACCCGATCGCCTAATCTGTTGGAAAGAGCACGAACTCAAACATCATGTCGGAGCCAGTGTTGATCGCTATTAGAACTCCTCACTCCCGAAGCTCCCTTTTCTTATAGAACCCATGCCGGCCTCTTTTTTAGCATGACAAACCTGAATTTTCACAAAATTTGCCGCTGAGAGTGGGGAATGAAAACGATGCTTCCATTGGCTTTGTTTTGAAGTCCCAAGTGTTCGAACTTTCCAAAGTGTGAGAACGATCACTGCTTTCGGAAATATGAAAGCTGCAATTTGAGGGAGCAGTAGCAATGCCAAGGACACCAATTCCTCAACATCCAGCACTCATCTGCGTTAACCCGACAACAACGCTACATCAAAATATCGTTGATCGGTTTAACAGGCTCCGGCAGATCCGTTTCACCAAGCATCTGGCGCAGATCAATTTCAATGGTCGTACACAAAGCCGTCATCGGTACGTCGTTAACGAAGTTTTCAAATGGGTCTTCACTGGTATCGCCAACGGTTTCCATCGTAAAAAAGATCCAGGAAATTACCGTCGCTAGGGGAACGGTAAGCCAGATCAAAGCACCGCGATCCCCGAATTCTCCAACGATTCCAAAAGGTAGCAGGGTGTTGAAAATCCAAACGAAAACAGCACTGAAATAGGCGTACTGGCGCGGGAATGGAGTGTTCTTGATGCGTTCACATTTGCCTTGCAACGTGTACATCTCCGTTAGCAAATCGTTGAGCGAAATAAAACGGAATTCTTCGATCAGTTTTGGCTCTTCTTCGATCAGCATTCTCAATCGTTCTCCTTGCCCTCGAAGCAATTGGGTTGCGGCATTTTTCATCCCGCACACTCGGTTCAGTTCTTCTTCCCCCAGTAATTCCTTCATCTGTTTCCGCATCGCCTCCATATCCGTAGGCTGGATGTATTTCTTGGTTAAACCTTTGGCTTTAAAACCCCACCGTGTTTCTCGTCGCAGTTGGTATCTCAAGGCAGTTAACCAAGCGATATGGCGGTAAATAAGGCAGCGTCGTTTGTCCATCAGTTGTTTGTTGGTAATTTCGGATTCGGTCTGGGCATCAGATACAAACGTAATAACGTGACTACCCCAGCTTCGGCTCACATTGACGATGCCGCCCCAGATTTTCCGGGCTTCCCAAAAACGATCGTAAGACTGATTGTTTTTGAATCCAACATACAACGCAACGGCGACGCCGATCGTACCCAGCGGTGCCAATGGCAAACTGCAATCAAAGTCGTTCTTCTTGAGGTATAGATAAAGCAAGGTAATCAGCGTTGCCCAAACCACTTGGATCAAGATTTGCCACCAAGCGAACTTGACGATGAGGCTCCAGCGGACATTTCTTCTTGTGTACATAATCGGTCGCTTTTACGTATGAAAATTTCAGCCTGCAAATTTACTGACTAATCGCGTGAGAAGAAAGTTGCTTCATTGAAGCCTACAATCCCAAAAAATCATGAGGCTGAATGGTTTGGTGAATGAACTTGTTTAACGTGAATACACAAGCGTCCGTGTTACTTTATGCAAAACTCAAATCACTATTTTCGATCAAACGTAATCACTTGATCGGCAGTTGGATTGGGGTATCGGACTCCCGCACGACGCACGTCGTTTTCAAACAGCAAAATCCAACCTTCGCTGTTTCGCAGCATCATGGAGTCGGGGGAATCACGATCCAAGATGATCTTTTTTGTTTGGCCAGCCTCAAGTATTCCCGTCAATGATTTAGATCTCCCGGAGCGATCTTTAAGACTCCATTGAGACAGATCAAATGCATGATCGGAGACATTCTTGATTTCAACCCACTCACCAACGTCGCCCTCGGCAGAAGGATTAGGAAGCGCACTTACGATTTGAATTGGAGCGTCGTTGTTTGGCTGAGTCGGTAAATCTACGGCGATACCTTGATCGTGCGATTGCGACTCTGGAATGATTTTCCCGCGGAATTTTGGATACAAAGTGCGGATGTGATTGCCACGTTGTCGCTTGGCTCCTTGATTCGTCGGTTTTATCGTTTGCGGGTGCATCACGAGATCGAAAAAGTAACCATCCAATTTGACACGGTGATGATTCTCTTTTCCGTTGACGTTATCAAAGACGCCTGCCTGCTGGGTGTAGAATGCGAGGGCTCCAAACACAATCTCAAGCTCTGGCCGCGTGCCAATAAAAAATCCACCAGGCTTTTTTAACAAGTCATTCCCGTGCGAGCCGTCTTCTTCTTTTGTCGGCGACCATCGCATGATCATCGTTGCGACTTTGGGATTCTCAAGCGCGTCCTCAACGTTGCCTTCCGGGTAGTCGTAGCCAAGGTAGTTGACCTTATCCAGTTTTTGCTCAAGGTAAAACTTTACCCAAGAGTGGTAGCCGCCGACTCGATCCTGACAATTGGGTGCGCCCTCTGGACCGGATTCGTCCTCACCGATGAATACATGTTCAAACCCAACACAAAACGGTTGTGCCGAGCGGTAGTTGTTGGTGTAAGGCTGAAACCACATCGTTTTGACTTTTTCGCGAATTTGGTCGGTGGTTTCGTCGACACCAAGCTCGCCTTGAATATGTTCTACGGCAATTTGCATTGGTTTGGATTGAAAAACGGCATCCAGGAAAGCGTCCACTTCTTTCCAATGTTCGTGATCCGCTTCCTCAAAACCAATTTCTTTTTCACCTTCGGCTGCGGTGTAGTTATCCAACAAAGCGATGAAGGTTCTAAACGTGGGTTCTTTAAAAACCGATTCATCGACGTTGGTCAATAACGGCTGGGGCGCGTTGTCTTGGTCGAGGCACTGACCACCTTTGCCTTGTTCGTGGACGACGAGCTGTGCAGATGATGAGCCGGAACTGTTTTCTTGAAACGATTTCATTCCAACAACGCGAATGTGGGATTCCGAGAGGTTCCAAATCTTGGCAAAGATATCTGTCTCTTCTGGTTTGCTCTCCGAATTCTCTTTGGACGCCTGCGTCTGTTTTTCAGGCGAACTGGACGATCCTGCCGTCTTTGGTTTGCCGGCCACTTCAGACATGCTTGAGTTGCCACATCCAACAAGTGGAAATAGGAACAGCAAAACCAATGCTAGGCTTGATGCCCAACGAAAACCTGAGGTAGCGGGTCTTGCCAAATGTTCCATTCCTGGGTTTCGGTCAAAAGTCTTGACGAAGTTTGCCACGAGAATTTGGTCAAAGCTTGTGGATTGGTCTGGCCGAAGTTGCATCGAATCTCTTTAAAAAAACTGGAAACGTTTTCGGTTCATAGTTTGACAGGTTCCCGCGTCTGCCAATAGGAGTCCGCACGAGAAGCTGGATGTCCATTAG
>CAZQQR010000025.1:21857-29147 GCA_964595515.1 uncultured Pirellulaceae bacterium
ACAGGTTCCCGCGTCTGCCAATAGGAGTCCGCACGAGAAGCTGGATGTCCATTAGCTGAGATCCATTAGCTGAAATTTACAACGGGTTTTACCACTGGTTCGAAATGCGTTTACGACTCATGATATACGCTTCATCATTTCAGTGAACTTACTCGGTGTTTGATATGCCTTCGTTTTCTTCTCGATCCCAAAGCTTGCCGGCTTCGCCCATTCGTAAACTTGTCCCGTTTGCAGAGGCGGCCAAAGAACGGGGGACGCACGTCTATCATTTGAACATTGGCCAGCCGGATATCGAGACACCCCAAGCTTTCTTTGACGCGATAAACAACGCCAACCTGAAAGTTCTCAAGTACAGTCATTCGGCAGGCATCCAGCCACTTCGAGATGAGATCGCGGCTTACTACACTCGGCTGGGCCTTGAGATTAATGACGAGCAAGTGTTGGTGACGACCGGCGCTTCGGAAGCACTCAATTTTGTGTTCACGGCGTTACTGGATGCGGGCGACGAAGTCATTATTCCTGAGCCGTTTTACGCGAACTACCTTTCGTTTTCGTTGGGCAATGATGGGGTCGTTGTTCCCGTGACATCGCGCGTCGAAGACGATTTCGCTTTGCCTTCTATTGATATGTTCGAAGCGAAAATCACGCCGAAAACTCGTGCGATTCTGATTTGCAATCCTGGTAACCCAACCGGGGTTCTTTATCCCAAAGAAGCACTTGAGAAGCTCAGTGAGCTTGCCAAAAAACACGATTTGTTTTTAATTGCGGACGAGGTCTACCGAGAGTTTGCTTACGATTCTAACGTCCATCATTCGACGCTGAGCCTTGAAGGGCTCGAAGAGAATGTGATCGTGGTCGATTCGATCTCAAAGCGGTTCTCTGCTTGTGGAGCCAGAATTGGTTGCATTGTTTCTCGCAACGCGACCTTGATGGATCTTGTTTTGAAAATGGCTCAAGCTCGTCTGTCGCCTCCTAGTTTTGGTCAGATTGGCGCCGAAGCAGTCTATAAGTTACCGCAAAGCTACTACGATTCCGTCATCAACGAGTATGCGAGTCGACGGGATATCTTGAAGGCAGCCCTGGACAAAATTGATGGTGTTGTTTGCCCAAAAGTCAACGGAGCGTTTTACGCGATGGTTCGACTGCCGGTAAAAGACAGCGAGAAGTTTTGTCGCTGGATGTTGGAGGAGTTTGAGCACGAAGGTGCCACCGTGATGATGGCCCCAGGGGCAGGATTTTATGCAACACCAGGTTTAGGGAATGATGAGGTCCGAATCGCGTATGTTCTCAATGGAGAGGATTTGGCTAAAGCCATGAAATGTTTGGCGGAAGGCCTCAAGGCATATCCAGGTTAAACAATTCGAAGCGAGAATGGTTGCTTATCTATAATTCAGGAAGTTTGAACGAAGCTCCAATTGAAACTTGAAGCGATCGCAATCAAAAAAGGCGGCTGGAATTCACCAGCCGCCTTGTTTTATTTCTTTGAAAGTAAGCTGCTTGAAACAAGCTTACTGCCTTTTTCAAAGCTTCTACTTTTTCTTAAGCGTCACGTTCAAGTTCATTTCGGTGTCATCACGTTTGAGTTTGAGCTTCATCGTGCTGCCGACCTTTGATTGAATCTTGCGAGTCAGGTTACGGCGAGCTTTCATCTCATCCCCGTCGGCTTCAAGAATAATATCACCTTTGAGGATTCCAGCTCGTTCGGCGACAGAATCAGAAGTCACCCCTGAAACCAACAGGCCATCATCGGCCTGCTCAATCATAACGCCCAATCGAAACGGCTTTGGCGCACCAAAACTCGGACGTTCGTCGAGTTCGGCCAGCTGGGAAACCACGCTCTCAGAGTAGTCGATGACTTTCAAAGCACCCTCACAGTTGATCGCTTCGAAATCGTCTTCGGGCGTGTGGTAAACCGAATTAGTTCCTGTGTGGATGAACATGTTCGGGACTTCGCGAGCGTTAAACGGTAGGTGATCACTTCCGCCAAAGTTCATGGTTGGTTTCTTCAACTCAAAATCAATCCCTTCGTTGGCGTTGGCAAAAATCTCGTTGAACTGAGGCGATGTACTCCAGTTATAAAGAGTCAACGTGTTGTCACGAAGCCATCCGATCATGTCAAAGTTCACCATGGCAACCGTGTTCTCGATTGGATAGATCGGGTTTTCTACGTAGTACCTCGCACCGAGCAGACCCATTTCTTCTGCGGTGAAGCAAATGAAGACCAGGCGCCGACCCGGTTTTTTGTCACGCTGGTTGAATCGGCGAGCCAGTTCCAGAATCGCTGCCGTGCCAGTTGCATTGTCATCGGCACCGTTGTGGATTTCTCGGCGTCCGCCAGCCCTTGAACCAGGTCCACCCATTCCAAGGTGATCATAGTGGGCACCGATTACGATCGTTTCGTCAGCGTGCGGTCCTTCACCCTCGATGATCCCGATAATGTTGTTCGTCTTGATCTGTTTGAGTTCAAATTCCGATTTGAATTCGGCTTTCCATTCTCCCAGCGATTGAGATAGAGGCTCAAGGTTACTGTCGATGAGCTTTTCAACGTCGGCGATGTTGTCCAGTTTTTTCCCAAGCGGCGAAACGATGGGAGAGACCTTAAGCAGTTTGTCGAGTGAGGCTCGCTTGATGTGGGCAAACGGAATGCTGTTTGATCCGAACCGAGAAGACTGCATCAATTCGTCACCTTCGGTTTCTGTCGTTGGCCCGTCGTTGACCATCAAAATCCCGGCGGCTTTTGCTCGACGAGCAGCGATGGTTTTGCGACGTCCGGAAGCGTGGCGTGAGAGGTCTTCTCCATCAAATACGCTTTCTGGATCAGTGTTTTGCGGTTCGCGGCGAATCAAGACAACGATCTTGCCTTCGACATCGACATCAGCGTAGTCGTCATAGTTGTGGTCTTCAGCGGCAGAAATTCCATAGCCAACGAATACGACTTCGGCATTAAGATCGAATTTTCGAAGTCCCAGAAGTTGCTGGTAATCCTTACCAAACTCCAATTCAATCGATTGATCGTTTGGGCCAGTGAAGACTAGCTTCGAAGCGTCCGCCAGTACTTTTCGCGTCCCGCCGACTTCGAGTTCTTGAAAATACGTTCCGTCTTCAAGCGGCTTTAGTCCGGCCTTTTTGTATTCTTCTACCAAAAATTCTTCGCACAGCTTGATACCGGGTGTACCAGGTTTGCGTCCTCCCATTTCATCTGAGGCCATATATTCGATATCGTGGGTAACTCGTTTGAGTGCGGCCGCAGATTCGTTGGCGGTATCGGCTTCTTGGCCGAAACAAGGCGTTAACAGCAATGTCGCAGTCATTCCTGCTGCGAAAAGAATTGAACGGGAAGTTCGTGAAGCCACTTTTATCTCCTAAACGTTGTGGAGTCGTTTTCGATTTAAATTCAGGACACATCTTAAGCTATCCGGTAATTGTCTGCTGAAAAACCCAAGCCCGAACGTGAGTTGTTTTACGACAAAAAGAGTTCGGCAGAATTAAAAAGCGCCGCGTGAGTCGTGGCGCGATTTTGCGGGGGATCAAAACGGATCGTCAAAGAGCAGATATTTTAATAGTGGATATTTAAGAGAGGACATTTTTCGGACACCGAAAAAGCCATGGGCTGGGGCGACTCTATTAATTTTCCTAAACCTCAGATTTTTATTCCTTGGATTTAGCTGGTCACTCGTAAAAACGTCCGATTCGTTAGTGTCCACTTTATGGTACCTAAGTCGCCTTGAATGATTGTTTGCGGCGGCTAAAATCACCGTTGGAGATGGCGGAAAACTCCATTTTAATCGGTTCGTGGTAACAGGCTTCGATCCCGATTCATGTAGGTGCAATGGATCAATTGCCTTACAAATACCGTTTTGATTATTCACAGCACGCGACGAAAGGTTGTGTGATGGAGTCACAATTGGAGATGGGTTCTCAACAGGCACAAATGACGTACAACAAACTTGATCTTTTGAAGTTGATGTATCTCAGTCGGGAAGGCGACCGTCGGGAAGGCGTTTTGCACCGACAAAGCAAAGGTTGGTTTCAGGTTGCCGGAATGGGCCACGAGCCTTTGGCGGCAATGGCCATGCTGATGGAAGAGGATGATTACCTCTTTCCCTATTACCGGGATCGGGCAATGGTTTTGGCCAAGGGCGTTTCGAACGCGGAATTAGCCAGCGCTTATTTTGCCAAACTGGGTTCGTCGTCGGCAGGACGGCAAATGCCAGGTCATTATTCTGATCGGTCACGTAACATTTGGAGTGTTCCGACTCCAACAGGCGCGAACGCGTTGCCCGGATGCGGTGTCGCTTGGGCAATGCAAATGGAAGGCAAACCAAACATCGTCATTGCAACCGTTGGTGATGCCGCCTCGCGTCAGGGAGAATTCTACGAAGCGATTGCTTTCGCGGTTGAGCGACAATTGCCGATCATTTTTGTAGTCGAAGACAACAACTACGGAATTAGTACCAACACTGAAAAATTCAATCCATTCAAGTTGGAGATCTTCAACGAGTCGCACTTGCTTCAAATCGACGCCAGACATCCCGATCGCGTTTACGATGCGGCCGCTCCTGCAATGGAAAAAGCCAGAAACGGTGGTGGCCCGACCGTCATCGTCGCCGAACTGGATCGGCTTTGTTCCCACACCAGCTCTGATGATCATCGAGTCTATCGGCCTCAGCATGAGATCGATGAAATGATGGATCGCGATCCAATTCTTGTTGTGTCTCGCGAGTTGATTAAGGCAGGAGAACTGACCGAATCGGAGTGGGAAAAGACCAAAGAAGAAATCAATCGAAGCGTTGACCAGGAATACATTGCAGCAGAATCCGAAGAAGATCCTTCGCCAGCCGATTTGATGGTTCAGCTGATGGCAGAGCCAGCTAAACCAGAGGTCCCGCCGATCGAAGGTGGCAAAAAAGTCCGCATGGTCGACGCGCTCAATCAGGTTTTCAAAAGCGGTCTAAAAAAGGACCCGAATTACGTCTTTTTCGGAGAAGACATCGAGGCTCCCAAAGGCGGCGTATTCGGTTTAACATCTGAGCTGTCGGAGCTTCACCCGGATCGCGTATTTAATTCACCGCTTGCCGAAGCCACGATTGTTGGCGTCGGGATCGGAATGGCTTCTTACGGGATGCGTCCGGTCTTCGAAATTCAGTTCATTGATTTCATCGGCCCTGCGATGAATCAAGTCACGCAGAACCTTGCGACGCTGCGTTGGCGAACCAACGGCGATTGGAATTGCCCGATGGTTTTGTATGCTCCCTACGGCGCATATCTGCCAGGCGGATCACTTTGGCATTCTCAAGCCAACGAGTCTGTTTTCGCTCACTTTCCAGGTCTTCGGGTCGTCGTTCCTAGTACACCTGAGGACGCGACGGGGTTGATGTGGACGGCGATGCACACCGACGATCCAACGCTATTTTTGGTTCCAAAGCATCTATTCCGTCAGCAGATGGAAGTCTCCGAGGACGTCCCGCCAGTTGGCTTCGGCGAAGCCCGAATTCGGCAAGAGGGCGATGACGTGACGCTCGTGACGTGGGGCAACTGTATCGAACAGGCTTTCGCAGCGGCGAACGCTTTGGCAGATGAATGCTCTGTCGAGATTATTGATTTGCGAAGTATTCAGCCTTGGGACAAAGACACAATCCTTGAGTCCGTTGAGAAAACAGGCCGCTTGGTCATTGTCCAAGAAGACGGGCAATCGTGCAGCGTGGGTCAGATGATCATCAGTGAAATCATGGTGGACCCCGAGACGTTCTGTTACTTTGTCAGCGCACCACAACTGGTTTCAAAGCCAGATGTGCACATCGGCTACAACCCGATCTACGAATATGCGGCCCTGCCGGATATCGAACAAGTCATTAATGCAATCCGAATCACCATGGAGGACTGACGGACATGCCCGTCATTTCAGTACGAATCCCGCAGCTTGGCGAAGGACTTCAAGAGGCTTTGCTGGTCGAATTTTTACGACAGCCCGGCGACGAAATTAAACGCGACGATCCAATTTACGTGATGGAGACCGACAAGGCGACAACCGATGTCGAGTCGCCTTACGATGGTGTTCTCGTCGAGTGGACCGTTGCGCCAGGAGCAGTCCTTGAGATCGGCGCCGAGATTGGAAAAATCGAAGTCGCCGACGGTGTCAAAGAAATGCCGGTTGGCCACGGGCCTGCCGATACTGCTGCGCAAGGTGCCGCCGCAGTCGCTCCTGCGAAAAAGGAACCTGTCCGATCAACCGGAATTAAGATTCCGCCCAAAACTCGCAAGTACTTAAAAGAGCTGAACCTGCTGGATAAAGTCGACGAAATTCCAGCGGCCGGAACCAAGTTGATGCCTGAGGACGTCGACGCGTATCTGGCTTCGACGGCTTCTAAAGTTTCCTCAGAAGAATATGTCGTGGTCCCGCTACCAAAGTCACAAGCGATTTTGAATTATCGGCTTGCTCGTGGCGCAAAGGCCTGCATCCCTGTAACCGTGATGAGTGATTGGGATTGGTCGAATATCGAATCGGCCAGAGCAGTCGCTCGCGAAACCAAAGGTCCGACTGCGTTCGCGATGGCTTGTTGGTCGGTGGTTCAGGCGCTCAAGGATCATCCACGATTTCGAAGTTCGCTAACGGTCGACGGTCAGCTAAAAACTTACCACCACGTTAATCTTGGGATCGCGGTAGCGCTTGCCGATGACGAGATGGTAACTGCCGTTGTCAAAAAGGCTGACACGCTGACGGCCGACGAGTTTTATGCTGCTTATGTTACGCAGGTCAAAGCCGCTCGCGATGGGAAAGATCAGGCAGACGAAGCCACCACCGTTACGTTGTCCAATATCGGTAAAGCTGGAATGCGGATCGGTATACCCGCGATCGTGTCGCCCGCCGTCGCAACATTGGCGATCGGTGAGTCTTATGCTCACCCCGTCCCCGATGGTGATTCGTTTAAATTCAAAACGATGGTTACGGCAACGCTAACGTTCGATCATCGGATCGCCAATGGCGTGGGAGCGGCTGATTTCATGACGAATATCCGTAACAAGATCGAGAATTTTTCGCTTGATTCAAAGGCGTAAAACCTACGATCGCTGATTGTTCAGTTCGTAGTCGGTTGACCACGGAAGACAACAAAACACGAAAGTAATTGTGCGTGGGTACGCCTTTGAGAGTGCCCAAGTGCTCCGTTGATTGACGTCGAGTTGGATGTGAGTGGCGAGTCATTTTAACGTCGTGGGGGTAGGCCGTATCAGGAGCTTGCGACGCCAATACGGCTATCCAACTTTTATGGCATTCGGGTATTTCGCGGTTCC
>CAZQQR010000026.1:0-2261 GCA_964595515.1 uncultured Pirellulaceae bacterium
GCATTGGCAAAAGTGCAGCGTGATTGTCGGCTTTCTTTTCAACTGTGTCCAACACGTTTTCTAGCGGTTTTAAATGACGCAGGAAAACATCGAGCTGAGAACCAACGATCACTTTCCATGACACGATTGCCGTGAGTATCTAGTCTTTTCGGAGTGGAAACGTGAAGAAGATTTCTTTTCTGGTCACGCTGCTTGCCATGCTGCAAGTGGTTGTCGGAATGCGATCTGCCCAAGCGCAGGATCGGCTGAACGATCGTGATCGGCGAACGGTCGAAGAAGCCCTCGACCGAGCAGGCGAAGACATTGGGGCTGAACTCGAAGAACTCTTTGAGCAGCTTGGTGTCTCCGCAGAAAAAATGGGCGAATCCCTCGAACGATGGACGGAAGAAAATTCCGATCGCATCGAAGAGTGGTCAAACCAGCATGGTGATGAATGGGAAGCATTCGGTGAACAGCTTGGGCAAAAGATGGAACGGATTGCTGAAGAGCAAGAATTCGTCTGGAGCCAATGGGCAAATCGCTACGAACGCAACCTTGAAAAATGGGCCGGTCAACTTGAGCAGCGCGGCGAGCTAAACCTGAATGCCGAGAACATCGATGACTTCATCGAAGGCAATCTGGAAATGCTTAGTGAAATGCCGCTGGGTCAATTGGTTGACCAAGCTCTCGAAGACGGCCTGGGTGAACTGAAAAATGCGCCTTGGGAAAGTCTCGGCGAGCTGGGCGAAATGGCCCATGAAGCTTTTCAAGAGCCAATGGAACAAATCTCGGACGCGCTCGACAGCGACAACGAAGATCTGAAATTACTGCGACGTAGTTCTGGAAAAATGTTCCGCTCGCTCGAAGAGCTAAAACAGGACGTCGAACGCAACCTCAGTGACGACCGCGACCTTGCTCCTGAACGCTCGACTCAGGAACCGAAATGGCGTGATCTGTTTGAGGGTAGCAAATCTGACAATCCGAAAATCCAGGCGCTAGAGCGACTGCTTCAGAACCGCGACGATCTTTCAGACGCTCAACGCGAGCGTGTCAAACAGGCGATCAAAACGCTTCAGGATGCTGAATCAGCAATTCGAGATAAACAGCGTCAACGACGACAACTCGATGTTCCCAAACGTGATCAGATCATGGAAAGGATTGAAAGGGAAAAACAGCGCCACAAGGACGCGCTGCGAGCCTTCAACGATGATCTCGATCGTTCGAGCGAAGAGTCGAAACGGTTTGACGAAAGGCGGGACCGAGACCAGCGGGCCGAAATGCAGCGAGCTCGGGAAATGGAGAACCGACGACCAAAAGGCGTCGACGGCAAAAGCAATCTGGATCGCAACGACGGATTACGTTTTGTACCCAAAACTAAAAACGACACGAGTCGAAGTAATCGCGATCGCGACCCGCGTTCCAATTCAAACTTCAAAAGCCGCCCGACTCAGAAGGGTTCTGACAAAAGCAAAACGTCTAATGCTGAAACAGAAAACAACGACCCCGTTCCCGAATTAAGCGAGCTTGAGTTGCTTCGACGCGAACTTGAAACTTTGAAAAAAGAAATTCAGCGACTAAAGGACAAAGACAAATAGGAACAAAGACAAATAGTTCTGCTGAAACCAAAAACAAGACGGTTTTGTCTTGGTCTTTGAAAATCGTATAGAATCTCCATCTGACCAAGATGGAGATTTTTTTATGGCTGATTTTGAACTTGCTTACGGCGAAACGGAAATACGCGAAGGCGGATACGTCAACGATCCTGTCGACAAAGGAGGGGAAACGCACCGCGGTGTCACGCGGAAGTTTCATCCAGATTGGCCGGGCTGGAAAATCATCGACCAAATCAAATCCGACCACCCGACAGACTTCAAAAAACGAATCAATGACAACCATGAACTGGCGACGCTCGCGAAAGAGCTTTATCGCAAGAAGTACTGGACACCGATTCGCGGTGACGAATTACCCAACCAGCATTTGGCGAACAAAGTTTTTGACACAGGCGTCAACCAAGGGGTAGGGCGGTCGGTTCGGTATTTGCAGGAATGCCTCAACCTTCTCAATCGCGATCAGAAAAATTATCCGGATATAAAAGTGGATGGAAAGCTAGGTGACGAAACGCTGCGATCAGTTAAGGATTTTTTGAAGCTAGAAAAGGACCAACCCGATTATTTACTGAAGCTTTTGAACCTGATGCAAGCCTGTTTCTACATTGACATCATGAAACGTGACTCGACGCAGCAGCGGTTTGCTCGCGGCTGGTTGAACCGAGTTGATCTGAA
>CAZQQR010000026.1:2361-11359 GCA_964595515.1 uncultured Pirellulaceae bacterium
GGAGCTTTTCCGTCCACCCAAGGTCCACCAAGCTTCATGTATTCTGGCTCTTCGAGAACACTACCCTGATCACCCGCTTCCCAACCGGCGATGTGTTTTGGTTTACCACGTTCAGCCGAACGCTTTTCCCAATTGGTCGCCCATGATTGATTGGCGTCCTGGACGGTGTGTGTTTTATCATCGAAATGGAACACTTTTCCCTGACGGTAGCTTTGAGCACCAAGAATTACCGTGGTGATTGCGGCCGCACCAAGTTCCGGATCATTGTTCACCATCGACGGGTCATTGGCGACCATCGCTTCCACCCAGTTCTTAAAGTGGGCGTAAGTCGTATCCTTAACCTGCTCCGTGGTGATCGTTTCGTTCTCGAGTTTGCTGTTTCTAGTGACTTGCGGCCGTTCAGGAACGTAATCAAACGAATCGAATTGCTCGCCAGTTCCAAACACGAGCGACCCAAAGTGTCCTCGAATCGTCTGGTTGATTGGAGTGTTTTGGCAAGCCATCGTAGCGGTAACAAGCCCTTGAACGCCTTCGGGGAAATCAGCAACGACGGTTGCGACATCTGGAACATCTCGGCCATCGTACTCAAGAAAAATTCCGCCGGCACCGCAAACGCGGGCCGGAAATCTCAATCCGGTTGCTTTGAGCATGCTGGTCGTGCGATGAACGAACAGATCGGTAAACATCCCTGAACCGTATGGCCAGAACCTTCTCCACTGCTTGAACTTTTCACGATCAAACTCTTCGTACTCAGCCAATCCTTCCTCGACACCCAACCACTTTTTCCAATTAATGGTCTTGGGAGTCATTTCTTTTTCAAGCTCGTAGTATCGCCACTGTCCCATGGCTGAGTTTCGGAAGAACTCGGTTTGGTACATCAAGACTTTTCCAAGCTTGCCCTCGCGCAAAAGCTGGTTGACTTGAGGCCAAAGTGGAAGACTGGTCGACTGGACGCCAACCTGCATGACTTTGCCTGATTTCTGCCAAGTCTTCATCACATCGATGGCTTCCTGAACCGTTTTCGTCATCGGCTTTTCGCAGTAGACGTGAAGCCCTGCATTGAGCGAGTCGACGGTTTGTTTGTGATGCCAATGGTCGGGAGTCCCGATACAAACCGCGTCCAGGTCTTCCTTCTCGATCATCTCGAGATAGTCGTCGTACTCGCTTGGTTTAAAGCCCGTCTCTTTTTCAATGTGTTTGACTGATCGTTCACGATGCTTGCTATAGACATCACAAACACTGACACACTCGATTGGTTGGCCTTCGACTTGAAGCTTGGTCAACCGTTTCACGTGGGCACCGAATCCACGCCCACCAGGTCCAATGAATCCAATTCGAATTTTGTCGATTGGGGCAGCCGGTTTTGTACTTGCAGAAGCCAAGGTATGAACTCCTGCGGTGGCGGCAACAGCACCCGCGGATGTCTTTTTAATAAAGTCTCTTCGATTTGGACTATTGGTGGCCATCATTTATTCCTTCCGGTTGGTGTTTTCGATTTATATCGAGGTCCATTGTATCAGAACGAAGCCCGCGTTCGAGTTTCGGTCAGTTTGACTTGAAGCCACGAAAATTGAAGCCTCGCTATTAGTCTATGAACGATCAATCGTTGTCTTGGTCGAATCCAAATTCTTTCGACCAATCAACGTCTTGCAATCCAGCAGGTAGATCCTTTTCGAAAGTGCCGTCAGTTGCATCGGTAGGCTTGCCGTCTTTCAAAGTCAAAAACTCGCCAGACTCAACTCTTTCGAACCATATATCACTGTCAACAGGAGTCGCCTTTCGCCGCAGAGCGGCCTTATGCAAGCGATGGTCACTCGAAACAACCGTCAATTGCTTGGGAGAGGCGTGTGAACGAATCAGTTCTTCGATCAACGTGTCTGCGTCCTCATAGTCAGTTGCAAACACGACTGTCAAACCTGACTGAACGGAGACTTTTGCGACCTCTTTGATAGGGAGGACTTCGGCATCGAACACCAAAATGGTTCTCTTGAGATTCTCAGCGGAAATGAACTCAGCGAGCGTGGCGACCAAACGAGCCCTCGCCTTTTCCAGGGCTAGCGGATTCCTTGACCTGCCTTCGAGACCACATTGAAAAATCAAATTGTAGCCGTCGATGATTGTTAATGCGTTGTCGAAGATTTGCATGATGTCACGAAGTATCCAACTGCCATCAGCGCAAAAAAAAACGACGACCGAAAGGGGGTCGTCGTGTTCAAATTATTCTGGTTTAGCTTTTTCGTCGAGTCGTCAACGCAACCAATCCCATCAACCCAATAACGGCTAAACTTCCGGGCTCAGGAACATTGGCCGCTCCAGGCGTCGCAGATGCGGCAGGAGTCGGTGAAAATTCCAAAATCGAAGCAGTCGAAGCACCGTCACCATTTAGATAGTATCCAGCAGGAAAGAAAGTTCCGTCTGGACCGACAGAAATATCAGGAGTTGCTGCTGTTCCACCAATGTTCGCCATGTCTCCGGCTCCGCCATCGGTCATGTAGGCGATATACTCAGACATCATCGTGTTTGTGTTAAACAATTCCAACGTAACTGAGCTGTTTTCGATCGAGAGGTTTGTGGTGAAATCTGATGTGAACCCGAATGCAGTTTCGAACGCGGCGTTTCCGATGACGAAGTATTCGCCCGCTGCAATCTCATGGGTTCCAGATCCGACAGCACCTGGGATGACATTCGTTTCTTCAAGATCACCAAAAGTGCCGGTATCATCACTTTCATAGTGACGGATCTCAAAACCAGACAGGTCGATAGTCGTTGGGCCTGAATTGAAAATCTCAATGAACTCAGTGTCAGCACCGGTTGTGCTCGCAAGAATTTCGTTAAGGAATAGGTCGGCTTTTGACTGGCTGGCGAAGAAAATGGAAGCAATTAAGACTGGAAAAATGAGGCGGCAAGCCATCAGTGACTCCTGAAACATGTTGTAAAACTAGGTTTTCGGTCAAATTGGTCCGCTTAGTCTAACCCCAAGCTGATCCCTACTCAAGGATCCAACTTCGTAATCATCAAAAATTAACAATTCAAGGTTTCACCAGATGTGCTCGATAATCTACCCTAAAGCTCGACCCCGATATTTCTCGGTTCTTATCCAATTTAGGCTCAAAAATGGCACTTATTTTGAATTCACCAGACAAGTCGATTCCGTCGTTAAACAAGTCACTTTTGTCTAATTCCCGAACAAAAACGGTGGCCACCGTCGGGCCTGCATCAAGTTCCCCAGAGATGCTTGAAAAGTTGCTAATCGCTGGAGTCGACGTTTTTCGGATCAACATGGCTCATGGATCTCGCGAAGCCCATACCAAGGCCGTCGTAAACATCCGAGAGGCTTCCACAAAAACAGGATGCCCGGCAGGAATCCTGGTAGATCTGGCTGGCCCCAAAATCCGTCTTGGTCAACTGACCCAAAATCCCTTGGTCCTGAACAATGGTGACGAAATTCGGTTCAGGCGAGGCACAAAATCGCAAGCCGACGACGAATTGACATGTATCTACGAGCCAATGATCGACGAAGTCGCCGTCGGCGATGCGATTGTTCTGGCAGATGGTTTGGCAAGACTCACAGTCGACTCGAAAGATCCTGATCAATTAAATTGCATCGTCGTTGACGGCGGAAAAATCAGATCGCGACAAGGGGTCAATCTTCCCGGGACCCACTTAAGCGTTCCTGCCCTCGGGCCGGTCGACAAAGACAACGCGGTTTGGGCAGCTCAACAAGGCGTCGAGTTTGTCAGTCTGAGCTTCGTCAGAAATGCTGCAGAGATAAACGAGCTAAAAAAATTGCTCGCCGATAACGACAGCTCTGCGCTCGTCGTCGCGAAAATCGAAAAACGTGAAGCACTTGATGATCTCGATGCGATCATTGCTGCCACCGGAGTCGTCATGGTGGCCCGTGGTGACCTCGGCGTAGAAATCGATATCGAAAAAACGCCAGCCGCTCAAAAGCGAATCATTCGCAAATGTCTGGAGCATCGCAAACCCGTCATCGTCGCGACACAAATGCTTGAAAGCATGCACACTTCTAAACAGCCGACTCGTGCCGAAGTCACTGATGTCGCCAACGCGATTTTGGACGGAGCAGATGCCTGCATGCTCTCAGGGGAAACCGCGATCGGAGAATATCCTATCGAAGCAGTCACCATGATGAACAAAATTATGGTCGAAACTGAGCAGTCGTTTGAACGCCGAAGTTCGAGAATGACCGCCAATCGTGAATCCAAGGCTTGGGATATTTCAGACGCCGTTGTATTCGGTTCGGCACAAATTGCCAAACGGATCGGGGCCAAAATGGTTGCGATTGCAAGTACGGAATCAACGACGGCTCTCTTTAAATCGAAACAACGAGATTTCATCCCCACTATTTGTATCACCGATCAGCTTACTACTTACCGCCGGATGTCGCTTTTTTGGGGAGTGATTCCAATCATGTGTCCTTCCGCCTTTGAAGGCATGCAGCTTCAACAATTCATCAATGACTGGGTGAAACAGAACACGTCGTTGTCAGCAGGCGATCCCTACGTCGTCGTCTCTGACAACGAAGTCCTTCCCGGAATTCATGACTCGGTTTTGGTCGCCAAGATTAAATAGTAGACTAAGCTGCAGCGGTTCTGCGGTTAAGGCTCTCGCCGATCGCGAACAACTTTCATTGACCAATGATTGACAACGAACCATGTTTTGCGCCCAGGATCCGGTCGATGGAAAAAATTGAATCACGAACACGAGAAATCGTGGAAGAACTTCGCGCAGATATCGACTTTGAACTCGATGATGTGATTACGAACATTGTCAGCAGTCTTCCCGAAGAATATTTCAAACGTCTTTCTCGCAATGACCAGTTGAGCCAACTAAAAGCTTTGCTGGCGATGGCGGTTTGTCAGCTTGATCAGGAAATCATGACGCGCAGCGAAGACGGACGTCATGTGGGAGTAGTTTCCCGGCAAAACTATCCAGGTCTGTTGGCAAACATTCTGAAACGCCTTCCCACCGACCATCCGCTGATTGGGGCAAAGGTTTTCACTTCGACCGATCACGAGTTCATTATCGATTTGTTCGAATTCAAGATCGATACGGTCGGCGATTTTAAAAAAACAAATGGACACGAGGTAGAAGGAACTATCGAAGCGGTAGCTACCGCGACCGGGAAATCAATTGACGTTATTCGTGAGTTTGTCAGTCACTATCAGCCTGATAGTCCGATTTTAAATTCGCCAGAGAATGTCGCTGAGCATATATCCATTACCGATCAAGTCGAATCGACTGGCGGCATGGCTGTTCGATGGAAGCCGTTTGAAAACCAGCAAATCCAGATCACAATTTCCGCTGCCGATCTTGATACGAGGGAGGTCTTTCAGCAAACCGCAAAATTTCTGGCAGACCACTTTCTCGACATCGAACAAGCCATCCTGCATGACGTTCCTATCACAGAGAACTCGCGGATCGCCATAGCGAGCTTTGTCGTAACTCGCTCCGCAACAGGCGCGCATCCCGTCGAATTTGCAGCGGATGAACTGAAGCGTTTTCTCGAGCAGGCAAGCCAAGCGAATTGAACGAGCAGCTATTTCAACAACCTTTGTTGCGAAGCTCTAAGGCGTGTCGTCGTAGCCAGCGATCGTCCCCATAGCTCGCCAAGCCTCAAGTTCAATTTGCTCATTGATCACATGCGTCGACCCATCAAGAAAAGCAGCGTTCACCGTCCCAGGATGATAGCTCCGCGAAGTGACTGCCGCGTAGGTCGCCTGGTCATTTTTCTTGCCTTCCTGAACAGAGTTGAAATCAATGTCATACTCTCGCCCTGCATGCTCGTAGAAAACGGAAGTGTTGGGCGTGAACACGGTCGTGATTCCAGAATGATGCACACGACCATCACACCATTCGGTATGCCCCGTATTCTGGTGAAGCCCGCCTCCGAGTTTTAGCTGCCCCGCCATTCCATTGAACGCATCGGAATTGGTTGGAGGGACAGGACCGGGGTCCATCGTGTTTCGAATATACGATGTAAACGCTTTGACCTCAGCCAGACAAAGCGTTGAGCTTGTCCCGTCTTTGATCACTCCAAACGTGACGGCGCTGTTGACATAAAAAGGTCCATCACCTTGCTTTCTGTTAACCGGATCGTAAACCAACCACGAGCCAAAATTGAACCCATAATTTTGAGGATAGATTTTTGGTTTAGACGTTGAAGTATCCAGCCGCACCCGATCGTTGACTTCGCTAGGGCACATGAAAACAGGAATTCGCTGTGTTGGAACGCCCGTATTTTTTTGGGCATCCCAAGCAACGTTTAGATCGACTTTTTTGAACGTGTTGAGCTGCTCAATGAAAGGAAGAATACGACCATGAATCGACCAAGACCCATTGTTGCCCGTCAAAATCGTGCCGGCCTCGATTTCGAAACTTGGCGGAAAATGCTCATGCGTCGCCTCGAAAATCAAAGCTGCCAAAACCGTTTGCCGCGCGTTGTTCAAACAAGTCGTTCGTCTGGCGGCTTCGCGAACCATTTGAATCGCAGGCAACAACATTCCGATCAAGATCCCAATAATCGCAATCACGACAAGCAATTCAACTAACGTAAATGCTCTGTTGGTTTTGACTTTCAAAATTCGATCCTTTGTCTTTTGATTACCTCGAATGTCGTGAAGAGGATTATAAACGAAAAAAGGCTTACCCAAAAAATGGGCAAGCCATTTCCATGAAAAACTGGCGATCGCTACGTTCTGAGTTAGCTTGATTACCGTTGGGAGGTATGCGCCTTAGGTTCATGGTTTCGACCAACTTGGTCATGTCCGTAAGCTTTAACACCACAACGAAAAGCACTTCGCATGCCAATCATTTTGTACGACGATGAAAATGTTTGATTCACGGCCGATCCCAACCAAATAAGCACTCAAAAGCCTATCAAATCCAAACGGTCCATTCGTGTTGTAAACATCGCTCAAGCAAAACGTGTAAATGTTACACGGGTGGTAATACAAAACCGGTTTCGAACCGATTTGATTTTATTCCGGCAAAGTGGTTCTGGTCCCACGACCACCGACATGGTTCCAAAACGCCCAGCTACTCAAACTGAGCGGAATTATTGCATTGAAGGTGATTTGAACCTGCAAAACACGTGATTAAAGTAGAATCGACGGTGGGTCTGCTATCGGGCATGCTATACGTGGCGTTCTTTAAATTTCGTCAGGCACAGCCTGACCTACTTCATGTCGAAATTTAGAAACGCTTAGTTCGAATAGCTAACCAATTGAATGACCGGGCCCTTTTCCGCAACCTACGCCTGCTTCATTGATTGAAGCAAACTAATCGAGATCGCCTTGAACACGATTTCTTGTTTGTCAAAATCGCGGTCTTCGGCTTGCAACCAAAACATCAGCAAATGATCTTTCGTTTCAACGAATTGAATTTTGGCTTTGATAAGAAAATCTAGGCAGTAGAACATCGCCTCAACCCCGGTCGCTTGGTACTCGCCAAGCTCGTCATTGCTCGCGGCGACTTCGCAATCTTCGTAGCTTTCCTGAAGCGTCGCCAACGTTTCCTTTAATATTGGAGCTTGGTCCGTCTCGGCAGGATAAACATGAACTGTCCAAGTTGTTGATCCATCTGGAGTCTCCAACGAGATGACATGTGGTTCACCTGTTTCGTCGATCAACTTCCAGTTTTCTGGGTAAAGAAATTTGACTCCCAGTTTGTCATACGTCGCTGTCATTTGTTTCTCTTTGTTTGCGATCGATTCTATGTTCGATTCAGCGGATCTCGTCAAGAACTCACCAAGCGTTCTGACCACGTTGAAATTTTACGAAAGTCTTGAAAACGTCCACTACGTTCGTGCCAGAGAACGAACTCAAATCCAACTCCTACGAACCAATAAATACGGCCCTCTCGGAATGTACCGTGAACGAATCTGAAGCCACCACGAAAAGGCTAGCGGATTTAAGCCAAAAGCTGCTAGCGAAACTGAGCCCATTTATAAATCAAAACGCCAATGAGCAACATTGCTCATGGAAACATGAACGGGACATACCGATTTTACCGATATAGAAACCGGTTGGATATAGAACCGGTTGGGTGTCCCTGATAAAGTCCGACCGCCCGCGTGAAGTATTCCCTTGCCAGGACGCTGAATTTTGCCAGTTCGAGTTTTGAATCCACTAACCGCCTCAGCCTCCACATTGATTGTGGCGGGGTTGTTAGCTCTTTTAACTATTAGTACTGGCTGCCAGACCTGCTGTCCGTTCACGTCATCTTCTAAAGCCCGACTGAGTTCGGCGAAGCAGTGGGCCAATCGTGGCTTGGAAGCGTTCCAATCAGGACAAATCGCCAGAGCACGAGGAATGTTTTCCAAGGCCACCAAGCAAGATCCTGGGAACTTCAGGATGCGAGCCAACCTCGCCCGAACGTTGCACCAAAGCGGCAACCAACAACAAGCCATTGTCGAAATGCAACAAGCAGCGGATCGTTCTAACAACGATCCTAAGATGCTCGTCGAGTTGGGGGAGATGTACCTCCAATCGGGACAGTGGTTGCCTGCCAAACGTCAAGCAGAACTGGCTATCGAAGCACATCCGCGCTACGCGCCCGGCTGGTTTTTGCTTGGAAAAACGGTAGCTGCCAAGGGACAACATGAGGACGCTCTTGCGATCTATCACAAAGCGATGGGACTGATGGGGCTCGATGCGAATGTACCTGAAATCCAACTGGCGATTGTTGAGACGTATCGCAAACTCGACATGCCGCTCCGAGCATTGTCCTCAATCGAACAATTTCTTGATCAACATCCGATGCACGAGCAACCTGAATCTGCAGTGATCACCAAATCGCTTGTGCTGATGGATCTCAAGCAAGTCACTCCAGCGATTGAATTGCTCCAAACTGCCAGTCAACGCGAGTCGGCATCGAGCAGTGTTTTCATTCGACTAGGCCAAGCTCAACTAATGGCCGGACAACAGTCTCAAGCCAGAATGACGCTTAGCCGTGGCAAGCAGGCTTTTCCACAGGA
>CAZQQR010000026.1:11459-18911 GCA_964595515.1 uncultured Pirellulaceae bacterium
AACGGTTCCTGCGAAAAGCGTTCAACCAACACCAGTTGGCAAAACAAACAAAACTTGTTCTCTCCACTTCCATTCGTCCGACATCTTAATAGTGCAAAACAAAGCCGACCGGCGATCCATGTTCTGCTTAAACGATTTGGGAGCTGTAAATGACGATACAAAATCAAACTTTTGGCGATACGAACGACGATTCTGGTATTGAGCCAGTCCCATTTTCGGACCGAAGAAAAGCAGCCAGCCGGAACTCACCCGGCCTTGAGCGTCGTCAATTCTCAGACAGCTACAGCGACCTTTCTCCGGAAGCCGCCGAGCTTGGTAAAGCCATCGATCAATACAAGCTCGTCAACCGGCGGCGCTACATCACTTATGAAGAAATGCTGGGCGTGATCAAATCGCTTGGCTACGACAAGTAACCGCAGGGCGTGACCGGGAGTCAATCGGGCATCTGCATCTTACGTGGATTGCCGGATTGGCGTCGCAAGCTCCTGATCCGGCCTACATTTTTCTGATCCGGCCTCTCTTTTCTATCGCTTTAGCGAACCCAACGGACCATTTAACAGTGGGTCCGTAAGCTGATCACTGAACAGCAATCCGACCGACCGACCATTGGGACCAACGACGCGAAAAATCGTTTCATGAGCGGCTTGCATTTGAAGAATCGCTTCGCCAAACAACTCACTTGAGTTAACGTCGTGCATGCAGCGCATCAGCTCATTCGGCTTCTTGTCGGTTCTATCCACCAATAGATCAACCGTTCTGACGTAGCCCGCGATGTTGTTCCGGCTTCCCTCAAACAGCGGAATATCTGAAAGTCGTTTTTGTCGCGCAAACCGAAGCGCGTCTTCACGGGTTGAATCGACGGACAACGACTGAACCCGAACCATCGGCGTGCAGAACTGGGCAACCTGTTTCGAAGCGACCAGGAAAAAGCTTTGCCCGAGATGTCGCTGTGTCGGATGCAAGATTCCGGCCTCCATCCCTTCCTCCAACACCTTTTGAAGTTCCTTCCTAGCCAACGTCAATCGAACGGTCTCGGGCGACTCGCCCAGCAGACGCTCCAGCAAACGTCCCATCCCCCACAACACCAAAGCTACGGGGGCGAACAGGCAAGTGAAAATCAAAAACAGCGGCGCACACAATCTCAAAAGTGAATTGGGAGCTTGGTAGAACAAATTCTTCGGCAACAGTTCGCCATAAACGAACAGCATCGGCGACATCAAAATTGGAGCCAGCATTTCGGCTAAACTCGATGTGGTCACGGTCTGGGTCACAAGCACGATCGCCAAGCTCGTCAAATAATTCGCAACGTTGTTTCCAATCAACGTCGTGGCCACAAACAAAGTGGGATTGTTGATCAGCTTGATTAAGTACTTAGAGATTTGGTCGCCATCAAGCCCCGCGATCACGATTCGAACCCGGCTGGCACGGTAAAAACCCGTTTCATTGCCGCTAAAAAACGCACTTAAGAATACACCGACAGCCAATAAGAAGAGTGAAAACCAAATCAAGCTTCACCTCCCGGCGAATCGTTGACTCTCATTTCAATCAGCATCGTGCCGCGCTGCGAAGCTTCGATCACTCGAAATTGAAAAGGCCCCCATTCACATTCGTCACCGTCTTCGGCCAGACGTTGTTTGACCTCTTGGATCACACCTCCCACGGTCACGCTGTAGGTTTCTGGAATCTGGACATTAAATTTTCGGGCCAATAAACGAAGACTCATGATCCCTGCCACGATCCAACGTTCTTCGTCGATCCGCTCCAGCGAAGGCAAATTCAATAACCGAGCGCTTCGGCTGGGCGCATAAGCAAACGCAGTCTCCAGGATGTCCTCGATGGTCAGAATTCCAATAGTGTCTCCAAATTCGTTGACGACGACGGTTACCTCGCGTTCACGGTGAGACATTTTCTCTAGTGCATCGGCGACAGTCGCGCACCACGGCAAATACTGAACGGGTTCCGCAAACCGCTCAAGGTTGTTTTCATCCAACTGATATTGGTTGTCCAAACGAATCGCTTTTTCAATTTCGCGGCTGCCCGGCTCTTTGATCAAGAGATAACCACTGGCCGGGATTGAGCCATCGAGGTCTGAAAGTTTGACGGGAGGCTGAAAGGCGACAAACTGTGTTCGCGGACGCATCCATTCTTCGACTCGAATCGTCGAAAGCTGGACGATATTCTGAAGCACGGCTTGTTCCTGCTTAATCACGGCGGCGTCACTTCCCGAATGATCAATCGCCCGCTCAAGATCCGACACGTCCATAAACGGTTCGGGCTTAAAACCGGGCCAAATCAAACGACGAGAAATTAGGTTGACTGTGGTCAACAAGGGCATCAGAGGATCAACCATTCGAACAGCCAACGACAAAGGCGTACTGACCTGGGTGGCCAATGACCGAGGTCGTAGTACGGCAACACTTTTGGGAAGCATTTCACTAAAAAAGATAATTGCCAATAGTGAAACCAGCGCAAACAAAACAGCCCCCGTTTGCCCGAGCGTTTCGTCCCGTTCAATTCGAATCGCGCAGATCGAACTGATGGCAAAATACGTGATGTTGATCACGAGATTCCAGAACAGAACTGCAGTCAGAAGCCGATCTGGTTCCCTGAGCAATCGTGCGGCAGTTTGCTCACGGCGGCGTCCGTTTCGCATGTCGCGTCGATCTCGCGGCTTGAGATAAAACAACGCGGCTTCGCTGGCTGAAAAGAAACTTGAACAGCCCATTAAAATGACCATCGCAATCAGCCATGGCAATAATTCGAGAAAGCTACTCATTCTCCGCCGACTTGGACCTCGCCGTCGAGACAATGAACTCACTCAAACGCGGAATCATCATTGCCGTGGTCGCCCATCCATACGTGAAGCAAAAGACAATCAATACCGAAAGATAATTACCAAGCAGCAAACTGGTGATCGAATAGAACATTGCAATCGGCAACAAACCCGCCGCAATCACCATCGCCGTCGAAGGCGTATTTTTACCGAGAGCAACATAAAGCCCAATCGCTCCACCGACAATCACCGCCAAGAACGGACCGAGTTGAGCTTCGGCGTTTCCTGTAAATGAAATCATCATCGCCATTGATGTGATCACACCGAGGAATAAAAAAAAGACGGTCCCCAGACTGACACCGATCGCCTGCCGGCTACTACTATACGACATTCCGGAATGAATCCCGAGCATCGAGACGAAAATGTACAGCACCAACATTCCGATACCGAGGTAGAACAAATTTTCCCCCGTAATCGCGCCGTGGTACCAAAGGTATCCACACATCAGCAGCGGCAACAAAACCATATCAGCAACGACGTATAGCACTCCGAACAATTTCCCGAATAGGAATTCTTTGGGAGAAATGTCAGTAACTCGCAGCAAATCTAACGCCCGTCCATCGCGCTCTGTTGTAATGGAAGTCACCGCCAGCGCGTTGACCATTACGATGCTGACCAAAATGAACGGAGCAAGCGGTTTGGCGACGGCGGGAATCGTCACACCAACATCCGCGGTCACTCGTGTCGCCGCGCCAGAAGTAACCAATGTGTAGAGTGCGAAAAAGACTCCGGCGGCAAGCAGCCAATACGCCGCCCGAATGAAGAGGATTTTTTTTCCGTAAGCCCAAGTCCGCATCTCGCGCCAAAGCACCGGATTGTCCCACACATTGCGGCTACTTCGGCTGGCCGTTCGCGCTCGATCATCCACGTGACCAGAACGAAGGTTTTCTGTTTTTTCGACGACTTGTTCGCCGGTCAGTGCGGCTCCACTCATCGCCGCCGTTTGACTGGTCAGTGTCGCCGCGCCCGATGCTCCTTCGGCACTTGCGGGGACCGCACCACCGTCTTTGTCCAAGACGACTTCGCCTGTGAACATGTCAATTTCTGTTTCAGTCGGCTGCTGGCCAGGCCGAACATCTCGACTAGGGTTCCATCGCCTGACACGAAGAATCGCCAAACCGCATAGCAGAAAACTCAGACCAAGTGCCACCGCGATGTAAGGTGCGACCGCGTATGGCCAAGTCGACGATACCGTCGGATGGCTGGCGGCAACGATGGCTCGAATCGGGCTGGCTGCAGCAACCATCTGCCCGGAATTAATTCCGGCAACTTCGATCCCCGAAAGACCGATGGCTTCCCAAATCCCCAGCCAGAATACGATGCACATCGCAACCAAAGCCAGCGTCTGAAATGTTTTTTCGCGCCATAGAGCGACAGTTGCACCGAGACTACCGGCAACGGCAGCCGTGGCACCGGTTACCGCGAACGTCCATCCGACCTGTTGAAACGAAGTCCCGCCGAACAGGACGATCAACATGAACACCGGCAAACTGGCGATCAGCATGACGGCCACATTCAGGAGGCTGGCAAACAGTTTTCCAAGAACGAGTTCACTGTTGGTTAAGCGGCTCATCAGCAGCAGAATCAATGTCTGACGATCTTTTTCGATCGCAATATTGCTGGCCGCCTGCATCGCAGCCAAAAACATGATCAGAGCCAGTTGTAGTGGAGCCAAAATTTGAAACAGTACCGAGCCAAACCTCGCCATGTCGCCAACGTTGCGAATTCGCTGTGTACCGGTCAGCAACATCCAGGCAGTACACATCAACATTAGTAGCGCGACCACGTAGACGGTGCGCATGATGTAATGCCGGGTTCGCCGCGGCGCAACAGCGGCTTCGCGGGAAAATACAGGACCGACCAGCAAGACTCTTCTCCAAATTTACGAGCAAAATAGATATCACGATCACGCGACCCATCAAGCGGACGATTATAGCGTGAGCCAAGCAAGGCTGGTGAGGGCGGATGGGATTGAAAAATCGAAATTGGGCGCTTTTTCAGCCTACATCCATACGGACCGACCCCACACACGGGTCGGCACCTTTCTGAAATCTCAATAGTTCTGTTTCAACAAGCGAGAATAACGTCTGGCCAGTCTGACAAATCATGCAATAAAGCGCTGACAAGGCGCTGACGAAAAACGCTCAACTAAGCGGGCAAGGGCGAAATTAACTGAGTGGGCAGCTTGCTTGAACTCCAAGACAATAACCGGATGCCAAACCTGAGCTCACTCGGTTCTGGTGCGGCGAACTAGCTCAGGTTGTCCTGTGGTAATTCGACATGGACTCCAATTCGGGGCCCGAGAGTGCTAGGATGCGTGTGAAAACTTGTGGAATTTGCGGGTTGGCGACCCGTTTCGGACCTAAATCGCTGTATTTTTGCTTCTGAATGCAAAATACCAATAAAAAATCCCTCACAAGAGTCTTATTAGCAGCGAAAACGATTTGGGTTTTGGTGAACTTTGAACTCCGAAAATTCATCTGAATCTGATCCGAAGAAACCTTTGGATCAGGCGAAAATCCAGTCCGCTTACGAGGATCACTCGGTGGCGCTGAAACGGTTTTTGCTGGGAATGTTGGGGGATGAAGCGACAGCTAATGACGCGCTTCACACCACCTTCATTCGATTGCTGGAGAAAGGTCACTCCGTTCAGCAAATGGACTCGCTGAAATCGTGGCTCTTTCGTGTCGCTTACAACGAAGCGATGTTGGTCAAGCGGCGGTTGTCGATTGGCCGAAAGCACGCAGAGAAGGTCGCATGGAAAAAACAGCTGCTCGGTGGTGCCGACAAAGGAACTGATCAACGTCTTAGTCAATCCGTTCATTACGCGATTCAACAAGAAGACATTGTTCAAGTCCAAGAGGCCCTCGAGCGATTGCCTGAAGCGCAAGAGATTGTGGTTCGAATGCGAATCTACGAAGGACTGAAGTTTCGAGAGATCGCAGACGAGTTGGACGTTCCTTTGGGAACAGTTCTGGCTCGAATGCAAGCCGGTTTGAAGAAACTCAAACCGATCCTGCAATCAACTCAACCTGATGATTAAAAAACATATCGTTCAAAACTAAGAAATAAAATTGGCAACCCAAGATGTGAGCAGGATTCGATTAACCTCCGATCTTCCTTCATATTGGGCCACACTAACTGCCTAAAATTAAGAAACTAAGAGTAAGAAAATGAGTCGCGAAATGCGGAACCCGGAAAATTCAAACGATCTTGAGTGGTTGGCTTTTTGCTACGTCGCTGACGAGCTTGAGAATAGCGATCGTGAACAATTTGAACTACGACTTGAGAACGATAACGAGGCTCGTGAAGCTGTCGTGACTGCCATGCAAAACGCAGAAATGCTATGGCTGGCATACGATGAGCAATCCGCCCTTGATGGGCAAACCCACGCGACTCGCCGAACGTCTTTAGTCAAAGCGAATCGGAAAACGCTTTTGCGACGATCAGGATCTTTGTTTGCTGCCGCGGCGGCGATGTTGTTGATGGTCGCTGGTTGGGGTTGGTGGTCAAACCAAGCAGGAACTGCCAGCCCAGTGGCTTCCGAGTCGGAAACTCTCGCGGTTGTTTTAGCGGAGCTTTACGAAGAACAACCCATCGAAGAAATAATCGAGTCGATGGAAATCGAAGAAATCGAAATCGCTGCAGCTGATTATGGCGACGAAGAGTTCTCCGACTGGATGTACGTCGCATTGACGGATCTCGAAGGCGGAATGGAAGGGGTTGAACAATAATGCTGATCCGAGAATTCCAAAACACGTTTTTTAAACTGGCTTCTGCTGCAATGCTGTTGACCATTTTCGGTTCCAGTGCATTCAGTGCGCAGCAGCAATCGTTTCTGAGCCAGTTCAAACAAAACGATGACACGAATAAGCAAAAATCGGCTTACAAAATTGCCAAACGGATTGCGAAACAGGAAAAAGACGACACTAAAAAAATCGAGGTAAAGCCTAAATCCGGCACCGCTAAGCCTCCTCAAAATGTTTCCGCGGCTCGGCAAAAAGAGATCTTGGCGTTTTGCGACAAACACCACAAAGAGCTGCTGCCATTACTGGCAACCCTCCGAAAGAACCGATCGGGCCAGTATCAGACGGTGCTACGTAGTCTCGATCGCGAAGTCCGCTCACTTCAGTCACAAGAGAAAAGATCTCCAGACCGTTACCCGAAATACCTGGAGATCTGGACGGTCCGCTCAAAGGTCCGCCTGTTGACCGCACACATGGCAATGAAAAGGACGCCTGAACAACGAGCCAAAGTAAAAAAGCAACTCGGCGTTTTGGTTGCCAAAGAATACGATCTTAAAACGGAACAGCTTCGAGCCGATTACGTCGCGTCCAAGAAACGGACCGAACGAGTTAAAGGGCAGCTTGATGCGATTGAAAGCAATCGAAAAGAACTGATCGCCAAGAGCTTGGAAAAACTCGACAATAGCGCTCGCCGGATTATTTCCCAATCTCAAAAAGCCAAAGAAGCCAAAAAGAAGCAGGCGGAAAACAAGAAAAACGCAGACAAGAAACCCTCAGATAAGAAAAAGTCAGCGGAGCCTGCTCCCGGCAATCCTCGGAATGACCAAAAACAATCCGACTCAAAAAAGAATGAAGACAAGAAAAAGTAGCTAG
>CAZQQR010000026.1:19011-28901 GCA_964595515.1 uncultured Pirellulaceae bacterium
AGACGAAATCAAACCACCAATTGAATATCTGCTTTCACCAAAGATTGGAGCAGCAGTGCGAACGAAAACGACTCAACCAAATCCTGTGCTTTCCCTGTTCGTCCTGACCGCGATCGCGGTTTTGCACTCGGCAAATTCGTTTGCCGACGAACCTAACGGGCCTGCAAACAATAACGAAAATCGCGTCGATCTAAAATCGAGCGACGTTCGTGCTCCAATCGAGAGTGTTGTCCAGCGATACAAAAATCCTCTCAAAACAGAATCGCCAGATTTCCAGCGACATGTTTCTCCGCTGCTTGGCCGCATGGGATGCAATGGCCGATCCTGTCACGGTTCCTTTCAAGGGCAGGGCGGGTTTCAGCTTTCTTTGTTTGGATACGATTTCGAAGCCGACCACAAAGCCCTCCTCAACGAAGGTAGAGTCGACGTAGACCAACCATCAAACAGTTTGATCCTGACCAAGCCAACCGATGAAGACAATCACGAAGGCGGCATGCGTTACGAAGTCGGCAGTTGGCAATTCAACCTGATCAAACGCTGGATTGACGAAGGAGCCAAGACTGAAAAATCGCTTCACAAGCTTAAACAATTGGTCGTCGAACCTTCGAATCTTCAGCTGGTTGACCGCAACAAACAGGTTCAGCTCAAAGCGATCGCTCATTGGGAAGACGGAACCGTCGAAGACGTCACTCCGCTTTGCCGTTTCCAATCCAACAATGACTCCATCGCTGCAATTACAGAAACTGGATCGGTCTCAACGGACATCGTCCCTGGTGACACTCACGTTGTTGTTTTTTACGACAATGCAGTCGTCCCCATTCCCGTTGTTCATCCAATCAAAGGCAACTCAATCGGCCGAACGATCGCCGCGCCTACGCGAGTTGATCAGTTGACCTCTCAAAAATGGAAAGCGCTCGGGATTCAGCCTTCCGAACCCGCCTCAGACGAAATGTTCTTGAGACGCGTCAGTATTGATATTACGGGAACGTTGCCAACGCCGGATGAAATTCGCGAATTCGTAGCCGACGCCAATCCAGAAAAACGCAAACAGAAAATTGACGAGTTGATGGAGTCGCCAGCCTACGCGGCTTGGTGGACGACTTTCTTTTGCGACATGACGGAGAACAACACCACACAGCTGAGGAATCTTGCTTACGACAACAACTTGATCAGCAACATTTGGTATGAGTGGATTCATGAACGAGTCAAAAACAATGTTCCCTACGATGAAATGATTGCTGGAATCGTGACTGGGACCAGCCGGGATTCCGGCGAAAGCTACGCCGACTATTGCGAAAAAATGTCCAATGTGGCAAATGGAAAAACGGATTTTTCAGACCTCGAAACGATGCCGTTTTACTGGATGCGAAGAGAATTTCAGACGCGAGAAACACGAGCGATTAGTTTTGCTCACGCGTTCTTGGGACTTCGTATTCAATGTGCCCAGTGCCACAAACACCCTTTTGATCAGTGGACGCAAAACGATTTTGAAGAGTTCGCTAAGTTCTTTTCGGGCGTGTCGCTCCAGAACTACAACGGTGGACGGACTCCACAGGACAAGAAGGACTTCAACAAAATCCTGGAAGATCTTGATATCGACCCCAAAGAAAAAAATCGCGGCAATTTGCGAAAGAAGATTGCAGCTGCGATGAAGAAGGGCGAAACGGTCCCGTTTGGTCAGCTCAAAGTTCATGAGCCGAAACCGACCAAAGAGGAAGCGAACGCATTCAAAAAAGTTCTGCAGAAGGCCAAGAAACAAAAGAAGAAACTTGCGGTTAAAAAACCAATGGTTGAATCAGCTCGTTTACTCGGAGCTGAAACCGTCACACTGGCTGACCACGCTGATATTCGTGAGCCTGTGATTGAGTGGATGCGACGTTCGGACAATCCGTTCTTTGCGCGAGCTTTGGTTAATCGTGTGTGGGCCAGATATTTCGGTGTCGGTATTGTTGACCCGGCAGATGATTTGAACATGGCGAATCCTCCAAGTAACAAACCGTTATTGGATTATCTAGCTACCGAGTTTGTAAAAAACAATTACGACCTCAAATGGCTTCATCGCGAAATCGCCAACAGTAAAACATACCAATTGAGTTGGCATCCAAACGCCACCAACGAGAATGACCGCCGCAACTTTAGTCGGGCACTTCCTCGTCGACTTCCCGCAGAAGTCGTATTCGATGCTGTGGCATCGGCGGCTTCCAATTCCCAAACCAACCGGGGATTCCGAACCGCCGTCGACAATCGGGCGATTTCAATTCCTGGAACGGCTGCCAATGGTTACGGCAGGAAAACCGGGGCTGATTCAGCGTTTGCTTTACAAATTTTCGGACGCTCTGAGCGTTCAAGCAGTTGCGATTGTGATCGCTCGGAAGAAACCAGTTTGATGCAAACGGTTTACTTGCAGAACGATCGCGACATCCATTTAATGCTCCAGCACAAAAACAGTTGGATCAATCAAATGGCCGCGAAATACAACGCATCGGGTGTTTCGGACAAAGAACGCGGTCAGCTAAAGCAAGGCTTGAATCGAATCAAGAATTACCAGAAACAAAAAACTGCGTTGGGCAAACAGCTTGAAAATGCGAAGCAGTCTCTCAAGCGTGCTGGCGAGGACAACAACAGAAACCGAAAAGCTCAAAGCCGAGTTAAAACCGTTGAAAAGCAGATCGCCAAGATCAATGCAAACATTAAAAACACTCGAAAAAAGATTGAGCCAGTCGAAAACAAAATCAAAGAAGCCAAGATCCAAAAAGACAAAATGGACATTGGTGAAGTTGTTACTGAAGCTTACTTGAGAACGCTTAGCCGGTTCCCAACCGACGAAGAAAAACAACGATGCATTGCGCACATTAATGAAGAGAAAGATCTCTTCAAAGGAGTGACTGGCGTCATGTGGGCTTTGGTAAACACCAAAGAGTTCATCGTGAATCACTGATATTCAGTCAGGTTGAACAACCGAGACAACTTCGAACAAATCAAATTAGAAACCCTAGAAATTAATTGAGGGACAACATGGCAAGACATAAACAGTGCGATGGCATGACTCGGCGAGACGCGATTCGGGTGGGCATGATCGGCTCAGCCGGAATTTCGATGGCCAGCTATCTAAAAATGGCCGACGCGGGCGAGATCAACGGCACAGCCCGTGCTCAATCTGCCATTTTTATTGAGCTTCCCGGTGGCCCTTCTCACATGGACACATTCGATTTGAAGCCGGATGCTCCGTCTGAGTTTCGCGGAAAATTCAATCCGATTAAAACCAATGTCTCTGGCGTTGAAATCTGCGAGCACTTGCCGAAATTGGCAAAGTGCGCTGACAAATTTTCGATTCTTCGTGGAGTCAGCCATTCGTTAGGAGCCCATCCACTGGGTCAAGAGTTTATTTTTAGCGGCAATCGCCCAAATCCTTCTTTGGATTACCCTGGTTACGGCAGCGTCGTTGCGAAAGAACTTCCCGGCCCCGAAGATTTACCATCGGCAGTTTCCATCCCAAAAGTCAAAATGGGACCAGGCCACTTGGGCGTCAAATACGCTTCGCTGCAAACCAACGCAGTTCCCACGGCGGGCAAACCGTTTAACGTTCGTGGTATCACGCTCGGCAACGGTGTTTCGCTTGAAGAAATCGAGCGTCGTCAAAGCCTGCTCAAAGACCTCGATCACACGTTTGATTCGATCAAGTCAAAAGATAACTTGCTAGGCGGCTTGGACAAATTCAGCCAGAAGGCCTACGACATCATCACCTCCAAACGTGCACGTGCTGCGTTTGATATCAGCAAAGAGAATCCAAACTTTGCCAAAATTTACGGAGGTGATTCGTTCAGCCAAAGTTGCCTGCTTGCGACGAGACTGATTGAATCAGGCGTAAAGTTCGTGACGATTTCGTTGGGCGGCTGGGATACTCACAGCGACAATTTCACCAAACTATCGACGAACCTATTACCAAAATTGGATGCGGGGCTTTCTGGGCTGTTTAATGGCCTAACCGAAAAGGGCTTGCTTGACTCGACGACCGTATTTTGTTCTGGCGAGTTTGGCCGAACACCGAAAATCAATTCTAGAACTGCCGAAGGTGGTCGTGATCACTATCCACGTTGTATGTTCATGTTGATGGGCGGCGGTCCTATCAAGGGTGGTCAGATTATCGGCGAGAGTGACGCGAAAGCTGCGGGACCAAAACACGAAGCCGTCAAACCCGAAGACGTAGCGGCAACATTCTTCAATTCACTTGGGATTGATCATCGCAAAGAGTATCAGACATCAATTGGCCGCCCGATTTCGATCGTTCGAGACGGTGACGTTATTCCTGATTTGCTTCGCTAAGCAATTGGCAGGCAAACCTTGAATGGGGGGCATGCCTCCGGGTACCAAGCACTTATTTATCTTGGATTGATACTCGAGCCCTCAAAATTGGTCCGGCACCTTGCCTCGGGTGCCGGACTTTTTTGTCATCCGGTCCGCTTAGAATTTCTCTGTATGCAGTTACTCAAAACTCTTAATCGTATTGAGCTTTGTTTCTTCTTCCGATGCTTCGACGATTCGATTGACACCGACGTCGGTGAATTCTTGCAATTCCCCACTTGGCCATTGAATTGTTAATCGGGATATCTTTTCTGCATCTCCGATTCCCAGCCAAGCCTCCGCCGGGCTGGTCCCACTACATCCGTTGGCTGGAAAAACGTCTCGGTAGATTTTCTGGCCATCGCCGAATTCCGCGACGACCTTAGCTCCAATGCCGGAACGATTTGATGTTTTTCCGATGAAACGCATCTGCAAACGATTTCCTTGTGGCATCGTATTTTTTAAGAGTCGCAACGAACCTCCGCCATCAGAACCAACCAACAAGTCAACCTTTCCGTCACCATCAAAATCTGCTGAGACTGCCGACCTTGAATCAGCCACTAAATCAGCCCGGCTCGCAAAAGAAGCATCTAAAAACCCGCCAGTGTCATTTAAGAAAAGTCGATTTCTTTCGAACTCGGCCAAATTGACGTCCGCTTGAAAAACAACTTCGGAGCTGTCTTTCCAAACCTCGCCAGCCAACAACTCGCCCAGCTTTGGGAATTTTTGAAACGGCTTGCTGGGCATCGCCACGAGTGATTTCCAAAAGAAAGAATCACCGCTAGGAACATCCCGATGGTGGCTTTTGAAACCTGATGTCATATAGATGTCGAGATCTCCATCGCTGTCAAAGTCGGCGACTGTTGGCCCCCAAGTCCAACCGACTTGTTTCATGGCATCGGGAATGGGGACAGCCGGTTTTTCCTCGCTTTGAAAGACAAGGTTGCCAATCGATAGTCGATCAATTGAAACCAAATCCACCAATGGTTTTCGCTTGGATTTGATCATCGCACCTTGACGCTTGTTTCGCGTTTTAGCGTAACTCATCAATCGCCGTCCCGCAGCAGAGTAAACGCCCGCTACAAAAAGATCCTGTGCACCGTCGTTGTTGAAGTCACCAATCGCAGCACCATGACTTAACCCCGTATCCATGGGCGTCGAATCGACTGTGCCCAACCCGCTTTCCGCGCCAAAAATCAATTTACCAGAATTGGTTGAACTACTAACGAACGCATCCGGCAACAAATCGTCGTTGGAGTAAAGCCATGACACTGAATTGCCCGAGTCAATGTTCGCGGCTTCAATCAACTGCTTAGTAAATGTTAAGTCTTGATTGTTGAGATAGATCGCGAGGGTTTCACTTTTATTTGGAGAGTTATATTTCGCTCCAGCGAGCGGTGGGAGCCGAAGGGCTGAGATATCGAGAAACCCGTCACGATCGACATCGGCAATCGTTAACGTCGTTCGTTCCCATTCCAGTTCTAATCCGGATTCGATCAATCGAAATTCCGTTCCCGATTCATTTTTAAAAATCTCGCTACCGGAGATGAGTTCAGGGAATCCATCATTGTCGAGATCGACCCAAGCCGTTGCTGAAGACCGATAGCGGTCTGACTCTTTCTGCGCTTGCAAACTCATGGCAGCGGCAACATCCTGAAACCTCCCTGCTTCGTTCTTCAATAAAATCCGATCCCCGCCGAGCGTGGTAATCGCAATATCAAGATCGTAGTCACGATCAAAATCTTCGACTGCAAATTGAAACCGGTGCAGCAAGGGACGTGATTTTGAATCAGACTTGAGATTGTCTCCAAAATCAAAACCACTCAAGCCCGACGATTCTGTCACTTCTTCCATTAAGTACTGATTCGACTCCCGAAACGTTTCTTTGTCAAAACTCCATTGAATCAGGAGCGGTTGCTGAGATTGGCCCAGCAATACGTCTGTTCGAAAGTAGAACGAATGAACCGCCTCATACTGAAGTGGTTTTTGTTCTTTATCGACTCCGCAAACATTGAAATTAACGGTTGCGGTTCCAATGCTTTTGTTACCGGGAAAGCAGGTAACAACATCGAAATCAACATGCTCGAAGACGTCGAATCTTTTTGACAATGCAAGCAAGATACCGATAAACTCATCGGCCTCATCGGAAGCCCCCTCTTGTTCAATGTCTAACGTTCTCGATGACTCCGTCAATAACGGGGCCGTGCGCACATTGAATGAGGAATCCTGCATTATGCCGGCGACGAAATCAGCCCCCATCCATTCGCGAATCGTTTGAGCATTGCGTGCCTTCCAGGCTTTCACAAATTCTTGGCCGAATTCATGCTCAAATAAGAATGCAATCTGCTCATTGTTCCAGTTCTCAACCTGCAAATCAGCAGCGAGCATCCCTTCGATCTCGCGATTTTGATTCAAAGGCAGCGGGCCTGACGCACGATTGAACGCGGTCCAAGCCAAGTACCCTGTGACCAACAACACGAAAATTAGAACCAAAGTGGAGAGAACATTTTTCATCGGGCGGACTTTAAAAAACGAAGCTAATAACGGTAAGCGAGGATTGAAAGTTTTTTCTCATTCCGCGCGATTTGCAAGACCGGATCTTCCAATAATACCGTTTCGTGACCGAATAACTGCGATGGTAAAATCGTCAATCTTGCAATCGTTAACCGGAATCAGGACTTTGACGCCGATTTTGAATAAGATGCTGGTCACACGTCCCTTACAGAATCATCATTTTGACCAATCGGCGATGATATTTTTTTAGTTTGGTTTAGTTACGACAATGAAACTTCGAAAGACATTTTCAGGAGTCTTCCTCGTTGCGATTGCAGCTTGTCTAGGAATCGCGCTGGTTGTTGGGCCCAGTTGGCTTGCCACCAATTATAGCTACGCCAAATCGTTGGGAAGTTTCTGGGGCATGCTGTACGTTGGCGTCGTCAGTCTGGGTGGGCTGCTGGTTCTTGGGTCCGCAGTCTGGACGATCTGGAAATTGTGGGGAGCGTCGATTTACAAAAAGCGGAAACGGATTCGCCGCAACAAAAATCCCAGCGAGCTTTCGATGGGACAGCGAGAAAGTGAAATCGATGAAAATCTTGAGCAGATTGAAAAACTCGCTACCAACGCAGAAGACGATGAGCAACTGAGAAACCAGCTTGCTCCACTCATCAAAGAACTGGAAGAAAAACGAGAGGCTCAGACGTTAGAGATTGTCGCGTTTGGAACGATCTCCAGCGGAAAATCTTCCGTCCTCAATCTACTCGCCGGACGAGACGTCTTTGCAACCGACGCCCGCGGGGGAACGACGGTTACGCGAAACGAAATCCCTTGGCCTGGAATCGATAAAGTCACCCTGGTTGATACGCCGGGACTGGGCGAAGTCGACGGTGCCAACCACGTTAACATTGCCGCCGAATCAGCCAAGGATGCTGACCTGGTGCTCGTCGTTGTTGACGGTCCTCTCCGGCAAAGCGAACACGATTTGCTGGAACAATTGGGCGAGATGGAAAAACGGGTCATCATCTGCTTGAACAAATCAGATTGGTATTCGCAATCGGATCGTGAAAAATTGACAGGACAGATTTTTCGGCAGACTGATGATTTTGTTCGCGAGAAAGACATCGTCTGTATTCAAGCCCAAGAAGGTCATCGCATCAGGCGAAAGATTCTCACAGATGGTTCCGAGGTCGAAGAAAACGTCACGACCGATCCTGACATCGATCCTCTGGCTGATCGAATGATGACCATCCTGTCAAAAGACGGCAAAGATCTGCTCATGGCAAATGTGTTGCTTCAGTCTCGGGGCTTGGTTGAAAAGGCGCGTTCGAGAGTTAAAGAATCACTCGACCGAAAAGCTTGGAAAATCGTTGACAATTACATGTGGGGCGCTGGTGGCGTTGCGGCAGTCAGCCCATTTCCAGTGGTCGACTTGCTAGCCGGCTCGGCGATCTCAACCAAAATGATTATCGATTTGGCCGAGGTCTACCAGCAAAAAGTTGACCTGGAAACCGCTTCGAAATGGCTTGGCGAAATGGGAAAAAACCTTATCAGCGTACTGGGCGCTCAGGGGGCCACGGTCGCCGTAAGCGCGGTCGTAGCATCGTTGATCAAATCGATTCCATTCGCGGGCACGATCGCCGGTGGCGTACTTCAAGGAACGGTTCAAGCACTGATCACTAAATGGATTGGCTCTGTTTTCATTGACTACTTTCGGGAAGAAATGCAAACCCCCGAAGGCGGCCTGGCGGGGCTTGCCCGTCGAAAATGGGAGATCGTCACCAGCGTTGACGAACTTCGGCGCCTCGTCCAAACTGCCCGTGAAAAACTTACCAGCTGAAAAACCAAACTCGAAACATCATGTCAAATTCGCCTTCAACACCAACCTCTTCCGTCGAAGACCCACAATACATCGAAGCGGTCAAAGCGGTTGAAAAAACGTTGGCGGATCTTCGTGGTTGCCCAGACCAAGAACGCGATCAGCTCAAACGAGACATCGAACAGCTGAACGAAATGTATCGAAAAGTCACGACTGGTCGTGTCGAGATTGTGATCTTTGGCGAAATCAGCACCGGGAAATCCGCGCTCGTGAACGCCTTAATTGGACGCCATGTCGCCGAAGTCGACGTTCAGGGCGGTTGGACTCAGCAGGTCTGGGGAACGGCTTGGGAAGGGGCAGGGCACAGGCTGCCCGGTTTAGAAGAATCAGAAATCGTGATCGTCGACACGCCTGGAATCAACGAAGTTGATGGCGGCGACCGCGCAGAGCTCGCCGACGTGACCGCACGAAAAGCGGACTTGATTTTGTTCGTTACCGATTCCGATTTGAACGACACCGAGTACGCCGCATTGGTTGAATTAGCCGCCGTTCAAAAACCGATCATCGTGGTGTTTAACAAAATTGATCTCTACCCGTCTGACGTTCGAAACTCTTTGAAGGGCATGGTCCAGCAACGCCTTGACGGTTTGATTCCTCCTGATCATTTCGTTTTGACGGTTGCCGATCCGCGAGAAATTGAATACGTCATTGAACAACCTGATGGGTCATCGAAAACAGAATGGCGCAAACCAGAACCAGATGTTAACGAGCTCAAGTCCCTGATCCTGAGCACTTTGGAAAAAGAAGGACTGGGACTGATCGCGTTGAATGCAGCAATGTATGCGGCAGACAAGAGCGACAAAATCGCCACCATGCGGGTGGAGATGCGAAACCGGCAAGCCGATCAAGTGATCTGGACGATGGCTGCCACCAAAGCAGTCGTTGTCGCCGCCAACCCGTTTCCATTCTTTGACGTCATCGGGGGTTTCGCTGTTGATGCATTGATGATCGCATCATTGTCCAAGGTCTACGGATTGCCCTTTACGATGAGTCAGGCGAGAGGCCTGTCCAAATCAATCGCTGCGGCAGCCGGAATTTTTGCCTTGGGTGAATTGGCGAATTGGGGATCAAGCGCATTCAAACTCATCACCGGCACGCTAGGAACTCCTTTGACTCTAATCCCGCAGGGAGCCGCCGCGGGTTTTACCTCTTATGTGATTGGGAATGCCGCCAAGCA
>CAZQQR010000027.1:0-13523 GCA_964595515.1 uncultured Pirellulaceae bacterium
ACAAAAACCTTGATCCGTTTTTGTAGCTGCTGGGTTTCAGATTTACTGAGCTCCCAAGTCAAACGCACATTGCGATTTAGGTGAAGACTCCAAGGTTCGGGCCATGGTTGATTAAGTAGCTTTTTACGACGTCGATTTCGAAACCATCGAAATATCATTGGAGTAGCTTTCTAGCCTGCGAAGGCACTGCGAATCAACAAAAAAACCGCACGATCAAAGTGCGGTTGGTGTGCGTCCGTTCCGGTTTTTCAATGCTCAGTCGAGAAGGCGAACGTTCTCGGCTCGAGGTCCCTTGGGGCCTTCACCCTCTGAGTACTCTACAGATTGACCTTCTCGAAGGTCTTCAAACGTTCCTTCTTCAAGTGATGAAAGGTGAAAAAAAATGTCACCTCGTTCACCAGCAATAAATCCGAAACCCTTATCAGTTAGTTTCTTGATGGTACCTTGCGGCATTCCGCTACTCCAAAATCTAAAATTGCTCGTCGGTCCCAAACGATCGTCCCAGGACAACCCAGAGCACAATCTTGACCAGCGACGCGGCAAATCCTCGAGAGCAAAGGGTTGTTGGAACAAGCGTTCGTTTGACAACCCATTGTCGTCAATTTCTCGGCCCAACCGTTCCTCCAATTCTATGACAACAATCTGCCAAGCACAACAAATCCTTGCCAAGCCGTATCAAACCGAATTCAAAGTAGACGGTTGGCCCAACCAAATTCCGAGAATTCAGTTCGGTTTCAAAAGCTACCCTCGCATCATTCCACTTAAATGGATAACGTATTTTTATATCAATGGCCAAGATGTGGCCGAGCAACTTTTAGCGGTTTCGTCTGACCAACAACTGGAGAGAAAACTTGAACGCGATTTCCCAAGACACCCTGGATGCTACTGGTCTAATTTTTGATTGTGATGGGACTTTGGCCGACACCATGCCGCTTCATTACATTGCTTGGAGTGAAACGTTGGGGAAGCATGGGATTGAGTTTTCCGAGGATAGGTTTTACGCGATGGCAGGCCAGCCGACTGTCCACATTATTGAGATCCTTCTGCAGGAGCAGGGCAAGACCGGTGATGCGAATCAGATTGCCGACGAAAAAGAGATAGGCTTCCTCAATGTGCTGGATCAAGTCGAACCGATTCAATCCGTTGTCGACGTGGCCAAGAAATTCCGCGATTCAAAACCGATGGGCGTCGGATCAGGATCCAATATCGCGGTGGTTGAAAAGGTCCTGACTCACATTGGGTTGGATAATTTTTTCGATGCAATCGTCGGTGCCGAGGACACTCCCAATCCCAAACCCGCTCCGGATGTATTCCTGGAAGTCGCAAAAAGGATTGGCGTTGGACCTTCGAGTTGCTGCGTCTACGAAGACGCTGATCTCGGACTGGAAGCCGCTCGTCGCGGCGGCATGACGGTGTTTGATATTCGCACCGTTCATACGCCCCGGCGAATCACAGAATAATCGTGGTACCTTCCGTGGTTGAAGAGCATTCTCCCCACTGGAAAAACGGCCCGATAAGCCGACAATAGGCGACATCAACACAATCTTACACGCCCAAAATTGGGTTAACCCAACACAGCAGATTTTATGTCAAATTCCAAAATCATTTACACGTTGACGGACGAAGCGCCTGCGCTTGCGACCAAATCCTGGCTTCCTGTTGTTCAAGCATTCGCTGGCGCTTGTGGCGTGGAGGTAGAGACTCGTGATATCTCGCTGGCCGCTCGCGTGATTGCAACTTTTCCAGAGCGATTGGTCGATGAGCAAAAAATGAATGACGCTTTGGCTGAGCTTGGTGTGTTGGCCACGAAAGCAGAAGCCAACATTATTAAGCTTCCCAATATTAGCGCCTCCGTTCCTCAGTTGAAATCGACGATCGCCGAGCTTCAGAAAAAAGGGTACTCGATTCCTGAATACCCGGACGAGGTCGAAACCGATGAGGACGCTCGGTTGAGGGCGAAATTTGCCAAGGTTCTTGGTAGTGCTGTGAACCCCGTACTTCGTGAAGGGAATTCGGATCGGCGAGCCCCGAAAGCCGTAAAGGAATACGCGAAAAAGAATCCGCACTCGATGGGAAAATGGAATTCCGATTCCAAGTCTCACGTTTCAACCATGGGCGTTAATGATTTTCGCTCCAATGAAAAATCAGTCACAGTTGAAAAGGCTGGTAACCTCAAAATTGAATTCGTTGCAGCTGACGGTACTACCAGCGTTTTAAAGGAAGCCGTTCCTGTGTTGGCGGGTGAGGTCGTTGATGGAACCTATCTCGACACCGATGCACTTCAAAGTTTTATCGTTGAGAACATGGCGAGTGCAAAAGAGCAGGGGATCCTGTTTTCACTTCACATGAAAGCCACCATGATGAAGGTCAGCGATCCCATCATCTTTGGCCACGTTGTGAAGGTCTTCCTCGCGGATGTCTTTAAGAAACACGCGGCCGCCTTTGAAGAAGCGGGTGTGAATCCTAACAATGGTCTAGGCAATGTGTTTGCCGAGATTCAGTCGTTGCCTGCCGATAAACAGGAAGAAATCAAATCGGATATCGCGGCCAGTCTTGAGAATGGGCCCGATTTGGCGATGGTCAATTCTGACAAAGGAATTACCAATTTGCATGTTCCCAGTGATGTGATCATCGATGCATCAATGCCAGCGATGATTCGCAGTTCGGGTCAAATGTGGAACAAGGATGGAAAGCTTCAGGATGTCAAAGCGGTAATTCCAGACAGCAGTTACGCTGCACTTTATCAAGCAACCATTGATTTTTGTAAAGAGCATGGTGCGTTTGATCCGACCACCATGGGAACCGTGCCTAACGTCGGTTTGATGGCGAAAAAGGCCGAAGAATACGGCTCGCACGACAAAACGTTTGAACTGGAATCAGACGGAACCGTCCGTGTCCTTGATGACGGTGGCAACGTGTTGATGGAGCATGCGGTCAAAAAAGGAAACATCTGGCGAATGTGTAGCGTCAAAGATGCGCCGATTCGCGACTGGGTCAAATTGGCAGTCAAACGCGCCAGAGCAACAGGTTGGCCCGCTGTTTTTTGGCTGAGCGAAGACCGCGCCCATGACGCGCAGCTGATCGAAAAAGTAAAAACATATTTGAAGGATCATGATACGGATGGTCTCCAAATCGAGATCAAAGGACTTTCTGATGCCACGCAGTTCACGTTAGATCGAATTCGAAAGGGCGAAAACACGATCTCCGTTACAGGCAATGTGCTTCGTGATTACCTGACCGATCTGTTCCCGATTTTGGAACTTGGAACCAGCGCGAAAATGCTCTCGATTGTTCCGTTGATGAATGGTGGCGGACTGTTTGAAACGGGAGCCGGTGGTTCGGCGCCAAAACACGTTCAACAGTTTGAGTCTGAGAACCATCTTCGCTGGGATTCGTTAGGTGAGTTCTTGGCTTTGGCGGTTTCGCTGGAACATTTGTCCGAAGTGAACGACAACGCTAAAGCCAAATTGTTGGGCGATGCTCTCGATTTAGCAACGGAGAGGTTGCTCGACGAAGGTAAATCACCATCGCGAAAAGTGAATGAACTCGATAACCGTGGCAGTCATTTTTACCTCGCTATGTATTGGGCTCAGCAATTGGCCGAGCAAACAGATGATGCTGAGTTGCAAGCTGTCTTTGCCCCGATCGCAAAAGCTTTGGCTGAAAACGAAGCCAAGATCGTCGAAGAATTGAATTCGGTTCAAGGACAAGCGATGGACGTGGGCGGCTATTACTTCCCCGACCCTGAATCAGTTTCCAAGGCAATGCGTCCAAGCGAAACGTTTAACTCGATTTTGGCAAAGCTTGGATGATGCCGAGGCGATGATAGTGGCTTTTGAGTTTGTCACGAATTCGGCTACGATCAGTTAACAAAGCCCTTAAAACGTCGCCGCGAAAGTCACCATGAGTTTTCAAATCAGTTTGCCCGAATGGGCAATCGAAGAGAACAAGAAACTTCCTGATCGAATTCCGGATGTCCAAGAGCGGATGCGGGCTGTGATTCGGTATTCGCGTCTCAATTTTGAGAACCAGACGGGCGGTCCGTTTGCGGCTGGTATTTTCGAAACGGAAACGGGTAAAGTCGTGACGATTGGTGTGAACCGGGTCGTTCCGATGAATATGTCCTCTGCTCATGCTGAGATCGTGGCGATTTCGCTCGCTCAGCAAATCCTGAATACCTTTGATTTGGGTGGACCCGGAATGCCAGAGCATCAGATTGTTGTTAACGGTCGGCCTTGCGCGATGTGTTTTGGATCGATTCCATGGTCTGGTGTTCGCAGTGTCGTCGTGGGAGCATCCGGCGAACAAATAGAAGAGTTAACCGGATTCGATGAAGGACCGATTCATCCCAACTGGCAGATGGAACTCAAAAAGCGCGGCATCAATGTGATTGAGGATGTGCTTGCCGAGGAAGCCTGCAACGTGTTTCGAGATTTTGGGGCCAGTGACGAACCGGTCTACAACGGACGATCAGGGTAAACCAGCCTTGGAGTCATTGGAGACCGACACAATGGAATTTGATCGATCGGTTTGACGCGAGAACAAGTTGATTTCGAAGGCGTTTTCCATTCTGCGCCTTGTTAATCCATCGCTTCAAGATTTCTTTTTCTGGTGATGCGCCTATCGGTTCACCCAGAAATAGGTCTTTTCAGGGACGAACTCCAGATTGCCTGAGTCGTCGACACCGCGTGCCCCGATATAAATCAAACCGCCCTGTGGAAGGCTTGGCAATTGGTAGTACCATTTTCCATTGCTGACGGGAATCAAGACCGACGTCCAATCTGTCTGCCAAGCTGAACCGTTCCAGTACTGAGCGTTGTCAAGATTTTTGACGACGAGTTTCATCATCAACACGGAACGAGAGTCATAGGATGTTCCTGAAACCGTCGGCCTGTCCGAAACGTTAGATCCCAGTGCCGGCGCGAGAATAGTGGTGTCCGGTTCATCCATATCAAAACGCATTAGCTGTCCCGGAACGACGGGATTGTAATTTCCTTCATCATCGTAGACACGAGCCCAAACGCCGACGAGTTCATCGGAACTGTTGACAGCAGGCGTGTTTTTGTATCGCCAGCTGGTCAGTTGCTGACCTGGATTAGTAAGCTCAGCATCGACACGAATCGGATCTACTTGCCAAGATCGACCGCTCCAGTATTGAAAATCGCTGATTCGGCGAATCGTAAGTTTTACGCTGTCGACACCAGATGCGTCCTCCGCCATTCCAAGAATCGCATGATCGTTTCGGACAAGTTCGTTGAAATTGAACGGGTCACTGAATGAAACCTTTGGGATATGAGGTGCTTTTTTGAGAACCCTCAAATAGTTTGAAAAATAGCTTTTTTGTTCCTGCGTCAAATTTTGAACCAGGTTGGACAACTGAAGTGGGTCAAATCTCAAATTGAAATATTCGGACGTTCCATCGGCCCATTCGGTATACGACGACTCGTAGAATCGGACTGAGTTTGAGCCGAGGTGAATCGTTTGTTGGTCGGTGGCTTCGGTTGATTCCCAGTTCTCAATCAAAACCGCCTCGCGCCAATCTCTTTCTGGAACAGACGTCGGAGCAAACATCAGCGGCATGAATGATTTGCCGTCTACAAGTGGAGGGATGGCACCACCAGCAAGCTGGGTCACAGTCGGAGCGATATCAATGTGGGCTAACAAGTGATTGAAGGTTCCCCGCGGTACATTTGGACCAAGCACATAAAATGGGACGTTGGTTGTTCGGTCGTAAGAGTTTGATTTTCCAAACAACCGGCGATGTCCTTGCTCCATCCCGTTATCGCTGGTAATCAAAAAGTAGGTTTTGTTCAGTTCACCGCTCTCCGCGACAGCCTGATAAAGTTTGCCAAACATTTCGTCGACCGACATCATCGACAATGTTCGCTCGCGGTGATGACGGTTCATGTAATTGGTCCAAGCTGCATTAAGTCTTGGGACGTTCGCCAGCGCTGTCGTTTTGTCGGACATATCCCACTCGCCAATCGATAGATTTAGCTGCGGCAATAACTCTGGCCACCAAGACGCGTATTTCGGAGACACCATCCCTTGTTCACGAGTCGATGACGAATGCGAGTGAGGTGCAAACGGACTGAGATACATAAAGTATGGCTGGTCGGCAGAACGACTGTTGTGTTGCTCGATGATGTTCACGGCATCGATTGTTTCCAGATCGGTCCGATAAGAGTCGATAGGCTGCCGTATTCCAATTCCACCAACCGCGAACTCATTGGAAAAACGAAACGATCCAAAATAGTCACCTCCGGTGTAGTGATAAAAATCATCCCACCCCGGAGGAACAATCAGCATCGTGTCATGGTGAAGAAATTTTCCAACCATCATCGTGCGATAGCCTGCGGATTTTACCCAGGTACTGACGTCATTCTGAAGGTACCCTCGATCATGGTAAGAACGCATGCCTCCATCGAAACCGTTGGAACGAAACGAAGCCGGATTGTTGCAAAGGATGCCCGTATTGTGCGCGTACTGGCCGCGAAAAAGACACGCTCTTGAAGGTCCGCAAAGCGGTGTCGTCACGTGGAAATTTGTGAACTGTAAACCATCATCAACGAATCGTTTTAAATTCGGAAATCGGGCAGAAATATTCGTCCGCGAAAGTAACTCGATGTCCGCATCATCAAGATTGATCAGGATGATATTGGGACGAGCGACCGGTGACTGAGCGTTCACCCGAGAAGGATTCGTAACAACGAAAAAAGTTGCGAGGCAAGTTAGGAAAAGGAGTTTGCACTCTAAAAAAGACTTGTACTTCACCGCTGCCTCGCTGTTGATCATGTTTGAAAAGACCAAACAAAGGCGTTCAATCATTCAATGCAGATTAACACGGAGATGAATCAATGCAAAGCAAAAAAGAACAGGGGAAGGTTCCGAGAATATTCGTCCAAATTGAAAAATTGACGAAATGATTTTTGGAGAGCTTACTCAATCCAGAAATAGCTCATCGCAGGACGACTTTCAACATTTCCAGAATCGTCCACACCGCGTGCTGCGACATTCAAGAGACCTTTAAACGCGGGTAGCGGGTAACTCCACTCGCCCGCTGCGTTGGTGGGAACCCAAACAAAAGTCCAATCGTTCTGCCAGGCACTGCCGTTCCAAAACTTAAGAGCATCAAGATCTTTCACGACCATTCGAACAGCGACGACTTCTCTTTCGTCTGTTGTCACACCTCTGGCGGTAATGTTACCCGTCAAAGTCGATCCTTGGACTGGATAGGTCACTTTTGAAACGGGGGCGGTTGAGTCCAATCGAAGGTGTTGCCATTTGACTTCGCTGTAGTTGGAATCAGCATCAAAGCTCCACGCCCAGAATCCGATTAGCTCTTCGGACGAACTTGCAAGAGGAGCTTGCGTGACCCTCCAGCTAGTCAGTTGTTGTCCTGGATTGGTTAAGTCTGCGGCGACCTGAACGAAATCAGTTTGCCAATTGCTTCCATTCCAAAATTTGAAATCGCTCGTCCGCCGAATCGCGACTTTGACTGCGGAAACTCCTTCGTCATCCTGAGCCATCCCAAACACGGCGTGGTTCTTCGGCAAAAGAGTATTAAACTCCCAAGGATCACTGACAGTGACTTGGGGACGCCCCGGCGATTTTTTGATGAGACGAAGGTAGTCCGTGTAATACTGTTTGTCGGCCGCCGATAGATATGGGTAAGAGTTAAACAGCTGATAGGGGTCTTGGGTCAAATCAAAAAACTCAGTCGTCCCGTCGGCCCATTCTGTGTAAGACGAGTCATAGAATCTGGCTGAATTGGATCCCAGGTGAATTTTTGTGTTGAACAAAATATTCGACTCCCAATTCTCAATCAAAACCGACTGCCGCCAGCTTCGCTCTGGCGAAGAATCAGGATTGTGAATCAGTTGCTTGAATGAGCGGCCATCGACCAGCGAAGGAGCCTGGCTTCCGGCAAGATCAACGATGGTCGGTGCAATGTCGATGTGAGCCAACAAGTGATTGGCCTGCTTATTTGCCGGAACGTTCGGGCCAATAACAAAAAATGGAACGTGTGAACTTTGGTTGTAACTGTCGCCTTTGCCGAGCATCCGCCGGTGACCATTTTGGTAGCCGTTATCACTCGTCAACATGATGTAGGTTGAGTTCAGTAAATTTGTCGAGTCAAGTTTCTCGTAAAGCGCCTTAAACGTATCGTCAAAAGCACGCATTGCTAAAATCCGCTCGCGGTAGCGAACGTCGAGCGAGTCGACCATCGATTGACTGAGTCTTGGAAGGGCCTGGATCGCAGTCGATTTATCCGTCATCACGACTTCGTTGATCGACGGATTGAGCGGCATCCGAATCGAATGCCACCAGGGTTTGTACCGCGATGGGATCATTCCTTCGTTTTCAGTCAATGAAGAATTGTGATGCGGAGCAAACGGAGCCAGATACATAAAAAACGGTTTGCCATCGGCGCGATCAACGTGTTTTTGAACGACCGTCAATACATCGTTTTTTTCTAGGTCTGTCCGATACGAGTCGATTGGCTGTCTGACCCCGACGCCGGCCGGGTAGTTTTCGTTTGTAAATCGAAACGTGCCAAAATACTCGCCACCCATGTAGTGATAAAAATCGTCCCAACCTGAGGGCACCATCGGAAGCGTTTCGTGGTGAAGAAATTTTCCGATCATCATCGTGCGATAACCGGCACCTTTCATCCAAGTGCTGATGTCGTTTTCCAGGTAGCCCCGATCACGGTAACTCTTCATGCCTCCATCAAATCCGTTGGAGCGGAAAGAATTTCGATCGTTGCAAACGATGCCAGTACTGTGTGCATACTGCCCACGCAACAAACAGGCTCGTGATGGTCCACAAAGCGGTGTTGTCACGTGAAAGTTTGTAAACTGAAGACCTTCGTTGACGAACCGCTGCAAATTTGGAAATCGGTTAGCAATCGTTTGCTGCGAAAGGATGTCAAAATCAGCATCATCAAGATTGATCAAGATGATATTTGGTTTCTGTTGGGCATAGATCGGGACGCAAAAACTGGTCGCGACAAACAAACCTAAAAGGCTCGCGAAAAGTAGACGTCCAAGTCTTCGCTGAAAGTAAGATTGCACCTGCGAAAACTCCCGACAAATATCGACTGAAAAACCATCATCAATGTGAAGGTGTACGGGCGCGCAAACAGAATGGGTCGCCTATCAGTACAAACGGTCGTTAGTAGCTTGTGGGTTGATAGCTGCACAGAATTTCGGGAAAACCAGATCAACCAGCAGTCCTTAAAGGCTCGCTTCGTGGTTCGCATATTCGGTACAGGTTAACACTTTGCCACGAAGCCAATTGACAGAAAAGAGTTAGAAGAGTTAGCAAACTCGGTCAGAGCTTTATTGTTTCAACCAAATCAAACAGTGTTCAGCAACGAGTTGGGATGTTTCGTTGGGGCGAGAGTTGTAAACGGGATCGTGACATTCGATCTCCGCCCACGAGACGGCTTGAGTGTTATCCCTCGCTAACCGGCAGACGATTTGGACTTCGTTTTCCCTGCTGTCACTTTGCCAGCGATAGATCAATCGAAATATTCCTTTGTCCAAATCAGACTTGGTTGCAAAATTTTCGACACACAACCAACCGTCATCGATTCCTTGTTTGCGGAATCGAAGAAGTTCACGATACCAATCGTTCACCGTTTGATTTTCCTGATCTCGATTTGACTTTGAGTTAAGGAACGCAGCTGGATCAGAAGGTAGCGGAGAATCAGCCCAGTCGTGGTGCGGGTATTCATCGCGACGACCTTTGTCGACTGCTTTTCGAAGCCCTTGGTCTTCAAAATCCGCAAAGAAAGGAAACGGTGCATCGGTCGCCCATTCCTCTCCCATGAAGATCATTGGGATAGAAGGATACAGCAGAACCAACGGCGCAGCCGCCATCTGGAATTCAACCGACATCAAATGATGGATTCGTTTCCCATGCGGATGATTGCCAACGCTGTCGTGTGTTTGTAGCGCCATGATCAGCGAAGCAATGTAAGAACGATCTCCACCGGGATGGTTCTTTTTTCGGATTTCTTCATCCACTCGAATGGCTTGTGGCGTACTAAACACATACGCGTGCTCAAGCGTTTCCGCGATGTCCGTCGGCTGGTAGTGACGATTCGTCAGACGTAAATCAGGCTCGCCAGCTTTGTAGATGGAATGCATCAAACAATCGGACCAGATACCATCGTAGTGAGGCGTGCCGTTCTCAGAACCTCTCACTAAATCCGGGTCGTAGATGTTCGATTCACCAATCAAATAGATTTTTCGATTGGCAGTTTTCTCAAATTCTCGGAAGCAAGTTTGGATTTCGTCCAAAATATGCTCGTCGCTGTGATCAAACATGTAATGAACTGCATCGAGTCGCAGGCCATCAAAGTGATATTCATCAAGCCAAAAAATAGCGTTGTCGATCACAAAATCTCGGACTGACCGCTCATCGAAATTAAACGCGTCGCCCCAGGGCGTGCCTTGTTTGGCTCGGTAAGGCGCAAACTCCGAGAGGTAGTTTCCTTCTGGTCCGACGTGGTTGTAGACGACATCGAGTAATACGGCGAGTCCGTGCTGATGACAAGCATCGACAAATTGTTTCAATTCGCCGGGAGTGCCATAGTTGTTTGATGGAGCGAAATAGTTGACGCCGTCGTAGCCCCAATTCCACTTTCCGGGACACTGCGCCAATGGCAGGACTTCGATGGCTGTAAAACCAAAATCACGAAGCTGTTTGAGTTTCTTAATCGCACTGCCGTAGTCGCCTTTTTCTGTAAACGAACCCAAGTGCATTTCATAAATGACGAGATCACGTTTGTTGATTCCGTTCCAGTCGCTGTCGGTCCATTTGAACGCGTTCGGATCAATGACTTGGGATGGGCCGTGGACACCAAATGGTTGAAATCGAGAACGCGGGTCCGGCCGAGCATTTCCATTGACCAACAATCGGTAAAGCGAATCTGCAGGACAGTCATCAACAATCCCTTGAAATCTACCGTCAGTTTCAGCCGTCAGTTCGTGGCTGGAAAGAGCTGTTTCTTGGGATTCTGTTCGTTCAATCAATTGGACCGCCAACGTTTTTGCGTTAGGAGCCCAAACAGAAAATCGAGTTTGATTGTCAGAAACAGGAAAAGCTCCCAATTGGGAGCCAGAAGTTGAAGAAGTTAATTTTGAATTCAACACAAAGCTACTTTAATCTTTACCAAGTTGCAGGCCTGAGCGATTGGTAAAGTCGAGTCATTTCCCGTCAGCGTTTTGCGGCTCGACGATTACCAGTTCGTGGTTCTCCACGTCGTACTGGTATCGGCGTTTTCCTGGCAGCACGGGCAGTTGAATTCCGTTGGCTTTGATGACTTTTTCCATAAACTCTTGATGATCCTTTGGATATCTTCCTTCCAAAGCATTGAACAATTGAAGTGCCTTAGTGACTCCCAGTTTTGCAGTCTGAGCGATCGCGTACCGAGCACCTCCAGCATACGCTTGAATCGGGTTCGCATTGGACTTTACGGCCAAGTCGGAAACTTCGGCTTCACCTGGTTTAAATTCGCCGACCTCTTGGGTTACTTCACCAATAACTTTTTGGATCGGCTCATCGTCCTGCTTCTTTTTGTTTGGGAATTTCTGTGCCGATGGTCGGCCGCATCCGACGATCATCAAACTGATACTTATCAAAAGTAAGCACGATTGAAATCTTCGCGAAAGAAAGTTTTGACGATTCACAGTATTCTCCAGTCAGATAGTTTGCCGCAGTCGGACAATTCATACCCAAAAGGTAGAAAGCATCCGGTAGTGGGTCAAGCAGCAAGTGTTGCATTGGCTGATTCTGGAAGCTATTCCCGAAGTATTTCACCTAAGCGTCTGGCGAACGAAACGTCTCAAAGAAGTCCTGATCCAGATCTTCAAGCAGCGCAATCGTCCCGCCTTGGTTCGCAACATATTTGGCTGCTGACGTATTTAGATAGGCAGCATCGGGAACCGCTCCAACGCGTCCAAGATCCAAACGATCCGCATCCCAGCAAGTCCCGATCGTCGGGTCTTCGTTGAATTTTTGGTCAGTATGCCACTCACAGGCGTAGCTTAATAGCTCAAACTCTTCATCTGGAATGTCGAACTTTTCTGATCTCAATTGCCGGGCAAGTTCTGCACCTCGCTGGCCATGCCCCGGATCCCAGCCGTCCGATTCGCGGCACGAATCGTGAAACAGAGCAAATAAAGCAACCACTCTCGCGTTTGCCCCCGAGAACTTTGCGACCGCCAACCCGTTCTCTTTCACCCGTGTCCAGTGACTCGGTCCATGAATTGAATAGGGACCGCAATGAAAATGCTCGCTGACATAGTCCCACAGCTCATCGTAGTTCCATTGCAATGACACGTTATCTGGGTCCTCTCAAGATTTTACTTTTTACGTTTGTTTTTCTTTTTTGACTTAAACGTCGCGCCGTTGTCCTGCGGCATTGATTGGTTCCACGCTAACAACGATTTCGTCAAACGTTTGACCAAATCAGGATGATCGGCGACAAGATTTGTTGCTTCGGCTCTGTCTGAATCCAAATCAAACAGTTGAATGTTTGAGCCGTCGAACTCACACATCAATTTCCATTTACCATCTCTCACAGCCAAATCAGGACAATCATTCACGCCATAGTATTTGTCTCGATCCGGCGGACGTCGAAAAAACAAAGGCTTGGTCCGGCCTTGATTGGATCGACCAAGTAACGTGTCCGCGACGTCTTCCCCGTCAAATTCGGTGTTGGTTGATGATTCAACTCCGGCAATTGAGAGTAGCGAAGGAACCAAATCAATGGCCGAGAAAATCGAATCTTGATTGCGTGTGCTGGCAACAGAATCGGACATCAATTTTGGAGCCCAAACAATCAGTGATGAACGAATTCCGCCTTCGAACAGGTGAGTTTTAAATCCTCGAAATGGACCGGCGGAACCGGCCCCTTGTTCGGGCCCATTATCTGAGCAAACCAAAATCAACGTGTTGTTTGCAAGAGCTTTGTCGTTTCGAACAAAATCAAACAGCACTCCCAATTGTTCGTCCATCGTGTCCAGCACGCCGTGATAGAGTTTTCGTTTCGATCCGTCTGCCCGGCGAGCTTTAGGAGGAAAGAAGGGTGAGTGAACATCGTCAGGCCAAACATTGACGTAGAAAGGTTGGTCGTTTGATTTCGCTTGCTTAATAAACTCGATCGCGGCCGCAGTAAAGGTCTCGGTGACTTTGGAACGATCGACGTAAGTGATTTCGTCTGGTTTACCAAGTTTTTCCGAGCCGAGCGTATGGTTTTGAGTTGGTTTTCCATCGTAAGCGTCTTTGATGGCAAGAACACGCTTTCCCAGCCCTTCAAAATTCGTCAACGACTCATCAAATCCGTACTCGGAAATCAGTGGAGCATCACCAACGTCACGTTGGCCACCCATGTGCCATTTTCCAAAGTGACCAGTGGCATATCCTGACGACTGAAGCTGGCGTGCCAACATCGGCGCCGATGGATCAAGCCACTGAGCAATCCCACGGTCTTGATTGAGTTTTCGGTG
>CAZQQR010000027.1:13623-19478 GCA_964595515.1 uncultured Pirellulaceae bacterium
TCCACCGGGTTGGATACTGCCCGGTAGAAATTGCGACACGAGATGGCGAACAGATCGGTGAGTTCACGTAGAACTGTTCGAATCGAATTCCTTCACGTGCAAGTCGATCAATATTTTGCGTTTCAACCGACTCGTTTCCGAAACAGGAGAAATCCCCCCACCCCATGTCGTCTATGAACACCAGAATGATGTTGGGAGCGGCGGTTGTTGAACTCGGTTCGTCTACGGTCGGAGGGCAGGCTGTGGTTGGCTGTCTACTTACAGTCAAAAACAGCAGGAGAGCCAGACGTAAAACGATCGGTTTCATCTGACAATCCTGGTTGGTTTCTGGTTTGCGTGCCGCCAAGCCCTTCGTTCACCGAGAACTCGCATCGGAAAACGCGATACAGGGTTTTGATCATTGGAAACAACGTTCGAGCGATCAAATTTTGTCGACGTAACGGTTTACGATGTTTTCACAAAGTTCTTGCCGTCCGCTACGTTGGACTTGAGCATCACCTTTTTCGAGCATGATCGTTTCGAGGTCTGTGAGCGAAACGGAACCGCTTTCGATTTTCTGACCAAGCTCCGAATCCCAACTGCTATACCGTTGTTGAACGACTTCGCCCAGCGCGTTGTCGGCTCGGATAGCGGCGGCAATTTTCAGTCCTTTTGCGAACGCGTCCATTCCGCCGATGTGTGCGTGGAATAAATCCACTGGCTCGAAACTTTCGCGGCGAACTTTTGCGTCAAAGTTCACACCGCCCGGTGCAAGTCCATCGTATTTGAGAACTGAGAGCATTGTCTGAGTGGTCAAGTAATAATCGGTTGGGAATTGATCGGTGTCCCAGCCGAGCAACATATCACCCGTGTTGGCATCGATCGAACCTAACGCGCCCTGCATTCCGGCATAATCCATTTCATGCATCATCGAGTGACCAGCCAACGTTGCATGGTTGGTTTCGAGGTTGAGTTTGAAATGATCCAGTAGATCGTACGCTCGCAAGAAATTGATACAAGCGGCAGCATCGGAATCGTACTGGTGCTTGGTTGGCTCTTTTGGTTTTGGCTCGATCAAAAACTGACCAGTGAACCCGATCTCTTTGGCGTAGTCGACCGCCATGTGAAAGAACCGTGCGAGATGATCCAGCTCGCGTTTCATATCAGTGTTGTAAAGATTCATGTAACCTTCACGCCCGCCCCAGAAAACGTAGTTTTCACCGCCAAGCATGTTGGTGACTTCGATCGCCTTTTTGACCTGAGCAGCGGCGTACGTGAACACGTCGATATTGCACGAGGTCGCAGCTCCGTGCATGAATCGTGGATTGGAAAAAAGGTTTGCAGTTCCCCACAACAAGTTAATGCCGGTTCGTTCCTGCTCTTCTTTTAGAATTGCTGCGACGGTGTCAAGGTTGCTGTTGGATTCGGTTAATGAACTGCCTTCGGGAGCAACGTCACGATCATGAAAGGCATAAAAGGGTACGTCGAGTTTTTCGAAAAATTCAAACGCGACACGGACGCGATTGCATGCGTTCTCAAGCGATTCAGTTCCATCATCCCAAGGTCGTTGCATCGTGCCAGCGCCAAACGGGTCGGCACCGGATCCACGAAACGTATGCCAATAGCAAACGGTAAATCGAAAGTGATCCTTCATCGTTTTGCCTTCGACAACCTCTTCCGGATTGTACCAGCGGAAAGCAAGCGGATTGTTCGATTCAGGGCCTTCGTACTTGATCTTTGGAATTTCAGGAAACGCGGTCATTCAACTCTCATCTTCTGCGATTGATTGTGGATTGCTTCAGTTGCTTCGCCATATTTGAACTGATATTTCCTGCGATGTCATCCTTCTCGACGGCGACAAATCAAAATTCAAAAATATTATTCAGATACGATTCGTCCTCCATCATGGATTGATTTCAATCGTTGCGTGAGGAATTTGACAAGCGGTTTCAAATCGGGTTCTGCCACTCGATTGGTGCTTTCTTTTTGGTCAGAGTCAAGTTCGTACAGCTCTTTTGGATTGACGATACCGCCGTAGAGCAGTTCATGATCGACGAGCAATTTCCACTTACCCTCAAATAGTTTTCCATCAACTGATGGGTTGTCGACTCGGATCGCCATCCAAGCGGCTTCCTTCTGTTTTGGTTTTACACCCGCGGCTTGGGCCCCCTCGTTGTGGTCGTTGTGAATCAATGGCGTTCTTGTTTGCGGTGGTTTGTTGCCGAGCGCACCAAGAATGCTGATAGAGTCTTCGGCTCCTTGGGAAACTTCTATCCCGATGATTTCTGCGAGTGTCGCGAACAAGTCAACATGACAGATTGGAAAATCGGATGTCTGTCCCGATTGGTTTGAAAGTCCGCCACCAATCCCGCCGATCTTCCATGCCGCAATGAATGGAACGCGATGTCCGCCTTCGTAAATTGATCCTTTTTTGCTACGAAGTGGTCCAGTCGCGGATTTGGATTTGTTTTCTGCGCCGTTGTCGCTGGTGAAAATCACGAGTGTGTTTTCAAGCAAAGGATGTCCAGGTCGCCGAGGATCGTCCGTCGATTCCAACCAGTCCAGCAACAAACTGAGCACCACATCATTTTCGTATATGAAATCAGATCGTCTTGTTTTCAGGTTGCTTGCTCCTCGAACGGCGCGGCCTGAAATTTCTTTGCAAGGATCATGCGAAGTGTGATTTGAGTGGCAGGCATAGTAGAGGAAAAAAGGTTTCGCTCGTGTCGATGAATCTTTAACGTGGGACTTCAAGAATTCCTGTGCCCGCTCAAAATTAACAACGCCGGTTTCTTTTAGGACATATTGTGAGCGATCGACATTCAGTCCTCCGGTCGCCGCAAGAATTTTGTCGTTTTTCAACCAACCCTGATCCTTCGATGTCGGATGACTACGCGATGTTCCATGAAAAAAGTCAAACCCATGGTTGATCGGTCCGTCTGCAATTCCCTTGGTTAAATCAACTTGGTTCCAATCCGATTCCGGTTCACCTCGGGCGTTTCGATAAGTCAATCCGCAATGCCATTTGCCTGACATTCCTGTGTGATAGTTCGCATCACGAAGTAGCGTCGCAAGCGTTGGCCGGCCAGGCTCAATAAGTGGATCGCCTTGCGGACCCCACAGCACACTTTGTTTTAATCGAGTTCGCCAAGTGTAACGTCCTGTCAACAGTGCCTGACGTGTGGCGGTGCATCGAGAGGATGGCGAATGCGCGTCTGTGAATCGAATCCCGATTCTTGCCAAGCGTTCCATCGCAGGCGTTTTGACCTGAACAGCATCTTCGTTTCCAGTCCAGTCTTGGTACGCGCTGGTGTCTCCTAGTCCCATGTCGTCAGCCATCATGATAATGACGTTGGGGGATTGGGATGGACGGCGGAAGTTTTCTGGTTGGGGTTTGTCCCCAAATACGAGACTTGTTCCGAATGCGAAACTCGCGACGGAGAAAGTGATTGCCAACACAGAGTGCAGATAATTGTTTTTCATTTTGCTTTGACTCAAATGAAAGAAGCGAATCGTTCAATCATTCTATCAAACCAGTGATTACCGAACGTTTCCGGACTGACAGTTTTCTTCAAAACGGATATAACGTTGAGTCTTCCCGTCAAGAAAAGTTGGCACGGATGCACCCACTCAACCAATGAGACAGAAGTGAATCGTCTTGATATTTTTGGAATCGCGTTTTGCTTGGTTGCAGGCGCCCTATTCCTGCTGGGGATTTCAAAACTTCAATCGAATACCGAGGACGTGCTTCAGTGGTTGCCTGACCAATCGGAAGCTCGTCAGAAATATGATCTCTTCGAAACCAAATTTGGTGGCGATGATTTTCTGATCGTTACCTGGGACGAATGCACGATCGATGATCCGCGATTGGATTCAGTGACGCAAACCATTCGTGATAGCGATACGGAGAATTTGATCCAGTCTGTTTCCAACGGCAAAGAAATTATTGAGCGGCTGTCAAGCGAAGTAGACCTTTCCGCCAAGAACATCCAATCGCGATTCCGCGGCGTCTTTTTTGGACTGGAGGATCCCGCGACAACAAGTTTGTTCATCGAATTATCTCGGAAGGGAACAGCCAATCGACGCGGAGCGTTGGATCTTGTTTGGGCCGCGATTGATTCCCAGCCGGACCTTAAACGCTCTGAGATTGGGATCGGCGGATACCCCTACATTGCAACGTTTATTGATGAGCAGCTTAATAAGTCGTACCGTTGGTTTTTGATTCCTTCCGTCATCATGGCGACGCTGGTAGCCCTGTTTTGTCTGCGAGATTTCGGTCTGACGGTGATCGTGTTTACGTGTGCGATGGGCGCGTCAGGTTTAAGCGTTGCACTCATTCCGCTTTGCGGGGTGAAGTATGGCGGATTGATGTCGATCATTCCTGCGTTGGTTTTTGTGCTGGCGATTTCAGGGAGTATCCACTTGATTCGTTACGGTTTGGATGCAATCGGTGATCCTCGAAAGCTGCTATCGATCGGTTGGAAGCCTTGCACCATTTCAGCGACGACGACTGCGATCGGAATGTTGTCGCTGGTGAGAAGCGATTTTCCCGCGATCAGGAACTTTGGGATCTTCTGTGCGTCGGGAGTTGGAATTGCACTTCTTTATCAATTGTTTCTCGTTCCTTGGTTGCTCGACAGGTTTGGGAAAACGGGGCTGAACAAGCTCGCGGCGCGGACGTCTGAATCGACATTTTGGGTGCGAATGGTGGAGTGGATTCGTGGCCGCAAAGTCGTGGTTTCAATCGCGAGTCTGATGTTGATGGGGCTGGGCGCATGGGGACTGACTCGGCTGACTGCAGAAGTCGAGGTTGAAAAACTGTTCAAACCCAATTCAGAAGTGATTCTATCTCTCAAGGGACTTGAGCGACGACTTGGGCCGATGGATCAAACAGAATTGTTGATCATGTTTGACAACGTCGATGCAGAGCAGTTTCCTGATCGAGCAAAATTGATTCGCCGGATTCAATTTGCGGTCAAAAAAATTCCAGATATCGATGTCGCTTATTCACTGGTTAATGCACTCCCGAACGAGCCGAGGAAAACAAATGTTCGAAGCATGATGAGGCGGTCTGCCTATCGAACGGTGCTTCGTCGTGAGCGGGAGAAGATGGCCAACAACAGTTTGTTATCGCTTTCCGACAACACAGAAAGTTGGCGGATGAGTATTCGATTTCCGTTCACCAAGCCGATTGACTTTATCGGACTTCGTGACCGCGTTGAACAAGTCGCTCAAAAGGTCGTTGACGATTTTAAATTCGAAGACCCCAATCACGTTCGTCCAGAATTGGTCTACACAGGCAAGACGCATTTGTTTCAGCACGCCCAAACCACGCTGCTGAAAGACTTGTTCCAAAACTTTTTGTTGGCATTCTTGATCATCACGCCGATCCTGATCATCGTCTTGCGGTCGGTCGCACTTGGTTTGATTGCCATGATTCCCAACGTTTTTCCGACTTTGATGGTGTTCGGCGGATTGGGTTGGTCTCAGTATCCGGTTGATCTCGCGATCGCAATGACCGCCTGTGTGGCGCTGGGGATTGCGGTTGACGATACGACGCATTTTTTGATTCGCTTTCGCGATTTCGGTGGCAAGCTCCATAATATTCTCGAGCCAGTGAAACACACAATCAGCCAATGCGGTCCTGCGATGTTGCATACCACTTTGATCGGTGGCGCAGGGTTGTTTGCCTACTACTTTAGCGACATGTTGGTCGTCTCAAGATTTTCCTGGGCGATTACGATGCTGCTGGGGGTGGCCCTTTTGGCGGACGTGATCATGCTGCCAGCCATTCTGTTTTTGCTGGGCAGCGATGGGGAATCGGAGGCTGGAATTTCAGACGAACGTGTCGTGGAAAGCGACGCAGGTTCGAGCAG
>CAZQQR010000027.1:19578-28876 GCA_964595515.1 uncultured Pirellulaceae bacterium
GTGCTTCTTCGCCCAACTTTCCCACATCGCAATCATCTCATCTTTCTTCAACGTCTCCGATTTTGCGAGATCGTTCATCTCTGTCCGATCCTTGGCAATGTTATAAAGCTCCCAGGGCTTTTTGTACTCTTTGACTAATTTCCAGTCGCCTGATCGCATCGCGCAATTGCCTTCGTGTTCCCAGTAAATTGGACTCGTATGAATCGGTTGGTCGGAGCCTTGCAGCAATGGCAAAAGCGAAACACCTTCACAAGCCGGTTTGTCACTGGGGTACGTTGCTCCTGACAATTCAATGCAAGTCGCCATCATGTCCTGAAGATAGCCAAACTGCCGAACAAACGTTCCTTTGTCTTTCCCAGCGATCCCTTTTGGCCAGTGGGCGATCATGGGCGTGCAAGCTCCGCCTTCGTGGACAAAATGTTTGTACAACCGAAACGGTGTGTTGGACGCATTAGCCCAAGCCAATCCTTGTCGGATTCCCTCGACTCCACCCAGTGGCGAATTCTTGACCCAGCCGTCTTTGATTCTTCCAAGAACTCCGCCTTCCTGGCAGGCTCCATTGTCTGAGAGAAACAGGATTACCGTGTTGTCGTAACGATCGATTGATTTTAAATGTTTGACCAATTTGCCAATGTTCTGATCAATGGAATCAATGCAACCGGCGTATGCTGCCTGGATCTTGTCCATGTCATCTTGTTTTTTTGCACCCAACGAATCCCATTTCGGTCCGACGTGTGGGGCCGGTGTGAGTGATTCGGGAAAGAGACCGATTTGTTTTTGTTTGGCCAGTCGGCGGGACATGATGGCTTCCCATCCGTCCTTGTATTTGCCTCGGTATTTTTGGTAGTCGGCCCATTTAGGTTGAAGCGGCCAATGGGGTGCGTTGTAGGCGAGGTAGAGAAAAAACGGTTTGTCATCTTTTTGAGTGACTTCGTCGATGAACCCGATCGCTTCGTCGGTAAACGTGTCGGTCACGTAAAAATCTTCATCCGTTTCGACGGGCTCGTTTCCGCGAGACATTTTTCGATCGTCTCCAGGCTGAATGTAATTGAAAGCGCCAGACAAACCTCCGTAAAATTTGTCGAACCCACGCTGAAGCGGCCAAACATTCCGGTCGTCCGAACCCAGATGCCATTTGCCAGTCATCAAGGTGTGGTAGTCGGCGGTCTTGAGAACTTGGGCCAACGTCACGCAGTTGTCGTTTAGGTAGCCCTGGTAGGCACCGTCAACTCCCAGTGGTTTTCCGGGAGGCGCCGTCATGTGACCAATTCCGACTTGATGAGGGTGAAGTCCCGTCATCAAACTCGCTCGTGTTGGGCAGCAACGACCGCAGTTGTAAAATTGCGTGAACCTAAGCCCTCCGTCAGCCAGTGAATCAAGGTTCGGTGTTTCGACTTCGCCGCCATAACAGCCAATATCCGAGAACCCCATGTCATCAACCAAGATCACAACGATGTTAGGACGCGCCGGTTCTTCCGCGATTGCAGAGCAACATAGAATTGGCAAAAGAGCTATCGCGACGCTTAGCTGTAGAAAAAATTTGGTCAAAACGGAAGTCATAATCTCTCCAATGATCGGTAGCTCTAAAACGAACTAGCCTGATTTTAATCGTTCAACGTTAGGCGAGCAAAGGCATCACAGTCTAACCGAATGCTCCGCGGGGGCAGGCTTAAGAATCAGGCCTTACTCTACCGCTCAAAATACGTGTAGCCATCAAGGCTCGCTTTGAACAGTTGCAGCATCTCTTGACGCTGAGCGGCGGTGATACGTCCGTCTTCGACTGCTTCTTCGGCGCGAGCTCGGAATTGTTTGACAATCTCATGCGGCTGATACTCAACGTAACTCAGCACGTCGCCAATGCTGTCTCCCTCAAGTTCGTGCACAAACTGAAGCTTTCCATCGGGAGCAACCCGAACGCTTACGACATTGGTGTCGCCGAATAGGTTGTGCAAATCGCCAAGTGTTTCCTGATAAGCTCCCACCAGGAAAACGCCCAAACAATATTCTTCGTTTTCATTGAGTGGGTGAAGCCGCAATGTTTTCGTATTGGAAACGCTGCCAACAAACTGGTTCAATTTGCCGTCGCAATCACAAGTCAGATCACCAATGATGGCGTTTCGTGTTGGTTCTTCGTTGAGACGATGAAGCGGCATGACGGGAAAGATTTGATCGATGGCCCAGGCATCTGGCAGCGACTGAAACACGCTGAAATTTCCGTAGTAAATATCGGACAGGCGGTCTTTGATCGACAAAAGTGCTTTCGAAGGGCGGCTCATGTCGGGAACACGATCAGCGATCTGATGAAGAATCGTCAGGCTTAAATTATCGGCTAACGCTCTTTCTCGTAGACTGAGCTTTCCCGCCTGAAACGCTTTTTTGACTTCGTCTCGATAGTAAACCGCATCGTTAAAATTCTCTTGAAGGCGGCGAACATCGATGTGATTCAAAACGTCGATTAGCCCATCAATTGAATCGTGAATTCCTTGCGGCAACGGTTGTGGCAATGGCAACGGCTGAAAATCATTGACGTCGAGGACATTGAATAGCAGTACTGACATCGGAGCTACGGTCCAACGGCCCGACTCGGAAATGATTGTTGGATGTTCAACGCCGTGGCAGTCAAGCGAGTCCATGATACGTTCGACGACGTCGACGCAGTATTCTTCCAGTTCGTAGTTGCTGCTATGGCTTTCGGTGCTCGCCGATCCATCATAGTCAACGGCCAAGCCACCACCGAGGTCCATGTAGCCCATCGGTGCGCCTTCGTTGATCAAGTCGATATAAAACCTGCAGGCTTCCGCGACTCCGTCGCGAATGTTTCGGATGTTTGGGATTTGGCTGCCAAGATGAAAATGCAACATCTGTAGGCAGTCAAGCATCCCAGCATTGCGTAACTCGTCAACGATATTGATCAGCTTGACCGCTGACAAACCGAACAGGCTTCGGTCACCAGAGTCGGCGCTCCAGTGACCTTCGACAGGAGTGGTAAGTTTGACACGCACGCCCATTTTTGGCGTAACATTCCAACGCTTTGCGCATTCGAGAATGATTGGGACTTCTTTTTCCGTTTCAATCACAAAGAAGATATCAAACCCTAACCGGGCGGCTTGCATTCCCAGGTCGACGAACTCAGCGTCCTTGAAGCCGTTGCAGATAATCAGACTTTCGTTCGACGGCAATGTCGCGAGAGCGATCAACAGCTCAGCTTTGCTGCCTGCTTCGAGTCCATGTTGAAATCGCTCTCCGTAACGAGCAATCTCAGCGATCACATGGCTTTGCTGGTTGACCTTGATAGGAAAAACGCCACGGTACATTCCTCGATAGTTCGATTGCTTGATCGCTTTTTCAAAACACTCATTTAGTTTTGTGATTCGATCGTCAACCAAATTTTCAATTCGAAGCATCACAGGCATGTTAAGCCCGCGCTGCTTAAGCCCATCCAGGATCTCGCTAAATTCAACCGTGCGAACGCCCTGCGATGTCGGCGCGTTGACGGTCAAAAAACCTGATTCCGCGACGCCAAAATATCCAAGCCCCCAACGCTGGATTCCGTAATGCGAAATCGCATCATCAGACGTCCAATTGGAATTCCGCTTCGTGAGTGGTTGCAAGTGTTCACTCAGCCGTTTGGAGCGGGCATCCGTCGTTTTGGAGTTTGGTTGATTCAAATTTGTTGTCGTTTTGTGGGCGGGATTTGAAGTACTTGATTTGATCCATCAAACTAATATCGACGGTCGTTGTGTCAAGATTCTAGGCTTGAAGAAGGGCCACTGAATAGCCGAAAATTCTGATAATTGCCAACTAGAATGCGGGGGCTCGAAACATCAAGCCGTTACTCAGTCATCGGTCACTACCGAAAACTCTTTGCCTGTTGGCTAAGCCAGAATGTCTTTGACAACATGACCATGAACATCCGTCAGCCGAAACTGCCGTCCTTGAAAACGGAAAGTCAATTTCTCATGGTCAATGCCCAGCAAATGTAGAACCGTGGCCTGCAAGTCGTGAATATGAACGCCGTCCTTGACCACATTCATGGACAAATCATCCGTTTCACCGTAACTAATTCCGGGCTTCATTCCTCCACCCGCCATCCACATCGTGTAGGCGTACGGGTGATGGTCGCGTCCCCATCTGGAACGGTTGTTGATGTCGCCTTGGATAAACGGTGTTCGCCCAAACTCGCCTCCCCAAATGACCAACGTGTCATCAAGCATCCCACGTTGTTTAAGATCCTTCACCAAGGCCGCGCTGGCTTGGTCCGTATCCTTACATTGCTTGTAAAACTCAGTCGTTAAACTGTTGTGTTGATCCCACCCAGCGTGCATTAGCTGCGTGAATCCCACGCCCCGTTCTGCCAGCCGACGGGCGAGCAAACAATGATGTGCAAACGTGCCTGGTTCAGTCACACCCGGGCCATACATGTCAAGAATCCACTGCGGCTCGTCCGATAGGTCGGTCAAATCGGGAACGCTGGCCTGCATCTTGAACGCCATTTCGTACTGAGCGATTCGGGTTGCGATTTCTGGATCACCAAACTCGTTGAGCTGTTTCTGATTGAGCATTGCAATGTCGTCCAACCAGTCGCGCCGCATCTGGCGGCTCATCCCTTTCGGGTTAGAAAGATACAAAACAGGATCGCCTGACCCACGAAATTTTACGCCTTGGTGCTCCGAGGGAAGGAATCCGTTTCCCCAATAAAAGTCATAAAAGATTTGACCGCAACTTGTCCCTTTGGTGATCGAAGTCATCACGATATAGTTCGGCAGGTCGTTGACTTCGCTGCCAAGCCCGTAATTCATCCAAGCACCAAGCGATGGTCGACCCGGAATCTGTCCGCCGCTCAGCAAAAAGGTGATCGCCGGCGCATGATTGACTGCGTCCGTGTGCATCCCTTTGATGAACGTTAGCTCATCCGCGATCGCAGCAGTGTAGGGCAGAATGTCACTGACCCAAGCTCCCGATTCTCCCCGTTGCTTGAATCGTTCAATCGGGCCAAGCATCAGTTTGCCGTCAGCTTTGCCTGTCATGGTGCTGAATCGTTTTCCAGCAATGTAGCTGTCGGGAATCGGCTGGCCATGCATTTCAGCAAGTTTGGGCTTCCAGTCAAAAGTATCAACATGCGAGGGCGCGCCGTTTTGAATCAACGCGATCACTCGTTTGGCCTTGGGTGCAAAATGCGGCAAGCCCGGGATGCCGCCAAGTTTTGCGCTTCTTGATTCGTCGGCCAGTCCAGATTTAGCAAGCAGACTAGCCAGCGCTGCCGTTCCAACCCCCGTTGCGGTTCGTCCAAAGAACTCGCGCCGAGAAGAGTGCAGTTTGTTTTTTTCGTATTGGTTCAAAGTCGGTGCTCAGGCACGTTGGTTGTAGGATTGGCTTTTTCAATCATATCTATTCCATCCAGGCATTCAATCGCGTTGTTCAATCCGTCCATTGTCGCATCGATCGAAAGTTCCAACTGTGTGACAGGATGAACGAGTTTCAACTGACGAGCAACCAACATTAATCGCCGTAGCCCCAAATGTTCCCGGAACAGTCGGTTGTGACGGCGGTCACCATAGGTCGAGTCACCAATAATTGGGTAAGCCATGTGGTTAAAGTGTCTGCGGATCTGATGCTTTCGGCCGGTCAAGGGATGAACCTCAACCAACGAGTATCGACTGGTTTTGTACTTGCCCGTTGAGTAGGGAACCGTCCAACTTCGAAGCGTTTTGAATTCTGTTACAGCAGCCTGCGGTGGCTTGTTAGAACCAGCGTTACGGTCAACGATTGGGTCAAGTTTCTCCAACAGCGGTTCGTCCCAATGACCGTTTGCTGGAGGATGTCCACGCACGATGGCGTTGTAGGTTTTAGTGACCGTTCGGTTCTCGAACTGAACACAAAGTTCCCTCGCTATATTCGAATTCAAAGCAAACAACAGAACGCCCGATGTTGGGCGATCAATTCGATGAACGGGAAAGACCGGTTGTCCGATTTGGTCCCGCAACATTTGAAGTGCAAATTCTTTTGCATGGACATCGATTCGGCTGCGATGAACGAGCAAGCCCACAGGTTTGTCGATCGCGACTATCGAATCGTCTTGGTAAATAATGTTGAGCATCAAAAACGTATAAGCAAAACCAAATGAAGGCGACAATCAAACGACGAGTCACTACTCTAAAAAACTCACAGCAAAATCCAATTCGATCATTGACGAGTCAACGCTTCGTCAAGGTTCAAGATCGCCAAACAGAGACTTGTCCAACTCGCGAGTTCAACCGGATCCAGTTTTTCATCAGCGGCAGTCGCTCCGAGTTCGATGAAGGCTTTTGCCGCCGATATGTCGTTCTTGAACTGCGACTGGGTTCGTTTCAAACCAGCGAGCAGGATTTTTGATTCTTGGTCGTCTGGCGATCGTGATATAACCCGCCGGAAAATCAAATTCAATCGAGATTGATCATCTTTTCCAGATCCAATCACATCGCTTGCCAATATTCTGGCAGACTCAACAAACGTCACATCGTTCAAAGTGTTGAGTGCGTGAAGTGGCGTGTTGGTTAGGTATTTCTTCACGGAACACGTCATTCGATCGGCGTTGTCAAAAAACATGGTTGGGGCTGCGATTCGTCTCCAGAATGTGTAGAGGCTGCGCCGGTAAAGTTCGTCGCCGGTCCCGAGTTTGAACTTCTTTTTTCCGAAGCTTGCTTCTTCCCAAACACCGCCCGGCTGATACGGATTGACAGGCTTTCCTCCCACATCGCGAACTAAGCTTCCGCTGGCCGCCAACGCGTGATCTCTCAGCATCCAGGCTGGCATACGGTAGCGCGGGCTGCGGGCAAGCAAACGATTTTCCGGATCAACTGACAACAGTTTCTCGTTCGTTTTCGAAGCCTGTTGATATGCTTGGCTGTTGAGAATCAGCCGAATCATGTGCTTGGTATCCCATCCTGATTCTTGATATTCGGCTGCCAGCCAGTCAAGCAATTCCGGGTGGCTTGGCGGTTCGCCTTGAACACCAAAATCTTCCGTCGTCTTGACCAGTCCTACGCCAAAAAATTGTGCCCAGATTCGATTGATTGAAACCCGCGGTGTAAGCGGGTTGGACTCGCTGAAAATCCAGTTTGCCAAAGCAAGCCGGTCCGGTTGCTTTTCTGCGCCGGCTTCAAAAGTCTCACCGAAAATAGTTGGGATTCGCGCGGTCACTTCGTTGAGCGGTAGTTCGTAGCTTCCACGGTCCAGCCGAAATGTTTTTCTTGGCGAGTCCATGTCGGCCATCACCATGACTCTTGGGAAACTCTTGGCCAGCGAATCCCGTTTGGAAGTAAACCCTCTAACGGATTTTCGGATGGATACATATTGTCCGTCTGAGTTATGAAACCGAGCACGGATCAGTTTCGCTTGTTCTGGTGTGCGGTCATCAGGTTCAACCTGAAATGCGGTCAAGGTTGCTTCGTCCAAACTTTCAAAGCTCAGTTTTTGCGAGTCCGTTAACGCCAATTTGAAACGGCCAATGTTGTGTTTCTGGTACTGGGATTCATGTTTGAGAACAATTTGGATCTTTGCATTTGCTGGCACTGATACTTCGTTTTCGAATACGAAGATTGCTTCCCGTGTCTCTTTCATTTTGCCTTTTTCAAGGACAGCCCAGCCTGTTTTTGGATCGTCGTCGATCGCCCGATTGACTTTGTGGACGCCTTGTTCCAAGTCTGCGAATGCGGAAGAAATCGAGACCTCCTCTGGTTCTTGTTCTTCTTTTACAACGAACACCTGCACATCCGTGAGAACAAAATTGGAGCTGTCGGATCGCGCCAACCCGCCGTTGGTCATGGTTGGATGTGGAAGTGTTTGCAGTCTCAATCCTGTGATCGATTTTAGGTTTGTCGTTCCTGCAATTTCATAGATATCCTTGTCGGGATTGGGCCCATGTGTGAGCAACGAGTCATCTTTGAGTTTCTTTAGGTAGGAGTTCTTTGCCGAAAAAATTTCAGGAGGCAACAGTTTCCAGGACGTTGCTTTTGAGACCAGCTCTGATTGTGTGGACTCCCATTCAGATTGTTGGTCAGCGATCTCTTTCTCTCTAGAGTTAAGCTTCTTTTGTGCCGCCGCAATTTTGGATTCCAATTTCTTTTGTTCATCAAGTTCAGATTCCGAAGCAATCGCCAGCAGCGGTGCCGACTGACCTGCTTTGTCTCTCCCAGTTACCGGCGTCTGGTTGAAAAACGCAAACAGGCTGTAGTAGTCTTCTTGAGTAAGCTGGTCATATTTGTGATCGTGGCAGCGGCAGCAATTGAACGTAAGGCCCATCCAGACAGTGCCGGTCGTCTCCGCCATATCCATCACGTAGTCGATACGATTCTCTTCTGCTATCCGGCCACCTTCACCGTTGATCGGATGGTTGCGATTGAATCCCGTCGCAAGTTTTTGTTCCCGTGTAGCGTTTGGGTAAAGGTCGCCAGCAATTTGCCATTTGGAAAACTGGTCGAAGGGCATGTTGTCGTTATACGAATTGACAACCCAGTCTCGCCATGGCCACATCGTCCGCTCATTGTCACCTTGATATCCGTTTGAATCAGCGTATCGAGCCGCATCTAACCAGACCCACGCCATTCGCTCACCATAAGCTGGCGAAGCCAAAAACCGATCCACCATTTTTCGATACGCGTTTGGCGAATCGTCGTTTAAATATTTGTCAATTTGTTTAATCGTTGGAGGAAGACCAGTGAGATCGAGGCTGACGCGGCGAATCAACGCGGGTTTGGAAGCCCTCGGTGAGAACGACAGACTGTTTTGTTTAAGCGTTTTGGAAACGTAATAATCGATGGCGCTTTTTGCCTGTGGCATTTCGCGTTGAATCGGTCGAAACGCCCAATGCTGTTGCCACTGAGCACCTTGGTTGATCCAACGTTTGATAATCTGTTTTTGTGCAGGCGTCAGTTCCCGATTCGAATCAGGCGGCGGCATTAATTCATCGGGATCATCCGACATCATGCGAAGATAGAGGTCGCTGTTATCGGCGTCGCCGGACTCGATCACGGCATGAGCGTCGTCTTTTCGGTCAAGCCGAAGTCCTGCCTGCCGTTGCTCGCCGTCTTGTCCATGACAGTAATAACAGTTTTCACTCAGAATCGGCTGAACGTCACGGCTAAAATCGACTTTCGGTTCTTGGCCGATTACCGGAGCGCAGCCAATCACCGCCAAGCAAATCAGAACGTGACAACGAATTCGATGGAACGCATTCAATTTGGAACACTTGGTGAATAGATAGGATGGACCGCGACTATCTATACATCCTATCACGACCGCAAACTGGTCCCAAACACGT
>CAZQQR010000028.1:0-19447 GCA_964595515.1 uncultured Pirellulaceae bacterium
ACTGTCCACTGGAAGTAGAACTTCGATTTCTTCCCCAATGGCGTTTAGGTCAGCAAGAAGTGCACAGACCATCTCCAGACCTTGCTTTTGCATGGAGCAATTGGGATCGGGAAAGGCCTGATCAATCCACAATCCGCCGCCAACCAGCCACTCGAATAGAAGTATCTTCATCGCTCAAATCTCAAGGGCGTTTGCTTTGCAAGTTTGGTAGTTTACAATTCGAGGCTGATGGCAGGTGTTCGTGATAGACGAATTCCAATGAAAAGTTTTGCAAAGGTTAAATTGTGGCTACGTTGCTTACCCGTTCAGAAGATGGCGTTTTACTGGTTTACTTCCAGGACGTGCGAATCATTGACGAAACCCGAATTAGCAGTCTTGGTCAAGAATTGAATGACCTGACCAACGATGCGGATAACGACAAAATTGTCGTCAATTTTCAGAACGTGAGTTTCATGTCGTCCGCCATGATTGGAAAACTGGTTCAGTTCGGAAAGAAGTGCAAAGGCGGCAAGGTAAAACTGCGTTTTTGCAACATCAATGAAAATGTGCTCGAAGTTTTCAATCTCATGAAGTTGAACAAGGTCTTCGAAATCGATAAGGACGAAGCAACTTCCATCAAAAACATCGACAAGAAATCTTGGTTTGGATAATTGCCAACATCAAGAAACATTGGGCTGTTTCCATCGGCACTAAATTTCTGCCAACTCAAATCTCTGCCGATTCTTCTTTGCCGCCGATCATCGAAACGCCGATTGTTATCCCAAACCCCACAGCAATCAGCCCAATCGAACTGAGTACCGTGGTGGCGTCGGGTTTGAATTGTTTTGTCGGATAATGCTTGGGCTTGATATGCTCAAGCGATTCGGCGGTGACGACTTGTCCCTGAACAACGTCTCCGACCTGAGGCTTGACGCCCTCTTGGAAAGGCCAAAGCCCAACCACCGAGCCGAACAAAAGCCCTAGCAGAATTCCAAGAGTGACCTTTCGAAATCGGCGAAGCAACCATTCCAAGAGGTTACCAACCGCCACGACGCCAACCACAACACCGATGCCAACAGGTAACACGACATCGAATGCCGGTCCCATTGCCGCACCCAGATCTCGAGCCGAAAGCGCGTCTTTGAATTTATCGATTCCATCCAGAATCGGAACATACTGCCCAAGCAGTAACAGTAGATAGCCACCGGAGAGACCGGGAAGAATCATTGCACTCGCCCCCGCCAATCCAGCAATGGCAAGGCTGAAAAAATTTGAGCCGCTACCAGCAACTACGCCAGTTGCCTGAAGATAAGCCAACAAAACCATTACGGCGAACGCACCAATCGCTCCGTTGACCAGCCCGGGCGTCAACGGTTTCGCAAGCTTCCAAACAATCGGAACGCCACCAAGCGTCAGCCCGATGAACAGGCTGTACATCACCCAACGATGATCTAACACCAATCCTTTTAAAGTTCCTGCCAACAACAGAATACCGATCCCTGCCGCAGCAACCACACAACCCAGAACAAGAATCGATCGAAATTTGAACCGAAACCGAGTCACATCCGAGAGCGATTCAATGAACGCGGGGTAGATTCCTGCTGCCAATAGCATCGTACCCCCACTAATTCCGGGGACAAGATTTGCCAGTCCCATTAACACGCCGCCAAAAATAGAACGTTTTATCAACGTTGATGTGTTTGCTGAAGCTTTCGAATCAGTTGTTGAATCAAGGTTATCAGTCAGTGGTTGGGATTGCTCAGTATTCATTTAAGTTTCTTCGGCTACTTGGAAGGCGTGATTCAACACAGAAAGCTAATGAATTGACCGTCCTGAATTAGCCAAGACGCGTAGCTTAACACGCAACTCATGCCAACAGATTTTGCTGATCACAGAAACAATGGCAACACCTGTTCTTTGTAAAGCTTTGAAGCTTCCCGAGTTGAGCACTATTGAATTTCAGCTTGCCCAAACAGCATTCACCACCATTGCATTTAATTAAATCGGATTTCGAAAAACAACGTTTTGTTGCTAGCGATTCGGTTCAACCGTGATAAATTGTTGGAGCGAATGGAATGAACTGAGACGCATCCACCCCACCACGTTGTCCTGCTTTTTGCTTTTCGACGCGCTTTGACTAATCACCATGATGCACACCGTCGTTTTTACGCGACGCGGACCGATGAAAACACGACGTTTTTACAACCGACTAGAAATTGAGTGCCCAGCTAAGCTGAACCTCTTTCTAGAATTGCCGGCCAAACGTGACGACGGTTTTCATGAAATCGAAACGGTGATGAGCACTGTTTCGATTTTCGACTCAATTAGCTTTACGCGGCGCGGCGACTCTCAGATTAACTTGAATGTTTGCGGTGTTTCGCCCGGACAATTGCCGCGCGAAACGGATCCAATTCCGACGGACGGACGAAACTTGATCGTCAAAGCGATTGAAAAAATCAGAGCTTTAAAATCAAAGACCTTCCCTGATGCTTGCCGGACCGGCTTTGACATCTTGCTTAGAAAAAACATTCCTTCAGCCGCGGGCTTAGGCGGTGCATCCAGCAATGCCGCTGGAGCATTGTTGGCGGCCAATCGTCTTTGGGAATTGAATTTGAGCCAAACAGAGCTTCACCATCTCGCGTCCGAGCTAGGAAGTGATGTCCCGTTTTTTTTGACGGGCGGGATGGCAGTTTGTCGAGGAAGAGGCGAGATAATACAACCGATCAACGTTCCAAGTGGCCATTCAATTGTCGTTGCGAAACCACCAGCAGCACTGTCAACGGCGGAAGTGTTTTCACAAGTTTCGATCGGGGACGATTTGCGATCGAGTGATTCGTTGATCCAAAATGTCGCGTCTGGAATCGTCTCGAGAATTGGTGGTAGCTTATTTAACCGACTACAAAAATTCGCGGAACCTTTCACAACTCAGATTGCTCAATTAAGTGAGTCTTTTAATCGAATTGGAACTTGCTGCGGCCACCAGATGAGCGGCAGCGGTTCTAGCTATTTTGGTCTTTTTTCAAACACAGTTACAGCACGTCAAGCTGCTGAATGCTTGTCCGCTCGCCACCCGGATGTAAGGATATTTTATTGTCGAACGCTCAGCCCGCTTCATTGTTGACCCAAAATTATCGGCTGAGACAGGAGCATGGAGATGGAGATTACGGAAGTCAGAATTAAGTTAATGGAAAATCCCGAGGACCGGCTTCGTGGATTTTGCAGCGTCACCTTTGACGATTGCTTTGTCGTTCGCGACTTAAAAATTATCGAAGGCAACAACGGTCCTTTTGTGGCTATGCCCAGCAGAAAGCTAACTTCGAATTGTTCAAAATGTAGAACCAAGAACCACTTAAGAGCGAACTACTGCAATCAGTGCGGTCAAAAGCAACGAAGCGGTCGCGTTGAACAAGACGGTGAAGGACGGGCAAAACTTTACGCGGACATTGCGCACCCTGTGAATGCAGAGTGTCGTGAGATGATTCAAAACCGCGTGATCGAGGAACTAAGAAACGAATCCGAGTTGGCGGCACAGCCGGGCTATTCGTCTCGCTATGACGACGACTACAACGAGATCCGCCGGCGACCACAACCGGAAAAAGACACAACCCGTGTCGATCCTGGGCAAGAGAACGATCCTCCGACCCCCAAATCGGGGCCTGGCTCGATCTCAGATCGCAGCAAACCCAACACAGAAGAATTCGGGCGCGGGGTTTTTGACTGATTAATGCCAATTCAATTCGCCGAAAATAGGAACGTTCGCAATTCGTTGCGGGCGTTTTTTCATTGGTTTTTAAGGTGGTATTGGGAGTTTTTAGACGGCTTCGTATTCACACGTTGGATCCTACTGTCGACTCACAGAAGAATGCAGTCGCGTATTTGCTACAACCGAAACAATCGGGATACGATTATCAGCGGGATTTCCTGATTGGAATTTCGCAAAACTTGACCCTTTGAAAAGCCCGCAACTATACTTGTGAGATAGGTTTTAACGGCAAAATCCGGCGTTTTAAGAAGAAGTTCCATAGACGATCGCTTAGAGAGCGAAGCGTCAACTTCTTACTGCTCGCGACAACCAACAAACCAATCAACGACGAATCATTCAACCAATTTTGACCGGCAAGATAAACATGCACCAGCGTCTCCAAGTAATTCTCGGATTAGCAATGACTTTGCTTTTTGCATGTTCGGGCACTTCTTCGGTCGACGGACAAGTGATTGGACAACCGCGCCCTCTCGCAAGAGGTGTCCTGAAGACGATCGCGGAAGACTTAAACCCACGCGACATGTTCTCGCTACCCAAACCGCTGCTTGATTTAAAAGCAACTCAGTATCAGACGTCTACCATTCCATACCGCCAAACACTTCACGGGCAATCAGGCCGCGTCGTCATGTTTCGAGACAATGTTTGGCAGTATGAATTTTCATTCATTGGACTTCGTCAAGCCAAGCTAAAGGTACCCAATGAATCTGGAGACATCGAAGACAGAAATGTTTGGTACATGGTTTATCGTATCCGTGACACCGGCAAGACGATGACTTTTGATCAGGTGAAACAGCATCCTGATTTCGACCATATCAAATTCGATCTCAAAAGAGGCGAACCTGTTCCTGCCTCCAAAAGAAAATTCCTGCCACGGTTCACGCTTGAAGGTTGGGTTGCCGGCGAAAGTGGTTATCAAAAAGTTAAATATCGTGACGAGATCAACCCTCTGATCGTTGAACAAATTCGAGTTCGAGAAGACAAAAATCGTCGACTGTTTGACTCTCACCAAATGTCTGAGGTCAACATCCCTGCTGCTAAATCAAGTAGCGACCCTGGAGTTTGGGGCGTCGCAGTTTGGGAAGACGTAAATCCTAAACTCGATTACGTCAGCGTTTACGTTAAGGGGCTGTCCAATGCTTTTCGTCTGAGTTCAGACATGAAAAAGCCGTCGAGAATGAAGACGCTGCAATTGAATTTCTGGCGACCGGGTGATGCGTTTGCTGAAAATCGCGACTGGATTCGATTTGGAATTCCATTGGTCGACAATCCTCGCAAACAAGCTTTGATCTGCGAACGATATGACTTACCGGGCCCAGTCATCCGAATTTATGCCATCAATAAGGTCGCCAAGCGAAACGTATTGGTGGTGGAGGCTGACGCTCAGGTAAACTTGCGAGACTTCACATCAGCCTTGGTCCCCGAACTGGATAAAGGGCGGATGCCAGCATCTATCGCCAAGGCATTCGCAGATGCAGGAATTGCAATCGACAACAATGCTGGGCTAACGACGGTAATTCCCGGACAAAACTGGACTTTCTCCCAAGGCGAAGACGACTACATTGTGAAGCTGGAACCACAGTTCTGGCAGCCTGATTTCGGCAAAATTCGTTTCATCAAAAGCCTTGATCATATTTGGATCTATCGGTAAAATCCTTGGTCCAGCAGATACTGAATTTTTGAAGAGAAAGCAGAGCAATGGCTCACAAAAAGGGACAGGGTTCCAGCCGTAACGGTCGCGATTCCAATGCACAGCGACGTGGCGTCAAGAAATTTGGCGGTGAACGAGTAATCGCAGGTAACATCCTGATTCGCCAGGTTGGCAACAAATGGCATCCAGGGCGCGGTGTTGGCCAAGGAAAAGACTACACGCTATTCGCGTTGGTTGACGGCCACGTTATGTTTGATCGCAAAGGCCGCCGAATCAATGTCGTCGCCGAAGCCAGCTGATCTGACATCTGCAGCTTCAACAGTTAGCAACTCGCGAACAATCCCGATTGCCACCTGTCAAATTTAAATCAGTCAAGGATGCCGCTGGGCATCCTTTTTTTATGATGAAAGTGTAGCGACTCATCGTTGCGAACTATTCATCAATACCCTCAGGTGGATCGTGTTTGTTGATCAAGTAAAAATCCAAGTAACCGGCGGACGTGGTGGCCATGGCTGCATGAGCTTTCGTCGCGAGAAATATGTTCCGCGCGGTGGTCCTGACGGGGGAGACGGCGGTCACGGTGGAAGCATCATCTTGCTCGCCAAAGTCGGCGTCAACAGTTTGGTTGCTCTCGCCAACAAACATCACATCCGCGGGGACAAAGGAACAGGCGGGCAAGGCTCCGGTAAGCACGGAAAAAAAGCCGACGACAAAATTGTCGAAGTTCCCCCTGGTACACTCGTGATTGACTGCGAGACCGGACTCGTTATCAAAGATCTCGCGAAAGACGGTGACTCAGTCGTAGCCGCCCATGGTGGGCGCGGTGGCCGTGGCAATTCAAGATTCAAATCGTCAACGAACCAAGCCCCCCGGCAAGCAACCCAAGGAGGCGAAGGCGAAAACCGCACGCTGCTCTTGGAACTAAAAGTGATCGCTGATGTTGGTTTGATTGGCAAACCAAACGCCGGGAAAAGTACGCTGCTTAGCCGACTGTCCAGCGCCAAACCCGAAATCGCCAACTATCCCTTTACCACGAAATACCCCAATCTCGGCCGCGTTCAAATTGACCGCGATCGCTCGTTCGTCATGGCCGACATTCCCGGCTTAATTGAGGGAGCTCACGAAGGTGTCGGGCTTGGTCACGATTTTCTCAAACATATCGAGCGCGCTGGGATCCTGGTTCACTTGATTGAGCCTGCTCCCATGGATCAAACCGATCCAATCGAAAACTACAAATCTATTCGAAACGAACTGGAACAGTACAACGATCAACTAAAAACGCGACCTGAAATCGTGGTCGTCACTAAATCAGAACTCCCCCAGTCAGCCGAAATCGCCGACGCGATGCGAGCGATTGTGGATGGTGATGTATTCTTGATTTCAGCCGTCACCGGGCAAGGCCTGCCTCAACTGCTCAATCGAATCGATGAAGTTCTGGAGCAACACACGGCATGCAGTTAGTCGCAACCGATATCGGGAATAGCACTGCGAAGTGTATGCTTGAGAAAGACTCGATTAACGGGCGCGAATTCGATTCGGTCTGCACTTTCGCGTTGCATAAGAATCAAAAAATAGACTTCAACGATCCTGAATTTCTCAACCCTGACCCCGCTTTTTGGTCCGTCTCCAGCGTCAACACATCCCTGACTGACGTTCTGTGTGAATTAGTCAAAGCTCAACGGCCTCAAGACGAATTCCACGTCATCACTGCATCGGAAGTCCCGCTCGACACAAATGTTGAGTCGCGTGACCGGCTTGGAAGGGACAGGTTGATCGCCGGATGGATGGCAACGCAACTCAACGGCTCTGGTCCGCTAATCGTCGTGGATGCGGGAACAGCAGTAACGATCGATTTAATCTCCTGGGAAGATTCGAAACCGGTATTTGAGGGTGGGTTTATTTTTCCGGGAGCAAGAGCAAGCCTGAGTAGCCTGAAGCAATCGACAAACGCACTTCCGGATTTATCTCAGCTTGCCGAATCAAGCACTTCACCCAAAAAAGGCTTCGCTTTCCAGATCGGCCGATCGACCGAAGAAGCAATCATCCAAGGCGTCTATCAGTCTCAGATCCAAGCCATCAAAGGAATGGTCTCCCAACTCTTGAACTCACAACCAAATGCCACGGTCTTCTCAACCGGTGGGGGAATCAAGTCAATTCGGGAGCAACTTCCAAGTGATTGGAAATGCGTTTACGATCTGGTTTTACGCGGAGCCGCTGAACTAGGACGGCGCGCAATCGAAGCCAGAAAATAGCGATCAGTATTTCGATTCAGACCAGAAATATACATTGGCAACCTCGCATCTCAAACTTGAAAACGTTTGCTCGCTCCTAACGCCTACTGGCCGTGGTGCTGTCGCGGTAATTGCTCTGACAGGGAAGACAAGCACTGAGGTCCTTGAACAAGCATTTGCACCCGTTTCAGGCAAGCCATTTTCTTTTCACGCGAAAAGGAATTTGGTCTATGGAACCTGGAAACCCACCGACGAAGACATCATGGTTTGCCGTACTGGCAACCAATGTTTCGAAATTCATTGCCATGGTGGCAACACAGCTTCAGCGGCAATCATCGAACATCTTGCAGAGAACGGAATACGTTTAATCGAAGCTGATTCGTATCGCGAGCAAGAAATCGGCCCGTGGAAAGCAAGCTCCCTGGCGGCGCTTACAAAAGCGACCACCCCGCGAACAGCCAAATTACTCCTGAAGCAAACCAACCTACTTCCGCCGGCCATTGACAATTTGATCCAGGAGATTGAATCAGGAAATGGCGACCGTTCTGCGACAACGATCCGGCAAATGCTTGAGTGGGCACCGTTTGGTTTTCACCTGACTCAGCCGCGCGTGGTGGTGCTTTGCGGCCAACCAAACGTCGGCAAAAGCAGTTTAGTCAACGCCATCGTTGGATTTCAACGCGCGATCGTACATGACCAAGCCGGAACTACGCGGGACGTGCTGACACAACAGACTGCGATCAATGGTTTTCCCGTCGCCCTCAAGGATACAGCCGGTCTTCGGTCTGAAACTGACCAAGCAATCGACGAGATCGAAGCAATTGGAATCAAGAAAGCGCTCGAGCAAATCGAATCTTCTGATTTGACCATTTGTGTTTTCGACGCATCGCTTCCTTGGAACCCCAGAGACCAAGAGTTGGTCGAAACACTTACCCCTAGCTTGATCGTTCACAACAAGATCGACATTGCGGTTAAACCCAACGAAACAAATCTCGTTCGCCCCGACGGACTTCAAGTCTCAGCCAACACAGGAGAGGGAATCGCGGCGTTGATTCAAAGCATAGGACAACTGATCGTGCCTTCTTTCCCAAAAGAAAATTCAGTCTACCCGATTTCAAATCAGCAAACGAATCGCTTGCGTGAAGTCCTGCGACTACTGGAGGATCACGACTATCCAAAAGCCGTTCAGATGCTGCGGGACACAGTTTGACGGTGCTTAATAGCTTACTACTGCTTAAGCGCGCCTACCGACTTGAACTGCTACTTTGCTTAGATTGATTTAAAGAAGTAGTTCTATCGCCGGCCTGGAATTCAAAGACAATCTAGGCCGCCTCGTTAAATCGAATTCGTTGAGCCGAACTAAAGCAGGTGTCTCGCTTTGATTTCGAGGTATTGATTTACCAGTTCCGCAGTCAAGTTTTCTGGAAAAATATCCAACGCCAAAACGCCACGGTGTTTCAGATCCGAGATAACTTGATGCCTCCAATCAAGAACTTCAACCGCTGCAGCAGCTTGATAGACCACCGATTGGCCATTGGGGTCCGCCTCATACTCATCTACCGCGCTGAACAGTTCATGGTCTCTCAACAGAACGGACATTGGCAAATGCCTTCCGGTCAACGAAGTCATATACTGTTTGACTTGATGAGCATTAATCTCGTCAATCACATTCGTTAACAGCACCACCAGTGAACGCTTGTGACAATGAGTTCGCAAATACAAAAACGCATCATCATATCGAGACTCGACGAACTCCGCCTGCTGACCAGAAGAAGCATGCAACAATCGGTTGATATGCTTTACTCCATTTTTTGGTGGAATAAAGTTATGAATCTTGTCGCTAAACATGATCATGCCGACAGAATCGCCCTGGCGTAGAGCAATATAGCTCAGCATCAACATCGCATTCAAAGAATGATCGAGCAAGCTGATGCCTTCCTCTGACATACCAGTCATCATCCGACCGCAGTCGACCATAAAGACAATTCGCTGACTTTGATTGGCTTGAAAATCTCGAACCGTTAACTTGCGGCGTCTTGCTGTCGCACGCCAGTCAATATGCTTGTAATTATCGTCTTGAGTGTAGTCTCGCAGCCTTTCGAATTCGTTGTCTTGGCCGATCTTCCGCGAACGTCGCATGCCCAACAAATTCAAACGATTAGTTCTGGCCATCAGGTCGTATTCGGCGATCTGCTTCATGTCTGGGTAGACATTTACAACGGAAGGGCAGGGGATTTTGTAGTACCCTCGCCAAAGCCGAAACGGACTATGAACAAGAACATGAACGTGTTCAAACTCAGCCGAGCCACGTTCATTGCCAATGAAATCGTAGCTAAATTGCGTTTTGCTTTTTCCATCAATCCTGGCTTCGAACTCATCAGGATCAGCAGTGAACGACTGAGGCAGATCATCACACAACACAATCGAACACCCCTGCCGGGAACGATTAGTTAATTCAATTTCAACTCGGTGAGGCTTTCCTTGAGATGCAATTCTCAAGAGGTTCCTTTCACAGCTGAAATTTTTGCTTTTTACAGATCGAAAAAGATCAAACGCTGCAAACGAAAATATGGCGATATCAACCACAGCGATAACGATCAGAAACCACTGAAGAAACGACAATCCAGCAATCTTGCCGCCATGCGTTGGGTCTTGGACCAGAATCAATGACAGTACTGCCGGTACAGTCACCAAATACAACATTCGTTTGCTAGGAAACAAGCCCCACCTTCGGGCAACGAACAACAACGGCAACGTCATCAACACCATCAGAATCAATGGTCGATGAATCAGGAATTCGTAGTATCGATTGTATTGAGCAAGTAGCACGACGGTTTTCCGTTATTTCAAGCGTGGAACTTCGATCGTTCGAACGAGATCCATCAACAGTTGATCAACACTTTGGCCCTCGACTTCAGCTTCTGCCGTCAACTGCACACGATGCCTGAGCACTGGCAAAGCAATCTGGACAACGTCGTCGGGAACCGCATAGTCTCTTCCAAAAAATGCAGCCAACGTTCTCGCTCCCTGCATCAAACTAATTCCCGCTCTTGGCGACGCTCCAATGTAAAACTGCGGCCACTCCCTTGTCAGTCGGACGATTTTATTGATGTAGTCGACCAACAATGGATCAATCCGGATGTTTCCATTTTCATGAGTGACCCGGAGAATTTCTTCGGGCGTGGTAATCTGTTGAATTTCGTTTTCAAGTTTCTTGTTCAAATCGACTTGACCACCGTGCATCAACAAAATCTCGGCCTCTTGCTTTGCAGTTGGATACTCGGCTCGTAATTTGAACATGAAACGATCAAGCTGAGCCTCGGGCAAGTTATACGTGCCTTCGGATTCAATCGGGTTTTGCGTGGCGACAACCAGAAACGGCAAGTCCAATTGATGCGTCTTGCCGTCCACAGTGACTCGTCTTTCCTGCATGATCTCAAGCAGTGCTGCGTGAGTTTTGGCCGGTGACCGATTGATTTCATCAGCCAGCAAAAGCTGAGTAAACACAGGCCCCGGTCGAAACTCAAATTCTTGAGTCTTCATATTAAAAATTGGTGCGCCGGTAATATCCGAAGGCATCAAATCAGCAGTAAATTGAATCCGGCCAAATTGACAGCCAAGGATCTTTCCAAGTGTTCGAACGAAGAGTGTCTTGCCAAGCCCAGGTACGCTTTCGATTAGAACATGTCCACTGGAAAACAGCGCGACCATCGTTCCCAGCACCAGCTCCTCTTGGCCAACAAAAATTTTGGCAACCTCATCCGTAATCCGGCGATAAAGCTGTCTGGTTTCAGTGTCTTCACCGAACTCACGTGGGTTAGGGCTGGGAGAAGCTTGTTCAACGACGGATTCGACTTCGACCAAATTGTCAGGAATCGTGGCGGGAGTCAATGAGACACTCGTCCCACTAGACGACCCTGGTTCCTGAGTTCCAGGTGAAGGGACCTGAGAAATCGCTCCGCATTTCGGGCATTTTGCTGGCCTGGTTGCCAACGTTGCCGAGACTTTTAGTTTTGTGCCGCACTGCTCGCAGGCAAATTCTACGAATTCCGGATTCATCGGTACTCCATCATCACTTGTATATCATCGGAACGTCGGTTGACGTTCGTTGTTACTTCTTCACTCGTCCGTCGTTCACTCATCAGACGTCTTTTTCTGACGATAGGGATCGTTGACGGTCTCTTGAAACTTTTCAATCCGCGCAGCGGCAATATCAGGTCGTTTCGAACGTTCAATCAATTTACCCGTTGCATCAACATGGCTTCTAAACGTTGAAGTGCTCTCTTGCTTGAGTTTTTTCGGGCGACCAAAAATTGGAAACGAAACAAAGCAAAACAGGATTCCCCAAAACAAAAAATGCGGAACGATATACCGCAGAGGCGGTTCGGAAATCCAAGCCCAAGCATTGTGATTGGTCACGTCCGAATCGCTGATTTCAATTCCGCCGGGACCGCTTTCCAAAAACAGCACATCACCGTAAGGATCCACACGATCAACGATGCGATTTGCCAGTTTACGGTTTTCCGAATTTAATAACCCGTAGTTGAGCAAAAAAGAACCATTACCGATCGCAAGCACAACATTTCGATCGTCCGATTCGTCGTAAACTTCAAAAATGAATGGCTCGTCATTAACGTCTAGCAATCTGTTGACGGAATAGACATAGTCTTCTGCCGAATAATCGCGGGGGGCAAGTGTTGCCCCAACTTCGATACTTAGTTTGTTGACATCAAGCTCTTCGGCCAATTCACGATCCACCGTTTTAACGGATTGCCGCGTTAGCTTCTTTCTTTCAAACCACTCGCACGCCACATCGGTTGCTTGAATATCCCAAAAAAAGCTGGTTCTACGAAGAATGCGTCGCTCCATTCTGGCTTCCGCGATCTGCCGCATCATTTCTTCTTTTTGGTCAAGCGGAGCCTCTTCTTTAACCTGGTTGAGGTAATCCATTTGGGCTTCATAGTCCCGCCCAACATAAATCAATGTTCTTCCGTAGCCGTCCACCAACCATTCATTGAGTCGATTAACAACTTCGTCACTTGGACAATCACGATCATCGGGAAACCAGACAACCGTCTCGTACTTGCGAATACTGGGAGAAATTTTCTTTCTACGTTTGACACGATGCCCGCGTTTGAGAAACAAGTCATAGAGCACACTCGTTCCGTTGAGGCTCGCACTTCCTGCGCTTCCAGAAACCTTGCCGTACTCGGTAACAATCTGACCGGACTCACTGCAGCCGACTAACAGCACCAGGCAGCAACACCATGCCAGTGCCCAAACTGATTTTGGGATGTTGTACGAATCAGGCATCAGCCACCTGCACCGTCTGATCGATTCCAGTTTGAAAACCGTCAAGTTGATTCCAGCAATTCTCAAAGTCTTCTTGGTTGAGCTCGTGCTCACCAAAAAAAGTTGCTTCAAATGGGACCATGACACGCTGATAGTAGTTCGCCAAATTGCGGTAAGGTCGAATTTCGCGAAGGTATTGCCGGTTGGTTTTACCTTTTCGCAATCGGATAAGGTTCTTTTGATCGAGCGAAACGAGCACATGACTAAACAAGAAAATAATTGCTTTGCGATAGTCACCACTACCATACGCGCGTTGCGCGAGACTACGAAAGTCGCCGCCTGATGCCTCGATATCAAATGGTAGCTGCTTGATACTTTCCTCAATTGATCGTTTTGACTCCGGACTTTCACTCCGGTCTCGACTTCTGGATTCCATCCGCAAAAACGCCCAAATCAAAACCCCAAATACCGTGAGCACTGCGACTCCGATCAATATCCAGCTCAAATAACTGAGCCCTTGGAGCGCCCCCCTTCCGGTTGTTCCTGCGGCCCTGTTCCGAGTCGCTGGAGTTGGCGGTTTCAGCGGAACAAGATTACGACCTTGAGTGACCGCTTTCTGACGCTCACGAAAGTCGATCCGTTTGGCTCCATCATTCTCTTTGTCGTACCAGGGGTAATTCCTTTTCGAAAAAGCATCCTGTATCTCAACCGACTCTTGAGCCGTCGCAAAAGACCCGCCCAACGAACACGCTATCAAAACGGCGGCGATCGAAATTTGACAAACGCATCGTGTTAAGAATTCAATCCGCGCAGTTGCTGTACAGAAGCACCCGCCAGCAGTCCCAGGATTAGTTTTGAAGCCCGTCATTCGAAGGCCTCCTGAAGACGTAACCCTTCTGCTCGCATCCGAAGCTCTACCGCCCAACCTTCCTGGCGAATTCGAATATCGATGTAAGAAAGAAAGCGAACAATCGACATGAATCCAGCTACGATCCACAATGAGATCGCAAAATAGTACGGCGCATAAGTCGTCTCTGAGTTTGCACGAATGTTCAGTGAACTATCAAAAATAATGAACATGGAGTAACAAGAAAACGCGAGCGGAACTCCAAACAAAATCGACGTAATGAACCGCCCGAATAGCTCGGAACCATTCGCACCGTGCAACGAGTTGGAGCGGCGGCCAAAATAGATTTGATTCAAGCTCTTTTTCTTCCGAATGGGCGTACGCTCCAGCAACAAAATTTCGGAAACGAACGGACGAAAAGCGCGAACCATCAACCCAATGATGACAACGCCCGGCAAGAAAAACAGAGTGGTAGCGAGCAAGGCATCGACGCTCGAATCATCTAACATTAGAGCAACCAATACAGCAGGAATCACCATCCTCAATCCGCCGTGTACCCAAATGAAAAATGATGAAGACTTAATGACACTTTTCACAACTTCCCAAATCCCGGGCTGTCCGACAAACATCGCTTGCCCCAGATAATAGGTCATAAACGACGTCCCAACTTGAGCCTGATTAACAACCAGGAGCACCATGACCCAATAATACGTCAATGGATAATCAAAATCTCCCATCATCCAATACGTCAGCGCAATATCCAACGCAATCCAAGGGAGCGCTCCGATCACAAGCAACCAGAATAGTGATCGAAAATGCACTCTGGATACATGCAGAGCAAGATCAAATATTTCCAACACATTGCGCTGGCGAATCGCGATAAATGTTTTGTCAAATTTCACGGGTACTCCGTGATCGCGACGACTGCGGATACCCAAGCACAACAAAATAAATCATCAGAAGAAAACTGGAAATTGACGCCACCAAGCCCTTCACCCACCAGGCCATGTACTTGCTCGACGTAGGCGAAACAAAACCTTCGATCATCGCCGCAAATATGAAAAGCATCACGGCACACATTGCAATCGGCAGCGCCTCTCGAGCCGTTTTGACCAAAGAGTCGTACCGCGTCAGTCCGCCAGTCATCAGCCAACCAAGCCCAATCTTCAAACCTGCCCCCGCTGAAAGAATGATTGCTGTTAGCTCAAACGGACCGTGGGCCGTTACAAAATTCTGGAAATTCAAGCTGGGATCGCCCAATTCGGGACGAAACATAAACCCAAACACGGTCCCAATATGAACCGCGTTAGAAGAAAGCGTGACCAATCCAGGAATGACAAACAACATCGTCACGAAGCATTTCAGACCGATCGAAGCATTGTTCCAAATATAAAAACCACCCATCGAAGCGTCGGCGCCGAACCCTCGCCCTTCATCAAATCCGGCATACATTTGTTCCATCATTTCGAGCTGCTGAGATCCGACTACTTTTTCTGCAAACCCGGGCCAGATCGAATTTTCGTAGGCCAAAAAGGCGGCCATCAAGAACAATCCCCAAAAAATCATTGTCGCGATATGCACACATGGGTCATTGAAAATCAGTTTGGGAGTGTCCACAAAAATCTTGTCCGACCATTCTCGCCATTGAAATGTTCGACTTCGATAAAGTTGACTGTGAGATCTGGCAACCAAACGATGAAGATAGTCCACGGTGCTGGGCGGCAGTTGATACGACTCTGCCAAAGCCAAATCTGCGCACGCAGCACGGTAGAGACTGGTAAACCGCGTCACCACAGCCGTCGAAGAATTTTTCTGAGTTGATATCTCGTCACACAACTGTTCCAACTCATCCCAAAATGGTTGCCGCTTTTCAATTAGCTCTACAACTTTCATTTGGTGTCTCCATCTGTTGGAAACTCAAAATCTTTGGGAGAAAAAGACTCCTCGGGAGTATTCAAAAAAGGGTTTTCGTTTTGTGACGCTTCAGCAGGCAAGGCGATGCTAGGCTGAGAATCGTCTTCGTCACGTCCCAACGTGGCGACATAGGTTTTGTGGTAGAGCGCACACAGGAACAAGTCGTGATCTGTATCCGACGGTAATTCAAACCGTTCAATTAATGGAGATGCCAGATGGCTTGCCACCTCAGACGCCCGTTGAAAAGGTAAATAGCGCCGCTGGTCCGCATAGTCAGCCACCGCCCGAGCCATGCTGGCCGGCACAACAAAATTCGCCGGAATCAATTCCGCCAATGCTGGAACACGCTCGTCGGAAAAAGTTGCAAGAGTCGGCAACCGATTGCGCTCTTCGTTCACGACGACTGTACCTGCCACCAAGTCGCCCACACGCTGATATCTCGTGTTGATCGCCATAATTACCAACCCAAACAAGCAAGTTGGAATTTGGCCTGGCACAGGACTTTCGGAAGGAATCATCGCCGACAACGGAACCATCGGCATGATGTCGAGCAGCCGAAAAAAGTTCCGCAGGGTCGCCTGTACTCCATCTATCGCATGCCCGTTGTTTGAAATCACACGCATTCTTAACGCGCGTTTCCCGAATGTCTGGCCGTTAAAATACGTCTCCATGTACGCGCCGTAGAACCAGTAAACAATAAAGTAACCGGTCAAAATCAAACCGGTAAAAACTCCTCCCAACGCATTGATGGTCGCCGTTCCTCCCATCAACCTCGCCAGAGGAACAATCAAGAAAAGAAACAAAAGGTAAAACAACAGGACAATCATCCCGTAACCAAAAACCGAAATCAGGATATCGAGAGCGTATGCGAAAACACGCCGGAACGGACCAACCAGTCGATATTGAAAAGAAATATTCTCAGGCGTCGTGACTCGCATCATCATGTCGAGGACTTCGACTTCTGCAGGAGAATTCTTGGACCCGCGAGATTTTTTCAGACGAGCCGCTGAATTGCTTGAGCCGGATTTGGAACGTTTGGAAGCTGATTTCGATTGAGTTGATTGCGTCACGCCGGTGTCACTTCTCTTCGACCGTATCAGAGCAGGAAAAGATGCCTGATCAGATTATAGCAAACCGGCAACTCCTGCCTATTTTCGCGTGATGCGCCACGCTTCGCAAGTTGCACTCAACATTTTGTGATGAATTCAAGAATTCATCGAGACCGAAAAAGCAATGCAATTGAATGTGCAACGGATAGAAAAGCAGACTTTGCTCAAAAGAAAATTTGAGATTGTGAAACAATTCAAGAGTTTCGGTTTTACACGCCAAGGCAGTCGAAAATCTTGACCATGCCTTGAGCATTTTCACGGAGCAGGTGATTCGTTCGTGCGCTGAAATAGAACGTAGCCGACGTGATGACTTCTGAGAATTCGAGGCTAGAACTTGGCGCCAGAAATCATACCGAGTTTCGATAGTCGAAAATTAGGCTACCTGGATTCCGCATCCGAGTCGGCCAACTAGCTCTTTTTCTTTTTTGACCAATCACGGCGTTGTCTGGAACTCGGGATATCGAGTTTTTCTCGATACTTGGTCACGGTGCGGCGTGCCACATTAAAACCCTTGGCCTTTAATTGACGCATAATTTCGACATCACTGTAAGGCTTTGATTTGTCTTCACCATCAATCAGCTTTTGAAGCTCAATTCGAACTTTGTTCCACGCAACGTCCTCACCGTCGTCAGTTTTCGTTCCGCCCATAAAGAACATCCTCAATGCCAAGATCCCGCGATGAGTTTCGATCCACTTTTCGTCGACCGCACGGCTAACGGTCGTCACCGCAACACCGACTTTGTCCGCAATCTGCTCCATCTTGAGTGGCTTGAGAAACTCAGGGCCATTATCAAAAAAGTCTTTTTGGTGAATGACAATTTCCTGAGCAACCCGAGTCAGCGTACTTCGGCGCTGTTCAATTGATTCAATCAACCATTGCGCCGAGGTTATTTTCCGCCGAATGAACTCTTTTTCCTCTGCCGTAGCCTGACCATTGGCAAGACGCTGGCGATAGTATTTGCTGATATACAGATTCCGGGTGGGCCCTTCTTCCATCTTAACGACGTAGTCACCATCCTCAGTAGTTTCGAGCCACATGTCTGGCGTTACCGTTGGAACGAAGTCATCCGCGAAATGACTGGCTGGTCGAGGATCAAGCTTTCGGAGCTCTTCCCAGGCTTCGTTGATTTCGTCAATCGAAAGACCAGTGGCTTTTTGAATTTGAGGCATCCGATTGAATTGTAGATCCTCAAGATGATTCATGATCAACGCACGAACATTTTTGAGGTTGTCGATATCAGCTGAAAGCTGAAGCAACAAGCATTCGCTTAAATCCCGAGCCCCGACTCCAACGGGGTCTAGTTGTTGAACATAAGCCAATGCCTCGTGAGAGAGTTCTAGCTGGTCTTCAGTCGCATCGATGGGAAGTAAATCCTGCAGTGAGACCTTCAGGTAACCTCCATCTTTGGCCGAGAGTGCGGACACGATTCGTTCGCACATTTTCATCAACTCGGGTGCCAAGTCCAATTCATGGAGCTGGTTCAGCAAATGATTTTGTAACGTTTCACCCCGATCAACAATATTCGAAATCAAGTCATGTTGACGGTCGCCGCTTTCCTGAATTCGATTCGAAGATGGCCGTGTACTCTCATCAAAATGATCTGGGATGTCTTTATCAAGATTCAGAAGACGCTCAAAATCATCTTCGCTTCCCTGACCTTCCTCGATGATCAGTTCTTTTTGCTCTACGTCGTTCTGTTCGTTTTGTTTTTCTTTTTCACGATCGATCTTGGCAGATGTATCGTCTTCCAGTTCATTGCTACCGTCGCTGTTTCGTTCCAACGCCGGGTTCTCAATCAACTCCTGCTCAATTTTTTCATCGAGCGCGGCCTGAGCCATTTGCAAGATCTCCATCGACTGGATCATGCGCGGAGCCAGCTTCTGGGTTTGCTTTTGAGATTGAGTTTGACCGAACGAAATTCTCATAGTTGCTTTTTATATGGGGGCGAAAATTATCCCGTTGATGGAGCGTCTTGAAATCCTTGAGTGCTTTTAGCGAATTCGAATAACGACGTTAAGCCGTGTTTCCAAATGGAAGCGATCGACTGCACTGCATTCTAACCGTTATTCCAAGCCAAGATTCCAACTAAGTGAATTTACGTTTTAGTTTCCGGATTGGGTCGGCAAACAACGTATTCACAGCAACATGACAGAATGACGGCGGAAAATTGCCCAAAGGTGGAATAACCGTCTAGAACGTTTCGGGCATGACCAGAACAATGCGCCAGCAAGTAACCGGGAGCGCGCTAACAACTCACGCAGTCATGCCATTTTGTGATGACATTTTTTCAGACGAGCAACGAAAAAAACTCGGTTAATGAGATCTAACTATCGAATTGATTTTCAAGAAAAAACTTTTTTGCTGGCCACCTAAGCAATCGATTCATGGATACCAATTCTTTCTAGCAGGTCGAGGAACTCCACCGCAGGAAATGGCTTGCTCAAACATGCGACGTTGGGGATGTGTTTTATCTCATCTAACGTCGGCCTACTAAAATTCCCGCTGATCAAAACGACCGGTGTCGTATCGCCGGAAGCACGAATTTTGGTGACTAGTTCAAACCCAGAAATCCCTGGAAGTCGAAAATCGAAAACGTAGCAGTCTGCCTTGGAAGCAGATTCGGACAAAAAAGCTTCGGAAGAACCAAAACACTTCGTTTCGAA
>CAZQQR010000028.1:19547-24167 GCA_964595515.1 uncultured Pirellulaceae bacterium
GACGTTTGCGTCGGAAGCTCGATACAAAAAATAGTTCCATACTCATCCGAGGTAAAATCGAGCGTACCTCCATGGCTGATGACAATCGAGCGACTAATAGCCAACCCCATTCCCATACCTGCATCTTTTGTAGAATAAAATGGCTCAAACAACCGGTCCATCATTTCTTCTTCAACGCCGCCACCTGAATCTTCAATTTCAATTTTTACCGTGTCAGATAATTCTTCATAGTGAGTTCGAACTACGATCGACCGCAGCAACGAATCCGACTCTTCGATCGCTTCCAACGCATTCCCCAACAAGTTAACGACGACTTGCTGAAGTTGAATTCGATCGGCACTCACCAAAGGGATTCCCTCAAACAAATCCGTCTGAACAGAGACTTTTGAATGTCGCAAACGATGCTGAATAAGCTTGGCAGAATCAACGACAATTTGATTCACCTCCGAGAGCTCTCGACAAGGAGAACTATCCGTTATGAAACCTCTCAGACGGTGCACGATTTGGCCCGACATAACAGCTTGTTCGCCAATGTCTTTGGCGATCATTAGTGCGTCGGTATCTGTTGGCATTTCGGTCTCAACAATTCCCTGGAGCATAAACGCATTATTGGAAATTGCCGCCAAAGGCTGATTCAACTCATGGGCCATCGCGGAAGCCATTTGCCCCATACTGCCGACACGATTGAGGTGGGCGACCTGAGACGACAACTCTGACATGCGTTTTTCAGTCGCTTTTAAATCGGTAAGATCACGAGCAACCGCACAGTAAATCGATTCCCGTCCCGATGTTAATTTTGAGACCCTCAATTCAGCAGGAAAACATGTTCCATCTTTTCTCTTGTGCTCGGTTTCTTCTACGAACGGAGCCGCAGGAAACCCTCGGCCCGGAAAAGCCACCATTCTGGCAGCAACGACCGGGTCAACATCACCGACGTTCATCTGCAACAACTCATCGCGAGTGTAGCCGAGTGATTCACAAGCACGATCATTTACATAGATGAAGTTCCCCGCCTCATCATGCCAAAACATCGCATCAATCAACCGGTCAACCGCCTCGACAGTCAGCCCCAGCTGTCTTTCAGTTTGTTCACGCCCCAGTTTCTGGGTCGTAATATCCCGGATTACGGAACAAATGAAAGTCTCCCCATCGACAGCGATTTTTGTGGATCGAATTTCAACATGCTGCTCTTCGCCATTCTTGGTTGTCTGAATGGTTTCAAAAAAATGCTTGCCAGTCGCGTCCGCCTTGAATGCCTTAAACGATTCTGGTGCAAGGCAAGTCCCGTTTTCCTCAACGAGAGATTTGTCGTAAAGCGAGATCGACTGTCCAACAAGTTCATGTTTATCGTACCCCAACCTGCGGCAATGGGCCTGATTAGCATCGACAACGACGCCCTGTTCATTCGTAAGTGTAATCGAGTCTGGGACTTGATCGATCACGTGCCGAAACTGCATGAGGGATTTGTTTTCAATCTTGGACTGGGTGACGTCTTTGATTGAAACCAGCAACAACTCTTCCCCTTCGAAATATAGCAAATTGAAATGCATTTCCGCATCAAACATTTCACCGTCAGTCCGGACAAGCCGCGACTCGTGGTGATGCGTCTTTGTTTCTCGACAAAGTTCCAATCTCTCTTTCCAGTTTGATTCCGTGAGCCCAGGCTCCAGCTCCGAAAACTCCAATTGAACCAGGTCTTCACAGGACGTCAAGAAAAACCGAGAGGCCGCATTGTTGGCGTACTTAATTTGACCTTCGGACGTTAACCAAAAAATTGCGTCCCGCGCGCTATCTACCCCAAACTGATTCAGTCGCAATTGCTTTAACGAAGCTTTAATTTCGGTCGTATCACGGATGAAGGTACAAAATACTTTCTGACCATCTATGCAATAGAAATTGCCAACCACATCCACGGGAAAGATCGTTCCGTCTTTGGCCTGTTTCATGCTTTCAAATTTGACAGTCCCTTCTCGTTCACAAATTTCAAAAAGCTCTTTGGATCTTTCAGGCGTCATCATGGGCGAAACTTCGAGGCAGTTCATCGCCAGCAACTCTTCTTGTTCGTAGCCCAGCCACGTACACACCTTTTGATTCACATAAAGGTGATCGCCTGTATCGCTGTACCAAATAATCGGGTTGGCAGCATGATCGACAGAGAGGCGAGCTTTTTGCAACTCGGTTTCGATTTGTTTTCGCTGCGTAATGTCGAGGATGAAAGAAGAGAAATACCTCTTTCCCTCATGCCAATGAGATTTTGAGACCACTTCAACATTAACGCGATCTCCAGTTTTCGTCTCTATCTCGGATTCAATCCGGTCCGAGCCCTCTTCCTGCAAAAGGATCGCGAGCTGCTCACGCGAGTAGTTAACATCGAAGTCCGCAATATTTAATTGCTGAAGCTCCTCAACCGAATACCCCAGCAACTCACAAAATGCGGGGTTAGCATACGAGATGTTTGCCTGTGCATCATAGAGAATCATGCACACATCGGTCTCAAGCAAAGCGCATACAGACTGCTCTTTGAGAGTAGGACTTTTGTCCATACTTAAAAGCTCAAAAGTGAAAGCGGAAAGGTTAAACCAGTCTCAAATTCTGGGTCGTCACAACATGACAAAGACAAGGCTCAATGACATACCCACGACAACTGCGAATGCAGTGTTAGCCGAAACAATTATAGACTTTCCGGCGAAGCAGTTTCAAGACGAGGTTTGCCCCTATCAAGCTGTTCTGTCAAACCAAAACTAAACAGCGAATTGACTTAAAGAGGCTGTCGACCCGACAACGCATCAGCCAGGATTTCCTTGTTTGTGTATTCGAGAATACTTCCAGTAGTGATTCCTCTGGCTAAACGAGTCAGTTTCACATCGTACTCTGCCAGCAAGTTAGAAATATGAAGCGCCGTCCCATCCCCCTCAACAGTGGGATTCGTCGCCATAATGACCTCATCAAACTCACCCTCAACAATTCGGCCGACCAGTGAATCAATCGTCAGCTGATCAGGCCCAACGTTCTCCAGCGGAGCAATTCGACCAAGCAACACATGATACAAACCACGAAAAGTTCCTGATTGCTCAAGCGCCATCAGGTCACGAGGCTGCTGCACCACACAAAGTGTTTTCTGATCTCTGCTGGGGTCACGGCAGAGATTGCACATCTCACTCTCGGCGAGATTAAAACAAATATCGCAGTAACGAACATTCTCTCGAACGTGTCGGATCGAATCAGACAAAGCGAACGCTTCTGATTCAGGCACACGCAGAATGTGATAAGCAAGACGCTCCGCGGACTTTCGACCGATACCGGGCAAACGCGAAAGCTGCTCAATCATGTGGGTTACGGAATCGGAAAGTTCTGCCATGTCTCGTTTTCAGTTCTCAATCCAAACGTGTGCTTCATCGCTGAGCGACGTGGGCGGTTGAAGTCCGAGTTCCAAGTCGGAGCAAAGCCTCACAACAAACTAACCAAGATTCGTCGGAGGTGGAACACTGGGGTCATGCTCTGGCTCACTGTCAGGACCGCCGCCCATGAATTGTTTTAACATGTCTTCCATTCCACCCGGGATAGGAAGGTCGTTTGTCACCGACGCCATTGCATCTACGTGCAGTTGTTTTTGTTTTGCCAACGCATCGTTGATAGCAGCCGGCAACAAATCCGTCACCATTTCCAGATCATTTTTTTCAGCCAAAACCGGATCGACTCTAACCGCGAGGATGTGTCCGGCACCGTTGGCTTCAACAGTCACCATTCCGGCTCCCGCCGAACCGGTCACCCGTTGATCTTTGAGCGCTTCCATGGCTTCTTGCATTTTGGGGCCCATCGTCCGAGCCTGCCCAAGTAGCTGAGCAATGTTTCCAAGTCCCTTTAACATTCTGTTCTCCGATCTAAATTCTTAATATGCCGAGCACCGACTTTCTTCGTGATGCAAAAATATCTGGTGTGCGGCTTGCTGCATCATCTAATACTACCGAGTTAGGCTTTCCGTGTCGGCATCGGTTCTTTGTAGCCTGTGATTTCTGCGTCAAACAACGACATAGCCTGTTTTACAAACTCATCTTCGTGAAGTTTTCTAATCTGCTGGGCACGAGACATTTTGGGAGCAGGCGCACTAATTTTGGCAGTCTTTGTCGACGCCTGAAAATCAACTCGCACGGTTTGACCCGTCACATCGCGCAAGACCGACTCGATGGTCTCCTTTTTATCAGGCTTGGAACAAAGATCTTTGCTAACTCGGTTTTCCAAAGTCACCACCAACAAATCAGACTCTTTGAGTTCCAGTTTTTCATAAGAAGCCACCATATCGGATGTCATGTCGGTCAACCGATCGATGACTTGATCCCAAACCGTGTTCAAGTTCGACGCTGTCAAACCGCCAGGGCCTGTTGATTCAGACGATTCTTTGGCAGGCGAAGTATCTTGGTTCGTTTTATCCGCCTCAGCTTGCGAAGCCGCGTCAACAGGATCCTGTGAATCAACCGCGTCGCCGACGGGTTGCGGCTGAACAGCAACGACCGAACTCGTTTCCGGAATTTTCGGAACATCGACTTTGGCTTGCGCCGCTTCGCCCCCGCTCGCCGCACCGGCAGCCGGAACCAGAGCAGCTCCAACCGCCGCAGAGGCAAC
>CAZQQR010000028.1:24267-27527 GCA_964595515.1 uncultured Pirellulaceae bacterium
CAGCGATTGGCTATCACGCATCGAGCCATTGGCACGCCGAGCGAGCAGGGCTAATGCTTCCTCGTCAGCCGTTACACCTTCAGCCGTCGCAATCTCACGAAGGCGGTTGGCAATCTCGTTCGTCTGAACAGGAGAAAAATCGAAACGCTGACAACGTGACAAAACCGTGATCGGAATCTTTTGCGGATCTGTCGTGCAAAAAATAAACTTCACATGCTTGGGGGGTTCCTCCAGCGTTTTCAGCAGCGCATTAAAAGCCTGCGTCGTGAGCATGTGGACTTCGTCAATGATGTAAATCTTGTGCCGGGAACGACTGGGACGAACGGCAGCATTGGATCTCAGTTGGCGGATCTCGTCGATTCCGCGATTACTCGCACCGTCGATCTCCAGCACATCAACGTCTTCACCTGACGAAACGGATTGGCAAATATCGCATTCGTTGCAGGGCGTTTTCGTTGGGCCCGTTTCACAGTTAAGACACTTCGCAAAAATCCGCGCAGATGATGTCTTTCCGACTCCGCGAGCACCAGTAAACAAATAGGCATGCCCAACCCGGCATTGGTCAATCGCATTGGAAAGTGCCGTGGCGATGTGACCCTGTCCGACGAGGTCGCCAAATGCTTGAGGGCGATAACGAAGCGCAACCACTTGATATTGGTCGCCGGAATTTTCACTCGATTTTGCGTTCATAGTTTCAGGTTTGCGAGGTGACTGAAGCCCCGACAGTTTACCCGATTTTGGCCACTTCGTCGTGAAGGCTAGCCCCGTCTATTACCAATAGAAATCACAAAAAAATCTGCTGGGGAGAGAGCCCCGCACAAGAGTACCCCGCTTAGAGCTGCTCCATATTTCAGGCCTGACCCATTTCACGGCTCCCCCTCACGGAGCTCACTCTCCAGCAGATAGAGTGAAGGAAGCAATCCCAAAAGGCTGCTCCCAAATCGAATCCTATTTGTATTCGCTCGATTACGATTCGTCAAACCGTAAAGTTCTAAACAAACAGGTGCTGATGGGCTGGATTCTGGACAATATGGTGCGCGATCCGCTCCGACAAAGCACCAATCGTCATATACGGATTGACGCCGAGCGCGGTTGGAATGACCGAACCATCCGCAACATACAATCCCTGGTGAACCATCGGCTGCCCGGTCATCCCATCAATTCCCATCCCGTAGTCGTAGACTTGACCAAGATGATTGATCGGGCCACAGTCAGGCGAGTCAGACATGTTACAGCCACCAAGCGGGTGAACCGTCACCAAATTGTTCCCGAACGCTTTCAAGCGTTTGTAACGACCGCCATGAGCAGCAGCCAATCGTTCGAATTCACCGAACACCATTTTGCGGTAGGCACTCTCTTCGAGCCCTTCCCATTTGATCTGCCAACGACCATTTTTCTTGATCAACCGACCTTCGCCGGTATCATGCCCCATCCCCAACATCACCATCGATTCATCCAACTGCGGATCGCCTAACAAAGCAGTAAACAGATTGCTCACGCCGCGCGGAATCGCTGCATCTTGAATCAACAGACGCTTTCGTAATTCAATGTCACGATAAAAGTTCAATGATGTTTGAACCGTCGGACCAACGGGAGGCCGACCAACTTGATAGGCCCCAAAGCCTCCGATATTAGTCCCTTTAGGCAATCCCGTGACAAACCCAATCGTGTCGCCATTGCCTGACCAGTTGTAGCCAAGCCGTGGAGAAAACTGAAACTCGGGTGATTGCGAGTCCATCAAAATGGATGCGCTTCCCGGACTTCCAGCACCAACCACTACCATCTCCGAATTGATACTGACCGGATGACGCGTGATTTTTTCGTGCTGGTCATCAATGTAAGTCATATTGATTCGGTAGTAGCCCGGATGTTTCTCGATCGAGTTGACTTCGACCTGAGTAAACATCTCTGTCCCGTTGTGTCTGGCAACGGGTAAGTAATTCATCGCGAGCGTATTCTTTGCACCAATGTTGCAACCGTTGATGCAGTCACCACAAAGCGTACACGGACGCTGAATCATTCCCTGCTTGTTTCGCATCTGCTGATCCAGATGCCGATAGTCGTACATCACCGAAACATTGGAACGGTCGTAAAAGTTTCCGTTACTACTCATCCGCGCCGCCGCCTCACGACGTAGTCGGACTTTCGCAGTTTGATCACAAGGAGTCCGGGTCAACGAAAGCGAATTTGCGACTTTGCTGTAGTAAGGGCCAAGCACCTTCACGTTTTTTAAAGCGTAAGGCCATCGGTCTTGCTGAAACACTTCTTTGTGTGGCCGAAGTGCAATGCTCGCGTTGATCAATGAGCCGCCCCCAAGCCCACTTCCTCCCAAAATGTTCACCTCATCATTCATCATGATGTTGAACAGCCCAAGCGGCTGGATGACTTGCCCCTTGGTTGGCCCAGCCATCACCGCCCGAGAACTGCCAGAGACCTTTGGAAAAGTGTCCGGGAACGTTCCGGGAACCCATTCTTTACCGCGCTCCAGCATGCAAATCCGACGGTCTGGCCTAAGCCGAGCCGACAATCGAGCCGCGGTAATGGACGCCCCATAACCAGAGCCAATCACTACGACACCAAAATGAATCTGCTCTTTATTTTTAGCCGTCAGAAACAACTCACGAATCGGACTCGAAAGTTGACCTCCGTACTGACTAAGACTGTTTTTGTAGTCGTTAATCGCACGCTGCTTGAGAATCGTCATCGACGTTTTGGCGCGCTGAGAGATGATCTTTAGCCCCAGTGGACCATCTGCGTTGGCTTTTTTGGTCGACGCCAAAGCACCTACTGTCGCTGCTGCCGCAGCCGTTTTCAGGACTGCCCGACGGCTCATGGGTTTTGCAGCCGTTGCCCTATCCGTGCAATTAGACGACGAGCCAACTAGGCCCTTCTCACCATCCACTCGGGACGAAGGAACCTTGGACAAAGGAACGTTGGAAGTGGATTGATCTGGGGAGTTCTTTGGCATCCGGGGCGTCTCAAACAGTGATCGTATCAATCACCGTTATCGTCCCGACTGCCGATCCAAAACATGATAATCGTCGCTTCCCTTACAATAGGAGTTTTCCGACTTCCGAATGTTCCAGACATTCAGGTCAGGCAAAGTTTGACGATTAGCGAGATGTTTCAAATCAGTGACGGCAAAGCAAAACGTTCTCTCGAACTGAACGTACTCAACGACCTATGTGCTTGCGTTTTTCAGATCCTGAACGCCGAATCGGATAGCTTGGTGAACCTCTGCCCGGTTGACCTCTCAATCA
>CAZQQR010000029.1:0-5516 GCA_964595515.1 uncultured Pirellulaceae bacterium
CTCGGCGAACTACTCAAGCAAGCCAGGATGGTTTCGCATCACCAAGTGACTGTCGATTTTCTGAACAAGATCGAAGGCAACCGAGACGGCGATCAGGAGACCAGTACCGCCGTAGAAACTGGCGACCATATAGTCTACGCCCAACAGTTCCGCGATGATCGTTGGCACGACGGCAATCAAAGCCAAGAAGCCCGCACCCACGTATGTGATTCGCTCGATTACTTTTTCGAGGTAGTCTTCCGTTCGTCGACCAGGGCGATACCCAGGAATAAATGTTCCGTTGTCTTTCAGGTTGTCCGAAATCTCTTTCGGATTGAAAGTGATCGCAGTCCAGAAGTAGCAGAAGAAGTAGATCATTGCGATATAAATCAAGTTGTAGACCATCGATGTTGGGTTGGACAAAACGTTTCCAACAGATGACATCATTTGGCCAAACCAACTCGTTCCTTTACCACTGGCGAAAGTGAATAGCAGTGGCGGAACCATCAACAACGACTGAGCAAAGATAATCGGCATAACACCGGCTTGGTTTACTCGAAGAGGCATGTACTGCCGAGTACCGCCGTAGACTTTGCGGCCGCGGACGTGTTTGGCACTTTGAGTCGGAATCCGCCTTTGGCCCAACGTGATAAAGACCACGCCAACCACGACTCCGACAAACATCAATATCAGCATGATGATTTTCTCAAGCCCGATACCTGAGTTGAAACCAGATAGTTCAAAAGATGCATTTCCAAGCAGGTTCACCAACGCACTTGGCATCATCGCAACGATACCAGCCATGATCAACAAACTGATTCCGTTACCGATTCCGTATTCGTCGATCTGCTCTCCGAGCCACATCAAAAAGATGGATCCACAGGTCATGATCAAAATCGCAACCATCTGCCACATAAAGGTAAGTTTACCTGTGCCCGCAACTTCGAAAGCCTCCGCCGTCATGTTGCCTGCACCACCACCAACTGGATCTCGCATGATCACGAACCAAAGGTAACCGGCACTTTGGATCAAGCAAAGAACGACAGTCAAGTATCGTGTGTACTCGTTGATCTTCTTACGACCAGCTTCGCCTTCTTTTTTCATATCTTCGAGGGGTTTATAAACCGTCCCCATCAGCTGAAGAATAATCGAAGCCGAAATATAGGGCATGATACCGAGGCCAAAGATTGTGGCCTGGTTCAATTGAGAACCACTAAAGACAGAAACCTTGGCGAGGAATTTCGCGAGGTTACCGCTCATGTTCTTGGCGAACTCGGAGACCGCGCCTTGATCGATCATCGGCAGCGGAATTTGCCATCCGATTCGATAGATCGCCAGGAGAAACAATGTCAGAAGGATCTTCTGACGAAGTTCCGGGATCGTGAAGATGACTCGAATCTTTTCTAACATGGCTTACTTTTCCTGAAGATCCCTTTTCAATGCTGCTTTCGCTCCGCGAAAGTGTTGGCGTTGGGTCATGTTCCAGATTGACTGATTCAAAAGAACCCTTGAAGGTTCACGTCAGACTAACCAATCAGCTCTTTTTAGCCGATCCCATCTTGTTCTTGACGACAGCTTTTTTACGTGGAAGCTCGACAACCGTTCCGCCAGCCTTTTCAATCTTTTCGCGAGCGGACTTGCTAAAACGATGAGCGGAAACTGTCAGCTTCTTGGTGATCTCACCGTTGCCGAGCACCTTCAACACGTCGTATTTGTAGTTGGCGAGGGCTTTCGACTTGAGCGATTCAGGCGTGACTTCGTCACCAGCTGCGAAATTAGCTTCGAGGTCAGCCACATTCACTTCACCGACTTGAACGGCGAATTTGTTATTGAAGCCGCGTTTTGCGATACGGCGAATCATTGGCATCGCACCACCTTGAAAGGTAGGGTGCTGCGAATGACCAGCTCGTGATCGTTGACCTTTATGTCCACGCCCAGAAGTCTTACCCAAACCTGAACCGGTTCCCCGACCCAATCGCTTGCGTTTTTTATTCTTCTGGATGCCTTCGTTTACTTCATTCAGATTCACAGTTGAACTCCTCGTAGACGCTCAACGTCGTCAGATGTTCGTAATTCTTTAAGTGCACTGATGGTCGCTTTGACCAACGTGACAGGATTGTTGCTACCAAAACTTTTGGTCAGGATGTTCTTGATACCGGCGGCTTCGCAGACGGCGCGAACGGCGGAACCAGCGATGACTCCAGTACCGGGACCGGCTGGTAATAGTACCACTCGGGCGGCTCCGAAACGTCCGTCAACACGATGTGGGATCGAGCCTTCGATGATTGGCACAGGAAAAAGAGAGCGTGAAGCTTGCTTGTTGGCTTTTTCGACGCTTGGCTGAACCTCGTTCGCCTTGCCGTAGCCCCAGCCGACTTTTCCTTTTCCATCACCACAAACGACCATCGCAGCAAAGCTGAAACGACGACCACCTTTAACGACGGCAGCACAGCGTTTGATTTTGACTGTGTTCTCAATCAAACCGGAACCTTGGTCACGGTCTTTCTTGCGATTGTCTTTTCGGTTGCCTTTGGCCACTTGTTTACCTCTATGTTTGATCGTTCGATCGGTGTTCTATTTGGATCGTTGTTTTGTTCGTCTACTCGTTTAGATTTTCAATCCGCCTTCGCGGGCGGCGTTGGCTAGTTCAGCCACTCGGCCGTGGAACTTGTATTCTCCACGATCGAATTTACATTGCGTGACACCAGCCGCTTTGGCACGTTCGGCGATCGCTGCACCGATGATCTTTGCTGCATCGCAGTTACCACCGTACTTGATCTGACCAGCAAGACTTTTGTCTCGCGTGCTGGCGGAAGCGATCGTTTTGCCGGCTTCGTCATCAATCAACTGGCAGTAAAGATGCTTGTTACTGCGTTTAATGCTTAAGCGCGGACAATCGGCATCTCCACGCAGCTTTTTGCGAACGCGGTTTTTGCGTCGCCATCGCTGCTTGTTTACGATCTTTTGTTTTCTTACCGTCGTCACCGTACGTCTCGCTTTCCTGTATTCGGAACTGGAATTTTAGCCAACTAATCCAATCGGATTACTGAGCTGCTTTACCAGGTTTCAGTTTGATATGCTCGCCCATGTAGCGAATCCCTTTACCTTTGTAAGGTTCAGGTTTTCTCAACGCTCGGACTTCGGCGGCGAACTGTCCAACTTTTTGCTTGTCACAACCCTTCACATCAATGTGGGTCTGGTCAGGACAAGTCACCTCAAGCCCAGTCGGAATCTCTTTGACCAATTCATTGGCCAAGCCGACGCGGAGCTTCAGTTTGTTGCCAGCGATTTGGCAAACGTAACCGACGCCCTGTAGCTCAAGCTTCTTTTCGTATCCTTCTTTGCATCCCAAAATCATGTTGCTGACCAACGAACGGGTCAGTCCATGGAATGCACGTGAGTTTTTATCGTTCGCTTTGCGCGTAACTTTGACTTCGCCTTCTTCAACGGCAACGTCAACTTCGGGTCGGTGCGCGTAGCTAAGTTTTCCTTTGGGTCCCTCGACATTGACGGTTCCGTTTGCCACGGAAACTTTTACTCCATCAATAATGGGAACCGGTTTATTGCCAATTCTTGACATTGTTTTCTTTCAGCGTTTTTAGTTCTGCAACTGTGCGGACAATCGTTGCGGTCTACCAGACCTCGCAAATTACTTCGCCACCAACTTTTTGTTGGCGAGCTTCACGATCACTCAACAAGCCTTTGCTTGTGCTGAGAATCGAAATACCCAAACCATTGAGTACAGGACGCAGGTCACGGGCGCTGGAATAGACGCGGCAACCAGGTTTACTGACTCGTTTGACGTGGCGGATTACTTTTTCACCACTGGGGCCGTACTTCAAATCAATCTGTAGTTGGCCGACTGGCTGACCATCTTCGGACTTCCAATCCCAGATGAAACCTTCGCGCTTAAGCACGTCAGCAACTCCAGTTTTGATTTTCGAAACGGGCATCTCGACACTGGGCCGTTCTACACTTACCGCGTTGCGGATCCGAGTAAGCATGTCGGCAATTGGGTCTGTCATCATTTTCGGTTTTATCCCTTAACTTGCCTTACCAACTCGCCTTGCGAACACCAGGAATCATGCCGCGATCTGCAAGGTTACGAAAGCAGATTCGACAAATTCCAAACTTGCGATATACACCACGAGCACGACCACACAATTTGCATCGTCGTTCGCGGCGAACCGGGAATTTAGGTCGAGATGCTTTTGCGATCTTCGATTTTCTTGCCACAACAAAGCCTGTAAAAAAATATTGATTAACGGGTCACTCGACCCAATAAAACGTAAACGAAATTTATCAGATCAGCTGGCCGTTCCAGCGGCCTCTGCTTCTGCTGCCGGAGCCGCTTCCGTCTTCTTTGGAGTCGACTTTTTCTTTGCTTCTTGGAACGGCATCCCAAACTGCTTCAACAACTCCAAACCTTCGTCGTTATTGTCAGCAGTGGTGACAAACACAATGTTCATCCCCTGGGTTCGTGTGAACTTGTCAGGGTTCAATTCAGGAAACACAACGTACTCGGTTAAACCAAGACTGTAATTTCCACGACCATCAAACGCTTTTGCACTCACGCCGCGAAAGTCACGGACACGAGGAAGAACCAACGACAAAAGCCGGTCCATAAACTCGTACATCTGATCACCACGCAGCGTTACCTTGCAACCAATCGCCTGACCTTCACGTAAGCGGAAGTTCGCGATTGATTTTCGAGCCTTAGTGATGACTGGTTTCTGACCAGCAATCAAAGTCAACGCTTCGTTGGCGTCTGCCAATTCTTTCTTGTCCTGAACCGCCGAACCAACACCCATGTTGATGACGATTTTGTCCATTTTCGGAATCGACAAAACATTCTTGCGGCCAAACTTTTCTTGAAGGGCCGGCAGGATTGTATTGTTGTATTGTTCTCTTAGTCGAGCAGCCATTTTAATTCTTCTGGTTGTTTGTCGTTGATGATTCCAACGACGTTGGCTTAGTTAAATTCTGAATTCGCTATCTGATCTAGGATCTCGATCCAATTCTTAAATCACTTCGTTCGCCAAGCTGACGATCTTCATGAAACTCTTTTCTCTCAACTCACGAGCAACCGCACCAAAGATACGAGTGCCGCGTGGGTTTTTGTCTTTGTCGATAATCACGGCAGCGTTACTGTCAAATTTGATGTAACTACCATCGGGACGACGTGTGCCTTTTTTACAACGAACAATGACGGCCTGGACGATCGACTTTTTCTTAATGTCGCTACCAGGAATCACACTCTTAACGCTGCAGACGATTACATCGCCCAACCCGGCAAAGCGTCGACGTGAACCGCCCAGCACTTTGATGCACATAATTTCACGGGCACCCGTGTTGTCAGCAACTTGAAGTCTTGTTTCTGCCTGAATCATGATTTCGTCTTTGTTTGATTACTGACTTTCATCTTGAGGGACGAAAGTCGGTGGTCGTTAATGTTCGCTTTGTGTTCTTGTTTAACCGCTCATCATCAAACGGTTTTCAAACGATGCCTAACCTTCTGCGGGTGGTTCGGCTGTCGC
>CAZQQR010000029.1:5616-22675 GCA_964595515.1 uncultured Pirellulaceae bacterium
TTCAGCTGTTTCGACTTCCGAAGAAAGCTGTTCCTTTTGTTTACGTGCAGCACGCATTGCCACGACGTCAACCTCGTTGCTCTTCTCCACAACCTTTACCAGTGTCCACCGCTTTTTCTTCGAAGACGGTTTGTCTTCGATGATCTGCACGGTGTCACCTTCTTTGGACTCATTGTTTTCATCATGCACATAACAAGTGGTTCGATCTTTGTAGATCTTGCCGTACTTGGGGTGCCGAACTTGGCGGGCAATTTGGACGACTCTTGTCTTGTCCATTTTGTCGCTTTTGACTCGACCCGTTAAAACTCGCTTTGGCATATCTTTTCCAACTACTTTTTACTGTTTCGCGTTGTTCTTATTCGAAATTAACTAGTGGCTTCTACTGCCTGCTTCGATTTTTCCTGAGCAAGTTCACGCTCACGCAAAATCGTTTTGATCTGGGCAACCAGTTTCCGGTTCCGCTTGAGTTCCGAAGGAACATCCAGACGGTCCGTTTGAGCTTTGATTCTCAAGTGAAACAGATCCTTGCAAGCCTCTTTCAAGACAGCTTTGATCTGCTCGTTACTCATCTCTCTAAGTTCACCTAAAGTCGTCATGCTCGTCTTCTTTAAAGCGCTGTGTCGTTAATGTTTGCGATGACCCGCAGCCTACATTGGGCGGCGTTTCACCATTCGTACCTTAAAAGGCATCTTGTGGGCCAAACGAGCAAAGCAAATCTTTGCTTGGTCTTCTGTGACACCACTTAATTCGTAAAGGATCGTTCCAGGTTTAATCGTTGCCACCCAGTATTCCGGTTCCCCTTTACCTTTACCCATACGTGTTTCCAACGGAGTCGAAGTGATCGACCGGTGTGGGAAAACGCGGATGTAAAGCTTTCCGATTCCACGAATATACTGTTGGGCCGCGATACGACCTGCTTCAATGGTCTGAGCTTTCAACCAGCCGGGATCAAGCGACTGTAGCCCGTAGTCACCAAAGATAACTCGGTTACCCCGTGTAGCGTTACCTTTTATATGACCTCTTTGGACCTTTCGATGCTTGACCCGCTTTGGCATCTGCGCCATCGATCTCGTCTCCGTAATTACCTTGGTTAATCCAAACTTGAACTCCGATATGCCCTTGAGCCGTCAACGCTTCGCAAAAACCGTAACTGATTTTTGCTCGAATCGTGCTCAACGGTACCGAACCGCTATTGTGTTTCTCTCGGCGAGCCATTTCAGCTCCACCCAATCGACCGGCCAACTGAATTTTCACCCCTTTGGCACCGGCATCCATTGATTCTTCTGCAGCCCGCTTCATCGTTCGGCGGAAACTGGCTCGTCGTTGAAGTTGCTCAGCGATCTTTTCAGCGACCAACTGACCTTGAAGATCAGGTCGAGAAACTTCTTCGACTTTCAAATTGATTCGTCGTCCGATCAGGTTTTGCATCTCATTTTGAAGACGCTCGACTTCCTGACCTTTCTTTCCAATGATCAAACCTGGCCGAGCCACAAACAAAGTGACTTTGACCTCATCCGTTGTTCGCTCGATCTCAACTCGATCGATTCCGGCTGCCCGATAGTTCTGCGTCGGGTGCTTTTGAACAAACTTTCGGATCTTTTGATCTTCTACCAACAACGTCGCAAACTCATTTTTCGGAGCGTACCAGCGGCTTTTCCAGCCTTCCATGACACCGGTACGAAACGCGATTGGATTTACTTTTTGACCCATAGTGGACTCACTCTTTTACTGTTGATTTAAAGTCGCTTCCGCAGAAGCAAGCTCCGTTTAGACTTCTTCAATCGCAACGTTAATGTGTGACATTCGCTTCTTTTCCAAGTACGCCATTCCGCGAGCACGAGGACGTAGTCGCTTGAACATTGGGCCGCCATCAATCGTGACGCTGCTGATGAACAAGTTGTGCTCATCGACAATGCGACCCGGGTTTTGATCCGGATCCTGAGCATTCGCCAACGCTGTTTTAATCACTCGCTCAAGCATCCGGGCACCGCGATGGGGCTGATACTTAAGGATGTCCAACGCTTCGTCAACAAACTTGCCACGCACCAAGTCGGCCAAAGGACGCACCTTTCGCGGGCTAATTCGGGCAAACCGATGTTTTGATTGGAATGGCATGATTCTGTCTTTAAATTACAAATTTTGTTCTGTTACTAATCAAGCGTTTCAACCAGACGCCTGAGCCAACCCGTGGTTATTTCTTCTTGCTACCGCTGTGGCCTTTGAATGTTCGCGTTGGGGCAAACTCTCCAAACTTGTGGCCTACCATATCCTCGGTCATCAAAACCTTGACATGCTTTCGACCGTCGTGGATCAAAAATGTATACCCGATAAACTCAGGAATCACGGTGCATGCACGAGCCCAAGTTTTGATTGGCTCTTTTGACCCCATCGCTTCGGCCTTCTGCACTTTGCGGAAAACTTTCTCGTCGACGTAAGGGCCTTTTTTTTGTGATCTACTCATTACTTATGTTCTTTGAATTGTTATTCGTTTTTGAACGCTTATTTGATTCTCAACTGACCATAACGTCGCGATTTACGCCGACGAACGATCGCCGCATTGGACGCTTTGGCTCGCTGACGTGTTGAACCACCCTTGGCAGGAACACCTGACGGGCTGACCGGGTGACGACCACCCTTGGTTCGACCTTCACCACCACCGTGCGGGTGATCAATCGGGTTCATCGCGGTACCACGAACGTGTGGTCGACGACCAAGCCATCGAGCTCGACCGGCTTTTCCGAGAACAACGGAACCGTGCTCTGAGTGACCGACTTTGCCGATGGTTGCCCGGCAGTTAGCAGGAACTCGGCGAATCTCGCCAGAAGGAAGTGAGATCTGAGCCCAGTTTCCTTCGCGAGCCATCAACGTTGCACCCGTTCCGGCACTTCGAACAAGAATCCCGCCTTGACCAGGTCGCATTTCAATATTGTGAACCACTGTTGCCAACGGAATATTCTTGAGAGGCAAGCAGTTACCAACGGTTGGCGGAACTTCAGGCCCGCTCTCAAGCGTCATGCCTTCCGTCAAACCATCCGGCTGAAGAATGTATCGCTTTTCGCCATCGGTATAATGAAGCAGCGCGATGTAAGCACTTCGGTTCGGATCGTACTGAACCGAATTGACCAATGCCTTAACACCGTCTTTATCGCGTTTGAAATCAATGATTCGATAACGACGTTTGTGACCACCACCTCGGTGACGCGCGGTGATCTTACCCTGATTGTTTCGACCAGCAGTCTTAACCATCGGGCGCAACAAGCTCTTCTCAGGCTTGGCACCTTTTGTCAGCTCCTTAAAGTCACTGACACTGGCGTCTCGCCGTCCGGCTGAAGTCGGTTTGTATTTTCTGATTGCCATTGCAATTATCCGTTTACTGTCTTTTCAAGCGTCTCTACTGAATCGCTTTGCTTCCACTCTCGTCAGGTTTAGAAGAAGTCGATTTTGTCATCCGGATGAAGGGTGACGATCGCTTTCTTCCAATCCTTTGTTCGCCCGTGGGTGAACTTGTATCGCCGAGGCTTACCTTTTCGATTCTGAGTCGAAACGCCGGTTACCTTGACTTCAAAAAGTCGCTCAACGGCCTTTTTGATATCAACCTTCGTGGCCATTGGATTCACGCGGAACGTATACTGATTCAGCTCAGTCGACTGGAACATCGCCTTTTCAGTAACCGCCGGCTTGATCAAAACCTGATGCGGCTCCAACTGAAGCTTTGGTGGTTTTGGTGGCTTTCGATTTCTTTTGGTTACAACCTTACCCATCGCTTACGCCTCCGCCTTTTTCTCTTTGGCCTGTTCCTTGAATTGCTCAAGCGTCGCCTTCTCAACCAAAACGCGATGCGGCTTCAAAATCGCCAACGCATTCAAGTCACTTGCCTGCATCACATCGACCCGAGCAACATTCCGAGCACTCTTATAAACCATCGGCGAATGCTCAGCCGTCGCAATCAAAGTCGACTTACCCTCAAGCCCCATGGCCTTGATCATGCCGGCAATCGCCTTGCTCTTCGGCTCTTCCATTTTCAAGCCGTCAACAACCACGACTTGCTCGTCCTGAATCTTGCCAGCCAAAGCCATGCGAGTCGCCAACCGAACAGCCTTGCGAGGAAGGCGATATGAAAAATCGCGATTCCGTTTGGCGAACGTGTGGCCACCACCTCGGCGGATATTCGACCGCTTGCTACCAGCACGAGCGTTACCCGTACCTTTTTGACGGTAGAGCTTGGCCTTGTTACCGGAAACTTCAGCCCGACTCTTGGTCTTCATTGAACCTTGCCGAGCATTGGCTTGGTACATCACTACCACATCGTGCAACAACTGCTTGTTGATCGTGGGCGCAATGTCGGCAGGGTCGATTTCGTACTTACCGACTTCCTTACCACTACTGTCGTAAACAGGCAAACTTGCCATTAGATCAACCTATACCTTGTTTGTTTCTCGGATCACCAAATAGCCACCGTTTGGCCCTGGAACTGCACCTTTGACGAGAAGCAAATTGTTCTCGGCATCAATGGAGTGAAGCCCCAAGTTTCGAACGGTTACTTTTCCAGCACCATAATGCCCAGCCATTCGCTTCCCCTTAAAGGTACGACTTGGCCACGCACTCATTCCGGTACCACCAGCATGGCGGTGACATTTCTTAACACCGTGAGTCGCACGTTGACCAGCAAAGTTATGACGCTTCATAACCCCAGCAAACCCACGACCTTTACTTGTTCCGCTAACATCAACACGCTTGACTTCTTCAAGAGCACTGACCGTTACGTCTTGACCAACCTCGATGTCGCCAGCTTCGCCACGAAGCTCTCGAATGAACCGCTGCGGCTCACAACCAGCTTTGGCAACAGCCTCAACGCCCTTAGCAGCACGAGCCGCCTGACGTTTTGATTTAATATCAGCAACGTGGCCTCGCTCTGAACGAGCAGCCTGACTTTGCCGCGAACGACGGTCTTTAGATGGACGCTTTTTATCGTGAAAGCCCAACTGAACAGCCTGGTAACCATCTCGCTCTTCCGTACGAACCTGAAGCACCTTGCAGGGGCCAGCTTCGATTACTGTGACCGGCGTAACGACACCTGTTTCAGGGTCAAACACCTGGGTCATCCCAACCTTACGGCCGAGTATGCCTTTTGTCATGACTAATTACCTTGTTCAATTGGACTTGCCGTCAAGGAAGCCTACCCACTTTGCAGATAGCTTATCCCTGCGGCTTCCGTACCATATTCTTTCGCCTGAGCGTTACTTAAACTAATGCCTACTTCGTGGAAGCCTTGATCTTAATCTCAACACCCGCAGGCAAACTTAATTTATTAAGTGCCTCGATTGTCTTCGCAGTTGCCTGCACAATATCAATCAATCGTTTATGAGTTCGAATCTCGAACTGCTGACGAGCCTTCTTGTTAACAAAAGGACTCGACAAAACGGTATACCGCTCAATCCGCGTAGGAAGCGGAATTGGGCCGTGGACTTCGGAGTGAGTTCGCTTGGCTGTGTCCACAATCTCAGCAGCACTCTGATCCAAGATCGAGTGATCGTAAGCTTCCATGCGGATACGGATTACTTCGTGAATAGCCACGCAATTCTTCTCCAAACGATGTTCCAGTTTTAACTGCCCCTACAAACGTACCCCAAGTGCAGTCCTGTTAATCAACTAGGACGACACTGGGCATCAGGAGCAGATTGTCCCCGATTTCCCGGGGAAGCGTAAGAATTTATTGCTTGCAGTTTCCACCGTCAACCGCAAAAGCTCATTTTTACAAGAGCATTTTTAGACCCCGCTCCAAAGGGTGTTAACCTGGGTTAACTGTGACTGGAATACCCGCCGGGCAAGCCATTACCACAAATACCGCCAAGCCTCTTTTTCCGTTCCCACAAGGCTCACGCCTCGCTAGAATCGTATCATCCCAGCGTCGACCATTTGGAGAAGCGAAGTGAACCCTAATCATCTCAAAACTTTGATTTTCTTAATGTCGATCGCATTTCTGAGCTGCAGCACAGCCAACGCCCAAAATCCGGCCAGCGGCCAGAATCCGTTTCGGCCTTCATTCAATCAAACGGTCCAACTACCAGTGGTGCGATTTTTCAATGTCCGCACCGTGGTAAGCGTTCCCGACGGTGGAACGATGAGTCTGGGCGGGGTTACCAGACACGCTTCTGGTTCTCGGTCATCAGGGATCCCCGGTTTTCGCGGTCGACCGTTCACAAATCGAGGATCTGGTTACCAACAAGGAGCCGATCGACTGGTTTTGACTCCAAAAATCATCATCAACAGCGAGCTGGAGCAAGACGTTTTGGCGGAAGCGGCGGCACGAGAGCGATTTCGCCAGCAGTTTGCCAATCCCAATGGCCCGCCTGCCGTTCAGACCAAGGCGGATTTTATCACGCGAAACATTGGCCGGTCGAAATAGATCTTCTTCTTTTCATGTGTCGCTGATCAGACAGATGTAGCATGTAACAACTGCCTGCATCACTCCATCGCGGATTCGCCGCCAACCTAAGCCTCTTTCCAACTCAAACCATTGATGATCGACGTCAGCCAGTTGGAATTCAGGTATCCGCAGTCTGAGTTCGCATTATCGATTCCAAAATTGAGCATCAGCAATGGCGAGAAAATCGCGATCGTTGGTCCTAGCGGTAGTGGCAAAACCACGCTGTTGAATTTGATTGCTGGAATGATCGTGCCACACTCAGGTTCGATCCATGTTGACGGGGAAGCCGTCTCCGACATGACTGACGCCAAGCGAAGAGATTTTCGCATCTCCAAAATTGGAATGGTGTTTCAACAATTCGAACTGATCGAGTACCTCAACGTTCGCGGAAACATATTGCTTCCTTTCGATATTAACGCTTCGCTAAAGCTAACAGACCCCATTCGAAAAAGGGTCATCCAGCTGGCAACCGCAATGGGAATCGATAACAAATTGAAACAACCAAGCCGGACGCTTTCCCAAGGCGAACAGCAGCGAGTTGCAATCTGCCGAGCCTTAATCACATCACCCAAACTCATTCTCGCCGACGAACCAACGGGAAATCTCGACCCAAAAAACAAGCGGCTGATTTTGAACCTGCTGTTCGAGCAGGCAAACCAAACCAACCAAACACTTTTGGTAGTCACGCACGACATGGGCATTCTCGACGGATTTGATCAAGTGATTGATTTCGAGCAGTTCCGAATCGACGACGTCGAAGCCGGCAATACAGAACCAGCAATAACTGGCGAGGGACAACCTTGAGCGGCCCCCTTAAACTTGCCTGGAAATACATCGTTTATCACAAGTTTAAATCGCTTGTTTTGGTCGCTTGTATTTTCCTGACGGCCTTCCTCCCAATCGCAATCAAGCTGCTGCTTTGGCAATTCAATCAAAAGATTGTTTCCCGTGCTGATCAAACTCCAGCAGTCGTAGGAGCGCGGGGCAGCAGCCTTGATTTGACACTCAGCTCACTGTATTTCAAAAACGACACCGCCGAAACGATTCCGTTTTCAAACCTTGAATCGATTCGAGACGCAGGACTTGCTCAAGCCATTCCAATTCACGCACTTTACACCGCGAGAAATCATCCCGTTGTCGGAACAACGATTGACTACTTCGATTTTCGAGGACTGCAACTAGAAACAGGAACGTCGTTCACGATCCTGGGGGACTGCGTACTGGGAGCAAAGGTCGCCGAGTCAGTGGGCCTTGGTGTCGGTGATCAAATCCTCTCCGACCGCGAAAACGTGCTGAATCTCGCGGGCCAAACGCCTTTGAATTTAAACATCGCGGGTGTGCTCACGGAGAACCGCACGCCTGACGACTGGGCAGTTTTCGTCGACCTAAAAACCGCTTGGGTGATTCAGGGTCTCGGGCATGGGCACCAAGATCTCAACGAAGAGGCGGACGACAGTGAAATTCTGCTTTCCAAATCTGACGACAAAATCGTGGCCAGCGCGGGCGTCGCGTCTTACATCGAAATCACGCCTGGTAACCTGGACTCATTTCACTTTCACGGCAACATGAGTGATTTCCCAATCACTTCGATTATCGTCGTCGCCGACAGCATTAAAAACGAAACCATTTTACAAGGCCGTTACGATGCCGAAGACGCCGCGCTTCAGTTTGTGAAACCGGGCGATGAAGTTCGAAACTTGATGGATCTCGTTTTTCAAATCAAAAGGTTTTTTGACGCAAACGCAGTCTTGATCGCAATCTCAACATTGCTGTTGCTGTTGCTGGTTGTCATACTTTCGATGCAACTCAGAGAACGAGAAATGGAAACAATGTTCAAGCTCGGCTCAAGCAAAAAGACGATCGGCTTGTTGCAATTTTGGGAATTGGGGATCATCTTTTCCATCGCCATGATCTTGTTAGCCGCAGCCGTTTTTGGACTTTGGACCGTTTCTGGTGATTGGGTTGAATCATTGTTGTTGAATTCTTCCTAAGAACATTGGTTTGAGATCGTAACTAAAATCAAGGAGTGATTTTCGATGAATAACCCACAATACGCCCGTTCGACGTTGACTCATTTTGACATTGGGCTCGGCGCCTTTAAAATATTCGCTCGTGGCTCGCGGGGCGGAAACCATCAATTGGTTTTGGATTGAGTATCAATTGATCGGCATGCTTCCAAATCACGCTGCAAACCCTCTTGTCTCATTGAACGCACAAAATGGCTGAGTTTGACCCATATTTAAAATGGCTCGGAATTCGGGAATCCGCACGTCCTGTTAACCACTATCGGTTACTGGGGTTGGATCTTTTCGAGTCGGACCCTGAGGTCATCACGATCGCTGCGGACCGCCAGATGGCTCACATTCGAACATACCAATCTGGTCCTAATGGCGATCTCTCTCAAAAGCTCTTGAATGAGTTGGCTCGAGCTAGACGATGCCTGTTGGTTAAAGAGAAGAAGCTTCTCTACGATCAACAACTGAGGTCCAAACTACAAAAAGCAGAAAAAGCAAACGTGGCCGCAGTCGCCAACCAGTCAGCCCAAGCAATCAATCCGATTGCCAAAGACAATTCCCGCAGCTCGCTCGAGATCCCGGAACCGCAGATCGTAAAACCAAGTGGTGGTTTTAAGATCAAGAGTGATCCAAACGCGGCGAAAAAGAAAAAAAAGCGTGAGAAGAACGAACTGATGCTTACGCTGTTGGGTTGGGTTTCAGGTGCACTGGCGGCCGTCGGCGTCTCCGCTTGGTTGATCGGATCTGGCATGCTTGGAAACATCGGAATCAACCCAAATGATGACGACAATCAAACCGTAGCAACCAACACAATCGATGAAACTAGCGGTCGACCTGAACCCAAAAAAGTAACGCCAGGGGAAAAAGAAGAAAATCGGACCGAACGAACGTCCAAGAAAAACTCAACGGAAAAACAAAACAACGCCTCCAACGCCGCTTCAGCGACTTCATTGGATTCGACTTCTTCGAAAACAAATAATTCTAGCCTTGTTGGTTCAAACAATTCTCCTGCAAAGACCACAGCTCCTGTAAAGACCACCGCTTCTGCAAGAACTACCGCTTCCACAAAAACAGCCTCAACCGGAAAACTGCCCAACCCACCGGATTTTAGTTCATCCGTTCGTTGGGACCCTAGCACGCTTGGGCAGTACCCCGTCGACGCCCCCAATCATCAACGTTTGGTCACGATCGCACAGCAACTGATTGAGTCGCGAACGGTATCGGTTTTGCCAACAGAAGAAATTAGCGAGCCTCCGACTTCGAAAAGGAAATTTGTTCCCCGCGCTGGAATCTTGATCGGGATGATCGCCACGTCTGCCAAAGACGCCACAATCAGCTCGCTCCAGCCTGTGTTTGCGGACAACCAACGTGGTTTCCTTCTTGGACCGACTGGCTCTCGTGGAACGCGCCCCAAACTGTTAGTGGCCGAACCTGGTTATGCCGTCGGGGAAATTCAACGATCGATCAATGTGCCGCTTAATTGTGTGCGACTCAAGTTCATGAAACTCAGCCCAAGCGGTTTGAATCCTGATGAGTTCTACTTCAGTGACTGGTACGGGCTGGAGCGGGGACCTGTCGTGCGCCAGGAAAACGACGGGGGCCTCCCAATCGTTGGTGTTGAAATGGGAATGGGCAGCGATCGCGTGGTCAACCATGTCAGCCTAATTGTTGGCGGCAAAGTCCCCAATGCTGCACCCGCGAAACTTGTTGAGATTTCACCCACACCACCGCCAGCATCTAGCAGCAGTACAAATGACTTAACACAGATTCGAAAACTTGATCAAAACGCGATGTTTGTGTTGAAGCAAATGAAGATCAACTCTTTTCAAGATCTTGCTGACGCTGAGTTGCCGGCTGTTTACAAGGCATTGCGAGAAAGCAACTCGACGGTGTCCGTGCCCACGGTTCGCGCTTGGATGGATGAGGCGGAAAAGCTCGCCAAATCGGGTGGCAGGAAAACCAACTACAACGATCCTTCGTCTTTTGGCACACCACCCAATGCAGGAAATACCGCAAACAAAAATCCCTCGACAGCGAACTTGAACCAGCCCAAGGTTGCAGAGAGCATTAAAAAAGTTGCAGCTCCCTCGAGAACAGAACTCGTGAAAACTACCAAAGATCTTAGTGCACTTTACCCTGAACTGGTCCGCGATCATTCCATTATTGGATGGCGATCGCTTTGCGAAAAATTGATCAAGGACGCGGAGTCAGCAAGCAATGAAATGAAAATCAAATACACGATGCTGGCTGAAGCAAACAGGATTGCGATCAACATCGGCAACGCGAAACTTGCAATCGAAGCGGTCGAAGAAATTGACAAAGAGTTTGAGATTGATTTCTGGAAACGAGCTAACGAATCTCTCGAGAAAGCTTCCTCGAAAACGAACTTTGCAACCGAGCGCGATTTCAAAGTCACCGTTGACAACTTGATTAAGAAAGCAGTCCAGGAAGAGGCCTTTGACGAAGCCAAAATGCTCAACAAGACAGCCAGTGACATTGCAAATCGAGGCGGCCTTCGTGACCTTCGGGACAAATATAAAACTGCCATTAAAGACCTAAACGAAATGGACCGGCTTGCACTGTCAGGCAAGTCTGCAATGGAAACTTTGAAAACCGACGCAACTGATCCACTCGCAAATTTAAACTATGGGAACTACCTCTTTCTTGTCAAAAGCAATATGGATCGCGCTCTTTCGCATTGGGAAAAATCAAACGACGCCGATCTTTCCAAACTTGCCAAACTCGAAAAAACGACTTCGATGACCAACAATGTGCTCGCCATCGAACTCGCTGAGCAGTGGGAAAAATCCGCCGGATCTGGTAAGTCATTGCGAACGCGCAAGTTCCTCGAACGTGCAGTCAAAATCTATGACTCTGTGGCATTGCGAGTTCGCGGCCTGGAGAGACTTGATGTTCAAAAATCGGCCAGAAAAATCCGGGAAAAGCTTAACTAACCTGCTATGCGAACTTCAAATTTGATCAGCCCAAAACCGCGCAATAAACAGCGCATTTGCTCGATCGCTCTAATTTTCAACCTCGTTTTGATCGCAGCGATTGGCTGTGAAGGCCAACCCAACGATCAATCCCAATCCGCCAAACCCAAGCAGTTCTCGAAACAGCTTTCCAAACGCGTCGTGGCAGTGAATTACGCACTGCAGTATCTTGCTCAGCGAATTGCTGGGGATGAAATCAACGTTGAGTTGCCGTTTTCTGATTCAGTCGATCCTGGGCAATGGCGACCTGACCGGCAATCAATCTTGAAACTGCAATCGGCAGATCGTGTGGTCGCCAATGGAACGGGTGCGACTTACGCCAAATGGTTGGCGACCGTTTCGGTGCCTGAATCCAAAATGATCAACGCCGCCACTAAGGGAATGTCGTTGCGGGACTACATTCAGATTCACGACATTGTTCTGGTTCATACTCACGGACCTGAAGGGGAACACTCTCACCCAACGATGGTCGCCGAGACTTGGCTCGATCCAACGATCGCACTCAAACAAGCGACTTTCATCTCCAAGGAACTATCAAAAGTCTATCCGAAACTCTCGGCAACTTTTGAGGCGAATTTAGATGAACTCGCGACAGATCTTCAGCCGCTTGTCGACCGACTGGACGACCTAAAATCGAAATCTGAATCCTTGGCCCCCATCGTTAGTAATTCACCCAAGCTAAAATTTCTAACACGGGCAGCAGGCGTAACTGACCATCATTTAACTTGGCAAGAATTGCCTTCCAAAGAACAAGCACAATCAGATTTAGCCAAAAAGATAAAAGCTCTCAGCAGCGCCGGTTCCGCACCACAGGTCATGCTTTGGGCCAGCCAATTCTCAGAAGAGAAAGCAAAAAAACAACTCGCCAAGTCCGGCATCGACAATTTGGCCAAAGCAAACAATCTAAAAATCGTCAACATGAACACGATCGAAGTCCGCCCCGAATCAGGCGACTTTTTAACCGTACTCACAGCGAACATTGACGAACTTGAATCGTCCGTCCAATAGCCGGCCCTTGTCTTGCCATCGGCATCAACAGCGCTCCGCGCGGCGTCTGTGACTCCTACGGCCACAACGAACGACTCTAGCGCAACCATCTTCTTTTCGGAATCTTGATTGATTTCCCGTCGTCGATATCAATCATCAGTTTGAATTCCGCCTTGGTCAACGTACCTTGAGAAATGTACCTCGCACTGCCGTCGCAAAAACCAGTTAAGCAGTTCTTCAGTCCAGCAGCGGCGTAGGAATCCGTTGCGTCCATCGGTTTGGTCCATGGCACTGACTGCGATGATGAGACTTCGAACACCATCGCGGTCTCGTCCATCGAATCTGAAACTTCAGAACGTGTGAATCCTAGGGGTGTTCCGTCAATTTGCAGCTTCGGCGTACCAAACAAGGCCCCTTCGTCTTGCGGAACAATGAACACGGTTTCGCCAGTCTTGACCTTTAACTTTGGATGACGAAAAACCTCCGGCATCTGCTGCAACAGTTCTTTGTTGTGCGGACTGTTCCAAGCCTCATTCAGATTGAACTTTTTGTAAAGTTCATTGTGCCCGAGAAACGGAAGCAGATGAACGCGCCAACTTAGTTGCGGTTTGCCATCGTCCCCAACAGAATAGGCAGCGACAAATTTCTTGTGTTTTTGCTCAAACGCCAAATGAGCTTCGCAGAGGCGTCGCACTTTAGATTTGGCCGAAATCAAATCCGACTGGCCCATTAACCAAGCACCGGCCACCGCCCCAACGGCAACCGGAGGTGATGTCCCCGGATAGGTTTGTCGGTGCAGGAACTGAAACCCTTGATCTGTTTTGTAAGCTGCAAACACAATGGGCTGAACACCGTTCACTAACTCATCGATCGAAGGTATGTCAGAAATCTTGAATTCGAATCCCCTGGAAATATTGTCATCTGACGACAGGATGAACTCGAATTGCTTTAAAGCACTAAGCACTTGCGGCAAATCAAAATGTCCCATCGAGACCGGAGCCCCAAAACCGTTCCGCTTTCCGAATTCAAACAATTCTTGTTGCCTCGGTGCGGTCGCGTAAGAACTCGGCAGGGGCAGATCTTGCAAGTGTCGCCGAATAGGATCGCTGTGCTGACCGATGTACCACCGCTGATCGACGACTGCCCAGGAAAATCGCTTCCAGGAACGCTTGTGATGCAAACTATAAATCGTTTGGACACCGACTTTTTCTTCTTTAAAAGAATATCCCAACGCCTCTTGTTCCTTTGTCCAATTCTTCAATCCCTGATTCAGTTGGTTGAAGATCGACGGGAACGACATCTCGTCTTCGATTTGAATTGATGCCACCCAGTTTTCACTCGTCTTCCACCAATTCGTAAGATCCATCTCCAAGTTGAAACTGACAAAATCCCCGAGCGCTGCCACCAATTCGTCCTCAAGTTTGACGCCAGTCATTGAGAAAAACTCATTAAAGGAATCGTCAAGTGCTTTTTTCTGATCGGCATTTCGAACGCTGGATTTCACGATCTCGAGCAGCCTTTCTTTTGAAACCCGTGTCGCAAACCCCACCGTCGAATCAGCCGGAAGCTCTTTCACCAAGTCCCTGGTGATGGGTTTCTTATCGAGCAACGACCAGATACTTTCCTTGCGAGGATCCACGACGACTTCGGCGCGATTTACAAATCCGTTCTTATCGAGCCCACTCACAAAAGTCGCCTTCGACGTTCCGTCAAGCAAGTCTTGGGCAAACATCCAAGGGTCCCGCCAACTGCGATAAGTGTATCTGGCACCAAGCTTTTGAGTCTGCTCAACGTCAACGAAACCAATGCTGGAAACCCGATCAATGGCAAGTCGTTTTTTTACATCCGTCAACCATTTGGGCGGAGCCGACTTCATGTTCTTGAGTATCCGTTGCACGGATTCATCTCCCAACCCGCAGACAAAATATTCTCCTTCAATCAAGACATACAAATCGCTGTCGTCGATCGCATCAAGAACCTTGATTGTTGGCCTGCCGTCGATTTCAAGTGCGCGAAAAGGGGACAACTTTAACGCTTCGCCATCCAACTTTTTGACGGCCGAATACCAATCCCGGAAATGCTGGTTGGCTTGATCTTCATCCCCGCGCAATGACACCAACATTCCACCGGCATAATTTAAGGTTTCGGCAGTTTCAAAGTCGACTTTTTCAACGTTTTTTTGGTTGGCGTTTTCATCTACTGGCAGCTTTGGGCTATTTAAAAAAACGACCGTCGCATTTTTAGTCGCATTATCCAGAACTTCCAACAACAACTGGTTCATGTGATTAAGGACTGGATTGTCGTTTTCACCAAGATGATCTTTTAATGACAAACGAAATGCTCTTCGCAGCTTTGGAATCACAAGCGAAGTCTTGGGCTGCGAAAGCCACTTTTCAGTCGGATTGTTGTCCGGGTTTGTTTTCTCAACGCCGCACCAACTAGCGTACAGCCAACAATCTTCGGGGGCTACATTCGCCATGGTTGGATCTTCGGGAGCTGGCGGAACTCCTAACGGAAGCCCGCCGCTGCCAAAAATCACCACGATTACGTAGATGACAATTTCCGAAAGTCCCATTTGAAATCCCACGATCGCAAGTCCCTTTTAAGTTTAGATGCCTGACGTGACATTGGCTCGCACGCCTCTGCGTTACCCGCGAATCCTGTCCAAAGATTCAGACAACTTATCATGTCCGCAATGTTCATGGAAAGTTGATTGTTGGTACACTGGAAAGAATCGCACATTGCACCTTTTGCATCGCATCGAATTTCGAGAACGTTATGAAATTGGTTTCACTTTTTTCCAAAATCAGCTTTGCAATCTGCATCCTCGCAAACACGTCCTACGGGTTTCTAACCGACGACGAAAAACCAAACATCATTTTCATCATGGCCGATGACATGGGCTATGGTGACGCAGGCTGTTTTGGTGGAACACAAATTCAAACATCCAACATCGATCAGATTTCCGCTGAAGGGATTAGGTTCACCGATTGCTACGCCGGATCCACGGTCTGCGCGCCTTCGCGCAGCGTCCTGATGACCGGACTTCACGCGGGTCACACTCGTGTCCGAGGCAATACGGGAAAAGGCGGAGTAGTCGGTCTTGGCGGCAGGCCGGGAAGGATTCCATTACGCGACGAAGATATCACCGTTGCAGAAGTTCTCAAAACTGCTGGTTATACAACTGGAATGACGGGCAAGTGGGGACTTGGCGAACCCAACACTAACGGCATCCCGAATAAACAGGGATTTGACCAGTGGTTCGGCTTTCTTAATCAACGCCAAGCTCACAACCACTATCCTGATTTCATCTGGCTCAATAAAAGCAAGTTTCCTCTGGTCGGAAACGAAAACAGTGGTCAACAGATCTACTCACACGACCTGTTCACCGGTTTCGCGTTGAACTTTATCCGCGAAAACAAAGACAAGCCATTCTTTTTGTACGTTCCCTATTGCGTGCCCCACTCTCAGTTCGAAACTCCAGACTTGGGAGCGTATGCCGAAAAGCCATGGAGTGATCAGGAAAAAACTTATGCTGCCATGATCACTCGGATGGACAACCATATCGGCCAGATCCTGAAAACGTTGGTTGAACTAGAAATCGACAAAAACACAATCGTGTTCTTCTGTTCAGACAATGGTGCAGCCAATCGCTATGAAGGAACGCTCGATAGTTCCGGTCAATTGAGAGGCCGCAAACGAGACATGTTCGAAGGCGGACTACGGACGCCAATGGTCGTTCGTTGGCCTGGCAAAATCGCTCCTGGCAGCGTCAGCGAAACAGCTTGGACGTTCGCTGATTTTTTAGCAACAGCAGCGGAACTTGGTTCAGCAACGGCACCTAGTACGGATGGAGTCAGTATCGTCCCAACGTTGCTTGGTCAGTCACAGGACTTGAGCCACCGATTTCTCTACTGGGAGTTTTTCGAAAAAGGATTTCAGCAGGCCGTCCGCTGGAAAAACTGGAAGGCAATTCGTTTGAAGCCGGAGCAGCCGATTCAACTGTTTGACTTAACGACCGATCTTGGTGAAACAACCGATGTTGCATCGAAAAACTCAGAAGTGGTTTCCAAGATTGAGAACTTTCTAAAAACTGCCCGGACCGATTCCAAAGAATTCCCGATCAAACCTTCCACAAGCAAAGACAACGATTGGGTCACTTTGTTTGACGGAAAATCGTTTGACGGCTGGGAAGCCATAGAATTCGGCGGCGAAGGCGACATTACAATCGGCGACGGAATGTTGACGCTGGAAGCCGGTGATCCGTTTACTGGATTCAGTTCGGAAAAGACTGACCTACCAAAAACCAATTACGAAATTAGTCTTCAGGCTCGAAAGACAGAGGGAGTCGACTTTTTCTGCGGCCTGACGTTTCCAGTCGCCGAATCCCATTGCACATTGATCGTTGGAGGTTGGGCCGGGGCAACGGTAGGATTGTCTTGCATCGACGAAAAGGATGCTTCGAGAAATGAAACGACCAAAATCATGGGATTCAAAAAAGACCAGTGGTACAAAATCAAAGTCCGCGTTCAACCGGAACGAATCAAAACCTGGATCGATGGCAAAATCGTGATCGACACCAACATCAAAGGCAAAAAAATCTCATTGCGAGGTGACACGACGCTTTGCAGCCCGCT
>CAZQQR010000029.1:22775-27432 GCA_964595515.1 uncultured Pirellulaceae bacterium
GCTGCTCACAACCTTTGTCAGCAACTTCGTGATCCAACCGCACACGCCGAGATGATGGCGATCACTCAGGCGGCCGAAGCGATCGGTGATTGGCGACTGGAAGACTGCGTCCTTTATGCAACGCTTGAACCCTGTCCAATGTGTGCCGGAGCGATCCTCCAAGCCCGAATTCCGGTCGTTGTGTTTGGAGCGACTGACCCCAAAGGCGGAGCCGTCACATCCATGTTTGAGATGCTTAGCGACTCACGTCTCAACCACCGATGCGAAATCATCCAAGGCGTTCTTGACCGGCCATGCGGTCAAATCTTGACTGATTTTTTTCAAGCCAAACGGAAGCTTGGAAAAAAATAGTTCGTTGATCCCTATGAGATCACACATTGTTAAACCTAGTTGTGTTTTGGATCTTGATGACAAGCATCTGATGACTAGGATTCAAATCTTGATTGAAAAGCTTGATAGAATAAAAAATCAAACGGATGCCGCGTGGCATTTCGACCTCGCCCGGACAGCTTAAACCAACAGAAACAAGACAAATGCAGATTCAGTGGTTTCCCGGGCACATGCACAAAGCCCGTGTGCAGATGAAAGCGATCATCCCCAAAGTCGACTTGGTGATCGAGGTCCTCGACGCGCGAATTCCGTTTAGCAGCGAAAACCCGATGCTTGAGGAACTGAGAGGCTCCAAACCTTGCCTCAAAATTCTCAACAAAGCTGACCTAGCTGACCGCAAGTGGACCAAGCGTTGGCTTGAATATCTCGATAAACGAAAGGGGATCAAAGCACGGGCGACTTCGACTGACGATATCAAATCGATCCGTCAGCTTTCATCGATCTGCGTCGACATGGTACCCGACAAGGCAGAAGGAAAAACAATTACGACGATGATCGCCGGAATTCCAAACGTCGGCAAATCAACCATCATCAACATTCTGGCTGGAAAGAAAGTCGCCAAAACAGGCAACGAGCCTGCCGTCACCAAAAACCAACAACGAATTAACATCGGGAACTCGGTGACCATGCTGGACACACCGGGTGTGCTTTGGCCCAACGTCGAGAACATCAACAGCGGCTTCCGGTTGGCAGCGATTGGTTCCATCAAAGAAACGGCCATGGACTATACCGACGTCGGTTTCATGATGGCGGAATTCATGTTGAAAAACTACGGCGAGATGCTTGTCGACAGGTACTCGCTCAGTGAGACTCCAGCCGACGCGATGGAGTTCATTGAAGCACTCGGCCGCAAACGTGGCTGTCTTCGAAAGGCCGGAATTGTTGACATTGATCGCGCCTCAAAAATCTTCGTCACGGAATTAAGGTCTGGAAAACTTGGAACCATTACACTTGAAACGCCCGAGATGATGGAAGCTGAAAAGATCGAAACTGCGGCCAGAATTGCAGCAAAAGCCGAGAAGAAAGCAAAAAGCCGCGTCAAGAGAAAAGCCGCATTTAAGGAACGAAGCCAAGATAGAAAACGTCGATGATTTTCGGGTCACCGATCGCTGTTTTCTTTGATTCTGCTATCCGCCCGTCTGTCGATATTGGGTAATGTAGAGCTTGAGCATGGCAGTTCGGGCAGCCCGTTTCGTTTGCGGTCGGGCAACAAAAACTTTTCTAAGTTCTGGGGCAAACGTCGATGTCGTTTTGGCGAAATCTTATCATTGCGATCGTTCTTCTTGTTGGCGTTATCGTCTACTTTCAGCGGGACCGAATAGGATTGGCTCTAGAACCTGCCGAACCGGATCATCGACCGAACATTGTTTTAATTTACATGGACGATGTTGATTGCGAATCCGTAATGTTTGACTGGGACCAACCATCCAATGGAGACAAGGTCGCATTCCCAACGATCAAGAAGATGGTCGACGAAGGAATCTCGTTTACCAATTTCCATGTCACGACGCCGGTTTGCGGGCCTTCAAGGGCTTGCCTACTGACAGGAAGCTATTCCCATCGAAACAACTTTCGAGTCAACCAACCAGAAGCCTATTCCGCCTGTGGGTTCTCCGGTGGTTACGAAGTTTTTGACAAAGACAAACAGCTAGGCAATTGGTTAAACCAAACCGGATACACAACTGCCTTTGTTGGAAAGTACCTTCACCACGGCTTCGTTCCAAACTCTGAAAAAGAAGAAAGCTGGACCGACATCAAACCCAAAGGCTGGGAATATTGCATTGCCTACATGGGCGCTGTTTACTTCAACGTCTACTTTGCAGACTTCAAAAACCCAAGCCTGGTCTCAACCGAAAACCGCTATCGAACTGATGCAGAGACAGATCACTGCATCGAAGTTTTTGAGCAAAACAGTAAAACGAGAGCGAGGAAACCGTTGGTAATGTGCTGGGCTCCTCTTGGTGCTCACCTACCGCAACACGGTGAGATGGAAGCCCCACGACACCAAGACTGGAAAACCGATCTGCTGCCAAAACAATTGGAAGTGTTTGAAAAACTCCAAGACCCTAAGTCTAATTCCGCGGAGGGTCATCCGTTGATGAAGTCGCGTCCGTTCGACAAACAGGACATGGACGGTCTAACGGATATGTGGAACGCGCGGCTGCGCAGCATCAAAGCCTTCGATGAAAATCTGGCGAAGTTGCGGGCGAGACTGGAAGCCATGGGTGAGCTTGAAAACACCATTTTCATGTTCACTTCTGATCACGGCTATTCGATCGGCGCACACAAACATATCGGAAAGAGACTCCCTTATGACCGAGTCACCAAAGTTCCTTTTTTCGCTTGCGGCCCAGGAATCCCAAAAGGTAAAACCTGTGATGCGCTTTTGGCAAACATTGACATCGCCCCAACCTTGATCGCAATGACCGGTGATGAACCGCCACGTGACATTGACGGAATATCCTTCTCCCATTTGCTGACAAACCCTGACGCAGAATTTGAACGTGAAGCGATCTTGATTGAAAACTGGGAATTCGAATTTTACCGCGACAACGTTATCCCCGCCCAGTATGTCTCGTTGCGACTGCCACATGAAGTCTTCACTGAATGGGCAGACGGACGCCGAGAATACTACGATTTAGAAACGGATCCGAATCAACTTAACAACGACTATTCAAACTTACCTGAGGATCAAAAAGAGAAACTTTGGAATCAGCTTCATTCGATACGAAAAACCGAATGCGATCCGATCATTTCTGATTCGCTACGCTCCGAATTGCTTCAACCTGAAAAGTACTGTCACGCGATTTTTACGGGCCACGTCGAAGACGATCGCGGTGTTGAACGAGTCGAACTCGAAGTCTTTGATCGGGTTGCCGAAGAGTACTGGAACGGCGAAGGCTGGCAAGACGAGCAAACGACCTTACTCGCAAATCTTGGATGCGAACGAGGATTAATCACAGAGTTCGAAATCAAATTCGCTCCCGAGATGAAACAAACGACCAATGGTGAACAACTTCGACGTTTGGTTTTCTCCGTCGCCGCGACAGACTTAAACGGCAATACGACATGGAAGAGAGATTTTTACCGGCATGAGTTCCGCCCGGACGAACCACACGGCTGGATCGACGTGCCGGTCAATAAAGGAGTCGTTTCGTCACCAGTGACGTTTGAAGGGCGGGCCACGGACAACTTGAAAATCAAGGAAGTTCGAATCGTCTTGCGAGACATGTCCAACAACAAATTCTGGGATGGTGAAGCTTGGTCGGATGAACTCCACCAACTACCAGCCGACCTGACACCCGCACCTGATGAAACAGGGAAACTTGTTTTCGGCGAAAACATCGTCAAATTCTCTTACACTTTTGATGGCGATATTAACGGGCATATTTTTGTCGCCGCTCGTCCCTATGACGAGTCTCTGAACTTCGATCAGCAGTTCCCAAGCCGCCGGATCTGGGATGTCACGCGAGGCGAAGAAGGAGAATTCGATGCTGCGATCGCCGCAGAAAACAAGTCTGCCGATGACGAATCCGCCGAAACCGCCAACTCCACCGACGCCGCAGCGAGCGCACCGCAGTAACGACTCATCGTTCGCTCTCGCGATCAAGAACCATTGTTTCCATTCGAAAACCACGTGTTTTTGCGGCTCAGTCGATTTCCTGGAATTCTTTTCAGTTCTTCTCTTTTCCGGGTCATGGAATGATGCGTCCTGCGACTATCAGATAGTTACAGGAAATCCAAACCAAGGAGCCATCTATGCCCGACACGATTCCAGATTGGAATTCGATCGTCGACGAACATGCTGAGCGTGTTTTTCGGATCGCGTTTCGAATCCTCGGAACGGTTCATGACGCAGAAGACGTATCGCAAAACGTGTTCTCGGAAGCATTCAAACTTCAATCGAGTCAGTCTGTCAAAACTTGGACCGGACTGTTGGTCAGGCTTTCGACATTGCGAGCGATTGACTTACTACGAAACCGCAGAACCGAAACTCCGATCTCTGACCAAGACCGTATCTCAAATCGCGATCCGGCGGACGAAGCAGTCGGGCGCGAGTTGGCGGATTGGCTGAGACGAGCATCCTCAAACCTGCCGCAACAACAAGCTGCAGTATTTTCGCTGTCGCACTACGAACAACTGGATCGAAACGAGATCGCAGCGATCCTGACCATTTCACCAGAAGCCGTTTCCACGGCACTCTACAAAGCGCGTCAAAATCTCCAATCACAGATCAAGGTTTTAGACGGGGGAGTAAAGTAATGAC
>CAZQQR010000030.1:0-18728 GCA_964595515.1 uncultured Pirellulaceae bacterium
ATTGGCTGGACAAAGCGATTGAGTTTTATGATGCAAAGTTAAAGAATAGAGAGAAGAAGTAAAGAGAAATGAAATATTCTGTGTCAGACCTGAGATGCCGGTCTCACAGAAGTCAGCCAAACACAAAACGGTTGGCTTGAAAAGAAAAATCCTCAACGCTGGCCGCAACCATGTGCTCTGGTAACCTGCCGCTGAAAAATCGGCCAATGATGGAAATCGACTGATGCCCAAATTAGAACGCGAAGAATATATCGAACAAGCGTACTTGTTCCACGGATTGAATAACCGACTCGACGAATCGGACCCTGTTCAGGTCGTGATGGCGCATCTGCGCGATGAGATCCTCAGCACGACGAAACTGCCAATGGCGATCGACTTTTTGTTGGCGGAGCTTCGCCACGCGGGGACGATGGGGACGGCGATGAAAAAGATGCCCCATTATTTCGCACCGTTTCAAACGTTTCTTGTCGACAACGCCGAAGACGATCAAGGGCGATTCGACATGCGAATGGCGTTAAAGATTCTTGAAGCCGAAGCAAAATTTCGAGCGGAGAATACGGATCCGGTTTCCATGTTTCTGTTTCAGTTCGAAACGCTTTGCTTGAATCACCTCGCATACGATTATGGATTGACTGCGATGGCTGAAGATTCGATGTACGACGAGACATGGAAAAAGTGGCTACTCTCGATTCGACATCGAGTCGGTATGGTCGGGCTTGCCGATCTTATTTACATCCACAGCCAGTACTACGTTAAGCATCAGAACGAACGCTTTGAACGGGAAGGCCGCGAAGCAGATCTTCCTGAGATAACTTTGTTTGGCGAGGGCGAAGGCCGAATTGCACTTGCCAACAGAACCAAAGAACCGGTTTACCTTTTCTCCGCCTTGCAACGACAGCTGAATTATCCCAAGGTTCCTCGACGTGAAAAGAAGAATCCCATCTCAGAGGTTCTGCCTAAACTGGTGCGGCAAATGGAACGGATGGAAACAAGAATGAAGTTGCTTGAGGATGAGCAACGGGAAAAGGGAATCGATTTGTCACAGTTTTACGGTAATCCTGACTCACCCGGGTCGGGTTAGTTTACTACCTTGAGAATGCCCCACCGGGGGGCGGGTTTGCGGGTTATACACCCAACCCGGACGATTGGATAACTCGAATTATTACGTCGTAAGTCATTGTGCTTCAATGGTTTGCGGCGAAAGCGATGTTTTGGCTATAGCAACCCAGCGTCTGCCAGCTAGAATTTGCCCTTCGGAGTCGGAGCCCAGAAACCGATCAATGGATGGGGCACCGAATCTGTGAGAAGGTGCCTGAGGCGGCCCTCTTTGATTCATTGTCCCAGCAAGTGCATTCATGCCACTTCGACGAGAGTGTTTAGACCAACTTCGCGAATCAGCGCCGGCAGTTTTGCCGTCCCTACTGCTTTGTGATTTTGGAAATCTCGAACGAGAAATCGAAAGACTAGAAGAAGCCGGTGTGTCCGCGCTTCATCTCGACGTGATGGATGGTGTCTTCGTCCCCAACTTCACGTATGGGATGACGATCGTTTCTGCGATTCGAAAGCTCACTGAGATTCCATTGGATGTTCATTTGATGATGGTGAACCCTGAGCAATACGTGGATCAATTCTTTGAAGCCGGCGCTGACATTATCACCGTTCATGCCGAAGCAACCGATGACGCGGCTGCATTGATGGAGAGAATTCGAACACTGGGTGCCGGTGCTGGCATCGCCGTCAATCCTGACACGCCGGTTAGCGCGATGGCGGATGCAATTCCCGCAGCTGATCTGGCGCTCGTGATGAGTGTGAATGCCGGATTCGGCGGTCAGTCGTTCATGGAGTCGGTGTTGCCAAAGTACGCAGAGATTCGAAGTTTACCAGGCGGCGAAGATGTGCTGCTTGAAATCGACGGCGGAATCAATGTTGGCACAATTGAAAAAGCGACGGATGCTGGAGCGGAACTGTTGGTCGCAGGAAGCGCCATTTTTAAGCAAGAAGATTATGCGGTTGCGATTCAAAACTTGATGGCTGAGGTCAAATGTTTGAAATGAACATTTTTGAAAACACAAATAGTCTTCAGATCCTTCTGGTGAAAGCCGGCTCGACGGAGTTGGACAACCAAGGCCGAATCACCGGGGCGTTGGATATACCGCTTAGTGAGACAGGTGAAGAGCAAGCACGCGATGCTGCCAAGGATCTCGAGTCACATCGAATCGATGCGATTTATTCGGCCTGCTGTCTCGCTGCCAAACAAACAGCCGAAGAGATCGCGAGAAAAATCAAGGCTCGTGTGCGGACCGAAGAATCATGGAAAAATCTCGACTACGGTTTGTGGCACGGGAAAAGTATCGAAGAGCTTAAAGAAAACCAACCGAAACTTTACCGGCAATGGCAAGACAATCCCGGTTCTGTATGCCCACCAGGCGGTGAAACGTTTGACGATGTCAAAAGTCGAGTTGCCAGTTCGCTAAAAAAGATTCGCAAAAAACACAAGTCAGGCACGATTGCTTTGGTTGCTCCTGAACCGCTTTATTGCATCATCCGGTCTGAATTAGAATCCAACACTTCAAGTGCGTCGGATTCAACCAAGCAAAACTCCATTCGCTGGGAAGCAATCGAGTTGGCCGTCGCCTAATCCCAGTTGAGATGTGGGAAAACTTTGAGCCACCTGTTAGTTTTGGTCGTGCAGGAGCGGCCGGGCACAACAAACGATTCTTTTCAATCGTAGGTCAGGCTGTGCCTGACGAAGCCCAACCATTTGGGCGAGTTCGACCATCATTGTTTGATAACAAATGGATGGTCGGTTGTTTTGCAGCCGAGAATGCTTCGCGTGCGGATCGTCAGGCACAGCCTGACCTACACGGGGTGCATCCAATTGCCGAGCGGTACAGCATCATTCTCAGCTTTCTTGCTCAACTTTCATTCTCAGCTTTCTTCCTTCTCGTCGCCCTTGCCCCAGATCCATCCGCTAACTTCCTCCCAAGCTCGTCCGACCATTTTCCCGGACACGATATCTTCCGTGAGCGTTGGCCGTTGAGAAGAAAAGTTGTACCAGACGGCTTCCAGGTAGGGCTCGCTTGATTCCGCGATCATTGTGTTGAGACCCTTTTCATAAATCTCACTGACGCCTTGCCGGTAATGCTCAAATAGATGCCGGTCAACCAAGCTGCCCGTCACGCGAATCGTTGTCAACGCTCCCTTGCTAACCGTGTTCACTTGATCAAGCGTGTACATTGTGATCGCACTGGACACGGAGAACACATTGACGTTTTCTTCGTCGGCAATCTGCTGCATGTCTTCCCAAAGAGAAGCGATCTCAGACTGGGGGATCATCAGCGTCGGGTCAATTTTGGAAACACTCTGTTGTGTTTTGAGAATTGTCTCTCGCAGACCTTCGACACTGATGGGTGGTTGGTCAAGTGAATCAGCGGTCTCCGCGGACGCGACACTGATTGCCTGAAGCAAGTCAGCCGTGTTGGTAATAGAAGAGTCTTCTTCGATGACGCCTTCTTTCTTCAATTCGACCGCAAGCTCGTTCAAATAGATTTGGCTTCCATAAGCCACGTCACTGACGATCGCGAGCACCGTCAAAGGCGAAACGTGCAGGGTTGCCATTCCAGCCAAATCCACAAATGTTCCGACCGTTTTCTTGGCAACGTAATTTTCAACGGCGGCTTCAGTGTTGGCGTTTTCAGGATCGACTTTCTTTTTCACACCACCGACGTCTTGTGCGACCATTTCAAGCATCTGTTTGACAAATGTTTGGTAGGTCTTCGAATCTTGGAAAGCGCCAGGAACCAGGAGCGTTGCGGACTCGTTGACGGCTCCGCTAACGACGGCGGCGGTGCTTCGAATGGTGCGTTCTGGAAGCGATAGCCCGAACATTAGGTACCTGTAAACTTGGTCCAAGCCTGGCTCCGGTCCTGGCGCGTCAATTGACTTTTGTTCTTCTTCCATCGGTTCGTTCTGCTGAGTGGTTTTGTTGCTGTTTTCCAATTTTGTGTTTAGTCCTTTCACGGTACGTTCTCTTGCTGCCTTGATCAATCTCGATTGGATTGACATCAGACACGCCCTATTCGCGGACCAGCGATTGATATTGGTAAAATCAGGACTGGAAGCAAAAAGCCACGGTTTTTTAGCATCGAACCGAATCAGGTGAGATCTAAGATTTACAGAGTTCACTGAAATTTAAGTGTTGCCAATCATCGAAGTCCTTGATCGCCTTTTCGATGCCAGAGCGGTACTTCAGCAAGCGGCGTCAGTCGGTTCAAATGGCTCGCTTACATTTGAGTGTAAAACCAGCATAATGAACGAGGTGAGCCTTGAATTCGTCAGGGCAGCAAGCAACAGGTTGGTCTGTCGATTCCAAATGAAGAACTCGTTATGAGCACAAAAATAAAAAGAGAACTTAGGTCTCCTCGTGAGATCCGAAAAATGCGATCAGCGGGCTTGGTTGTGTGGCAGGCGCACCAAGCCGCAGCCAGAATTCTAAAACCGGGTGTGACGACAGCCGAATTGAATCAGGCATATCGTGATACGTTTGCTGAGTACGATGCGACGTCGCTGTTTCTTGGTTACGGAGCGCGGCCGGGAGTACCCGCTTTTCCAGCCGAAACCTGTATTTCAATCAACGAAGAAGTCGTACACGGGATTCCTGGTCCAAGAGAAATCAAAGAAGGCGACGTGGTCTCTTTGGATACCGGGTGCAAGATCGATGGATGGTGCGGGGACGCCGCTGTGACGCACGCGATCGGCGAAATTGATGACGAGTCAAAACATCTTTTGAAAATCACCAACGACGTTTTGAATTTGTCGATTGATTTGATGGCCAAGCACACGATGTGGAGTGAAATTTGCAAAGAGATGGAGCGTTTTGTGGTCGACGCAGGCCTGTTTGTTGTCGAAGAAATGGTCGGACACGGAATTGGGAAAGAGTTGCATGAGCCGCCTCAGGTTCCTAATTACTACAACGAACTGTTGATGCAAGAAAATGACTTTGATCTAAAACCTGGCGTTGTGATCGCGGTTGAGCCAATGGTTAACATCGGAACCAAGGAATTGGATGCGCTTGATGATGGCTGGACGGTGGTCACGCAGAGTCGCAAGAACAGTGCTCATTTCGAGCATACGATTGCGATCACAAAAGACGGTCCAGAACGTTTGACGGGCCCGCCGAACGATGACGAATTGAAAAACATGCCCCAGTGGCTGCACGACAAATCTCAATGGGTGCTCTGGTAGTCCAAAGCAATCAGTCGACAGGAATTTGCAGTAAAGGGAACTGGGAACCGTGGACACATCAAAGCATTCACGACGGCAAAATGAATGCGATTTTTTCAAGAGAAATTCTAACGAGCTGCGCTAGACGATCTGCGTTCTACTTTTTTGTCGTCCCATTCAGATTTGATTCTGTCGCGTCATCTTTTTTGGGTTCGTCTTCTTTCTTCGGCTCTGCAGTGACTTCGCTTTGGCGAAAAGGTTTGTCATCTTCGTAAAGCGCCAATCGGGCTTGGTAGACCTTGGTCGCTTCTTCTTGGCCAGACACCAACTCGATGGCTTTGGATTGTTGTGATTTAGCTTCGACAAAATTGCCAGCCGCCGCTTCCACTGCCGCCAGCGTATCAAGATTGTCCGGCGTTTCACCGGCTGACTTGATGGCCTCACGAATCAGCTCAAGCGATTTTTCTGCGTCGACCATTTCAGGCGAAGGACAGGTCGCGAGCAACCAAGCCATTCGCTGCAGCACGATGGGAGATCGCTCCATGGTCATCGACTTTTGATAGTCCGCCTGAGCAGCCGACCAACTTTTCATCCCTTCGTGAACATCGCCACGGTTGATAAGGACGTTGGGATCTTCGGGCAACAACGCTACCAGCTGGTCGAAATCCTTAAGAGCTGACTCAAATTCGTTTGTCTGCGAGTAGGCAAGCCCACGTCCGTTGAGGGCTTCGGCGTCTTCTGAATTCAATCGCAAGACAACCGTGTAGTCTTCGATGGCTTCTTTGAATCGATCAAGTGCGACCAGCGATTCCGCGCGGTTGAACCAAGCTGACGGTTGGTCGGTTTTTAGCTTGATGGCATTGGTGAAGTCGAGGGCAGCCCTGCGGAAATCCTCTTTCTCAATGTTTGCCGCACCACGAGACATCCAAGTTCGGTAACGAGTTGGATCCGTTTTGACGGACAGGTCGAAATCATCCATGGCAGTTTGCAAAATCGACTCCCATTGCGCGTTGGCCACTTTTTTCAATTGCTGGGCAAACTCAAGTCGCAGCTCGCCCCGTCGATTCATCGCCCAGGCTGACAACGAGCTAACGTATTTTTCATTGCTCTCTGAGAGTGATTTTTCAAGCGTTCGTTTGCACAAGTCCAACATTGCCGTGAAGTCTTCTGCGGTCTTCGCCGTCTTGGTCGACTCATAGACTTCGTTAACCAGTTTCTTTTGTTCGTCAGCAGAAAGTTCCGGTTGAAGCGGAGTCAAAGGGCTCAGCTGATTGGGGCTTTCTTGAATGGTTTCCTGGGCGATCAAACTCGAACCGAGGGCCACATTCAAAAGAACAATAAGGCCAATTCTCAGTGTCGATTGCATTTTCGTCGAACGTTGAGTTCGAGTTGATCTTGAATTCATCATTTACTCCCGTAAACAAATTGGGTTTTGCTTTTTCGTGGCTGGATTCTATGAACCCGGCTTTTTCAAATAGGTTTTGCGATCAAGTGGATCGTCAAGCTGATTAACAATTTCGTCGTCGCTAGTCGTCGCCGCTTCTTTTTGTCTTACGCTTGCGGCTCAGTCATTCGCATCGGATCGAGGGCAACTTTCAATTCTTCTTCTGAAAGAATCTCCTGTTCGATGCAAAGCTCGCGAATCGTCTTGCCGGTTTTAAACGCTTCTTTGGCAAGCTTCGATGCTTTCTCGTAACCGATGTAGGGATTGAGGCTTGTACACATCGACAGACTCTTTTCGACGAATGATCCGCAGACGTCGATATTGGCTTGCATGTCAGCCGCACAGAATTCTACAAAGGCGTTGGTTCCGTTGGTCAGCAACATGATGCTTTCAAGCGTTGTATGACACATGACAGGCATCATGATGTTGAGCTGAAACTGACCGCCTGCTGCACCGCTGACTGTGATTGTTTGATCGTTGCCAATCACGCGGGCTGTAAACTGCATCATGCTTTCGCACAGAACAGGGTTGACCTTTCCGGGCATGATCGAGCTACCCGGTTGCCGAGTCGGCAGTGCGATTTCGTAAAATCCACATCGCGGTCCCGAACCAAGCCATCGAATGTTGTTGGCGACATTGAAGAGTGTCGAAGCGATTGTTTTGAGTTGACTATGACAATCAACCAAGCCATCTCGCTGGGCGTTGGCTTCGAAGTGATTGCTGGCTTCAACAAAATTCACTCCCGTTTGCCGAGCGATTTCTTTGGATACCCGGTCACCGAATTCCGGGTGCGTGTTGATGCCCGAACCAACAGCAGTTCCGCCAACTGGTAATTCTAAAACTGCAGCAACAGCACGCTCTGCGCGTTCAATCGACAATTCGATCTGACGGGCCATGCCCCCGATTTCCTGGCCAAGTCGCAAAGGGGTCGCATCCATTAAGTGCGTGCGGCCGATCTTGATAATCTGATCCCAGGCTTTGGCTTTTTCGTTTAACGTATCAGCGAATCGTTTTAGGGCCGGAATTAGTTTTTCGGTAAGCTCAACTCCCACTGCGACATGGATCGCTGTCGGAAAAGTGTCGTTGGTGCTCTGCCCCATGTTCACATGATCGTTGGGGTGGATCGGTTTGTCTTGACCGAATCGATCACCTCCGTCAATCTCGATTGCACGATTGGAGATGACTTCGTTAACGTTCATATTGCTCGACGTTCCCGAGCCGGTCTGAAAAACGTCGATTGGGAATTGATCGTCGAGTTTGCCTTGAATGACTTCGTCGCAAGCGGCCAGCATCGACTCGACTTGTTTATCCGAAAGCGGATTCTTGCCGCTGCCAGTGAGTTTTCCCAAGTCGCGATTGGCAATGCCACAGGCGTACTTAACTCGACCCATCGCGTGGATCATGGGAGTCGGAATCGTCCAACCGGAAACGGGGAAATTCTCGACAGCGCGTTGAGTTTGGGCCCCGTAATAGGCTTGGGCGGGGACTTGAATGTCGCCCATGGAGTCGCGTTCTGTTCTCATCTCAATGTTGCTTGTTGGTTGGCCTGCGGATTAATCTTTCTGGTGCTTGGCGGTATGATAACTATTAAGCGAAAATGCACCAAGCCGAACGTGAGGCTACAGTAAAAGACACTTGGCAAAGTATGATTGGCAAAAGTCACTCATCAAAAGTCACTTTTGCTGATTGCCTTGGTGGATCGCAGTACAGGCTCAATTTTTACAGGCAATTTACTGTCTGGTTTACAACGAGAGAAATTATGGATTTTCAAGCAATTCGGAAAGAGTATGAGAATCAGGGGATCGACGAAGCGTTACTTCCTGAAAATCCGATTGAGCTGTTCCGCAGTTGGTATGAAGTTGCGGTCGCGAAATCTCCCGGCAAATGGATGGAGCCAAACGTAATGTCGCTTGCGACCTCTGATATGACGGGACACGTGACGAACCGGTACGTGCTACTTAAGCATATTGAGGATAACGGGATTCAGTTTTTTACGAACTATGATTCGACCAAAGGAAAGCAGTTGGCGGAGAATCCACAATGCTCCGTCGCGTTTCATTGGCCGTATTTAGGGCGTCAGGTTCGCATGGAGGGCAAGGTCGAAAAGACTTCTCGAGACGTATCTGAAAAGTATTTTCATTCTCGGCCGCGAGGGTCACAGATCGGTGCCGCAGCGTCGCTGCAATCCAGTGAAGTCGAGTCCCGAAAATACTTGGACGACCAGCGTCAGAAGCTTACAGAAAAATATGAAGGGCAGGCCATTCCGCTTCCAGAAAATTGGGGTGGATATTTGATCGTGCCCGCACGGATTGAGTTTTGGCAAGGCAGACTGGATCGGCTTCACGATCGAGTAGTCTACCGTGCCAATAACGAGGGGTGGACTCGTTGTCGGCTTTCTCCATAGTGGTTAATCCAGATTTAATTTCTTGGTAGCGGAACTCGTCAAGAGTTTCGATCCGCAGAATGAATCGTCGAAGTCTTGAGGATGTCTTGACGACTTCCGCTACGACCATAACCCAAATTCCATATCTGGATGAAGCACCAACCGTGTTCTCGCTCCGCGGATTTTTTCCACAGACGGTTCGTTGCTAAAATCGATGGTTCCTGTATGCGACCTCCCGCCAGTCGAGAGTTGTAACAGACGGTTGAGCATAAAAGGCTGCTTGGCTATAGCCAGATGGAGAACGATTTGGCCACCTTGGTTGAGCGAGAATCACCAAGAAACGTTAATTTGGGTTGATTTTGCCGATTGTTTTGGACAGCAAGTGACCAGAATAAGAAAGTTCGGTGATTTCGGTTTAAACATCGTTGGCTGTGAGACCGGGTTCAAGTAAGTTGTTTAAAAAACACACTTACAAATAACTCAGGAGTTTCTTAATGTCTCAATTGTCTCGTCGACTGTTGACCACTTTGGTGGCAGCTTTGTTCGTAATCCCCGCCGTTTCTATGGCTCAGGAAGTCTCAGGCCCCGAAGGCGACAACGTGTATGTTCGAGTTACGCAAAATCGTGAGCTTTCAGGAACACCTATCGAATTAACCGAGATCAAGGTGACGACTAGCTTCGGCGAAGTCGCAATTCCGATTGCCAAAGTTGATGGAATTAAAATGCATGCGGATGCTGACGACTCCGCCGTCATCGCATTCAAAAATGGCGATTTGGTAACAGGTAAAGTCAATCTTGATGTCGTTAAACTCAAAACCGATTGGGGCGTAGCTCACGTGAACACGGCTCAAATCGAGCAAATCACGATGACACGAGGGGCTCGCTTTTACCCTGATTCTTCAACGGGTTCAAAAGGGTTCCGGTTCTCAAAAACTGGTGGCAACACGCAGTCAAATCCTTCTCAGTTGCAAGGTATTCGTTAACTTTGAACTCGTAGAAGTGATAAGTTAAGATTCATTTCAGCCAGCCGTTAGGTTGGCTGTTTTTGAATGCTTAAAATGAAAAGTTCAGGTGATTGTGTTTAATTTCAAAACCATTGGTACGCTGGTAGTTTCGGTGCTCTGCTTGTTGCCGGTTGCTGGAAACGCGCAGAATGAATCCTCTGAAGGTACCAGAACTTCGGAAAATTTCGTCTTTGTGATGCAGTTGAATGATGATGACGTTGCGTCGTTGCGAAAAACAGGCATGCTAAAAAGCCGCGTGCCTGAAAAAATGGTCAATCGGATTTCAGCGATTCGGCTTCAACGCAAAAACTCTTTTGTTTCTGATTCAATGAAATGCGAATCAACATCAGAGCGAGTTGGACAGACGATTTCGGTTGGCGTCGATGAGTCCGTGATTCAGCGTCTCGAATACCAGCCTGTGCAGATTCCGGTTTACAACTCAGCGTTTACGAACGTTTTGCTGAAGCACTCGTATCAACAAGACTTAATCGAGAAAACCCGAGCAGAGCTTCCGCCGCCCGAAGCCGGAGACAGCCCTCAGATGCTGGTTTCGATTGATGAGAATCGGGCAGTAATCGGATATTTGAAAGGGCTCTCTAAATTCAAAATCACCACGGAGTTTGGCGACGTTGAAGTCCCCGCGGAAAACGTGCGTGGAATCAAATTTAATACCGGTGAGTCACAAGACAAAGCGTTTATGGTGCTTTCCGCCGGCGACGCGATCACGGGTGTTTTTAAGAATGAAAACGTAACCGTTCGATCGCGGTGGGGGCAGAAGGAACTAAAAGTGAAAGATTTGAATTGGATTACCCATGCAATAAATCTGAAATTTGTTCCCGACTCAAAGAACGAAGGTCGTTGGCTGTTAGAGGTCATTGATATTCCGCAAACGGCGATCGATCCGATTGAGCCGGCTTTGGATCGAGCGACCTCGCCCGAATTGAATTCCATTGATAAGTAAAAGAAGTCAGGCTTTGCCAGATCTTTTTAAATACAATTTTGACGTATAGAAAAATAAAGGCCACGCGTTGGCCATACATTAACAAACATTCGACAATCCGGAGATGTCATGCTTAATAACCCTATCAATCGCGCTTTGATGGCTGTCGCAATCTGCGTCACTCTTGTTTCCGTTGGAAATGCCCAAGACCGAACACGTTTTGTTTTGAAGCTCGATAACGACTTGATTTCAAGTTTCAAGAGCTACGGAAGTCTTCGTTCCGCTGTTCCTGCTGAGTTCAAGCAAAAAATCAGCTTCGTTGAATTGCAGTATGCTGACTCCAAAGACAGCGAGCCAGTGGAGTTGGATCTTGGAATTCAAATCAATGGAGACAACGCAAATATCGTGCTTGATGATGACACGATCAATCGAATCAAAGGGCAACCAGTGCGAGTGGCCGTTGATCCGAATTCAGATACGTTTTCGCAGATCGTGTTGATGTACGACGCTCCTGTTGCTGCCAAAGCTCCAGAAATGAATGATGGTGGTGGTATGGTTGCGGATATGTACTACATCAAGCTGTCAAATGGCGAAACAATGTCAGGGTCAGTTGACGGTTTCAATCAGTTCCAAATTTCAACTCGGTTTGGCAAAGTTTCGATGCCGATGGATCAGGTTGCTGGAATTAAGTTCCATACCGATAGTCGTGACTCTTGTGTTGTCGTATTGAACAATGGAGACACCGTTACAGGCGTCCCCGTAATTCCTGCTGTCGAATTGAAGACGGACTGGGGACAGGCGGATATTGAGCCGAAGTCGATTGAGGCGCTTACGACGACTTCGACTTCGCGATTTGTCCAAGACAGTAGCGACTTTGGAGTTCGCTGGAAACTAAGAACCGGAAACTCAGTCGCGCCGGGTGCACCTGGGCTTTCGAACTAGCAAAAGAAAGTTGCGAACGTCGCCAGGTGGGTGGTTTGAACGCACGACCATTAGCGAATCGGCTTTTCAACATATTTGGCAGTTCGTGAAGCTGCGTTTTGGCCGGGACGACCAAGCAAATAAAGCGTTTTGTTTTTAAGAAAATAATCGGCTGTCTGGATGACTTCAAAGTCTTCAGGCAGCCGTTTTTTTATAGCCTCCAGGTGGCGATCGTGGGTAATGATCATCGCATCGGGCTGCATCGCAAACCGTTCCAAATTGGGACGCTCTTTTGGCATCCAGTAGTCACGTGGAAGCTGATGATTCGCCGAACCGTCGTTGCCGTCGGTTAATTCAAAAATCGGATGGCCGCTGTAGTAAACCCAGCTTGATTCGAGACAGTCGTAAGTCCCGATTTGAGCATCCGGGCGAATGCGTAATTGGTCCGTGATCAAATGGCTTTGTTGTTCTCGATCTATCGAGATCGTGCCAAGGCTAAACAATCCTAGGCAAAATAAAACCGCCCCGGCAGAAAATGCAACGGGCAACCGGCGATGCTGTTTCGTTCGCATTGTCCAAAAAATGAAACCAGCGGTGATCACAGGGATCAACCCGAGCCCGGCGATCCAAGTTTGCGAAGGCAGGAATTTCGTCGTGGCAATCCCGGCCCCCGCAACAATCAAGATTCCAGAAAACAGGAATCCGGCAATCGCGAGTCCAAAAAATTTGCCTGACACGAAACTTCTGCCCTCAGTAAACCGAACAACAAACGTTGCTGTTAGGATTGCTAACGCTGGATAGCAGGGCGTCACGTAGCTTGGGAGTTTTGTTTGCGCGATGGTGAAGATGCTGACTTGAACGGCGACCCAGCAGATCATTAATGTTAAACCTGTGGATGTTGGATTTGATATCGCGGACTTCTTTGTTTTAAACACGTCAAACGCGACCGGCGCCCAAAAGATCGACCAAGGGAAAAAACCGACCAAAATCGCAAGTGGATAAAACCAAATCCCGCCGCTGTGGTTTTCAAACGATGATGTCGCTCGACCAAAATGCTCACCGACAAAAAACTTGCTCGTGAACAATCCTTCCGTCTGCCAATGCACCATGAAATACCAGGGAGCGGCGACCAACAGAATGATCGCTGCCGCCGTCAGTGGTTGCATGCTCCAAAGCGTGACCCAGAAACGTCGAGGGTGGAATGGCGACATGACCGTCTTCAATAGGTGAAGGGCACGGCCTACTGAAAATAAATGCCAGATGCTTGATCGTTGATTGGGCGTTTTGGTTTGGGTATCACCCTGCCCTGTGCTTTCGGGTAACCGTTGAAGCAACAAAAACATCCCGATGACAGCCATCGGAATGACAAACCCGACTGGTCCCTTGGCGAGCACACCCAAGCCCATCATCAGGAACATTGCTGTTTGGAAAAAAATCGCTTTCGTTTGCGATCCAGACAGTTCACTGCAAAACCAATATCCGTTTCGTCTGCTGGTTAATTCGTCCGTTCTGCCAAACACGCCGACCACGTAGAACATGATCGCCATCGTATTGCAGAATACAAGAACCGAATCAGGAGTCGCAGCCCGCGCGGCCACCACAAACATCAACGAAGACGCGAGGGCGATACCTGCTACCAAAGCGGTTTTGGCGTCAATGAGCCGCCGAGCGATGAGATAAGTCGCCAGAGTCGTGCCTATTCCCAGTAATGCTGACCAAAACCTGGCACTAAATTCATTGATGCCAAACACAGAGTAAGCGGACATCATTAGCCAATAGAGCAAAACCGGTTTTTGGTGCCGAAGCTCATCATTGAACGTTGGCACAACAAGATCGCCGCGAGCGAACATTTCCGCAGCACAACCCGCGTTGCGCGGTTCGTCGCGATCCCAAAGTCTTGCACTTCCAAGATTGGAAAAGAAGATGGTTCCCGCGACAACGGTGATGATCAAAATGTGTAAAACCGTTTCGCGCATCCTGCTTTCCTGTTTGGGCGTCCTGCCTGTTTCGACAGATTTTAAGAAGCGTGATCCGATAGAACAACGTCAGTCACGCTTGCAAAATCACGTGCATCCAACGATCGGTTCCGCAAATCCAAGGTCTACAATCGCGGATCCACTGGTTCGCTTTCCATCGCCAGAACCCCGAAAACGCACTCATGCACCTTGCGCAGCGGTTCTCGTTTGACAAATCTCTCAAGCGACTCCACACCCAACGCAAATTCGCGAATAGCAAGCGAACGTTTGCGTCCCAAGTGCCGATTTCTGAGGCGATCCAGGTTTTTCTCAGTGTCGTAGTCTGGTCCGTAAATTATTCGCAGGTATTCGCGTCCGCGACATTTTACAGCCGGTTGGTTGAGGCCTTTCTTGCCGCGCGTAACAAAATCGAGTGATTTGACCACCATCCCTTCGCCACCTGACGCTGTAAGTTCCAACCACCAATCAGTGGCAGCCGTGACGCTGTTTGGATTCGAGAAATCAACCGTTCGAAACTCCGTCGCCATCAGAACAGAATCGCCATCCTTGGAATCAATGAATTTAGATATCGGAGCCTCACAGAATTTTCGAATCTGCTCCATGTGCCACAGGTGATCTTTATCAACGTGCACAGAATTTTCGGTCGCCAAGATATGAAACGGAGCCAGCCTAAAATCGTCAACTGAATTTACTTTCCAACAGTATTGACGATAAGCGTCAACGAACTTTTTAGCGTTTGATTCTGTTTGGGAGAACCGTTTAACCAGTGATTGGATTTTCCCCAACGCTTCCTCGTTGTCGTCGACGGTTCCAAAACGTGTTCTCGTTTTCTCCAACGCGGCAATCGCTGCTGGCAGAGATTTCTTCGCAGCCGCACCAACTGCCGCATACTGGTTTTGAAGCAAGTCCTGAGCTTTTGCCGACCAAGGCATCAATTCACAATCGAGACAGACCCAATCCGTTTCAAACGACTCCCAAAAACCAGACTGGTTTAACGCACCGACTAATTGGTCAAGAACAGCCCGTTCTGTCCCCAAGTCTTTGAAGAACCTGCGTCCGGTTCGCGTGTAGATGATTCCGATGTCTGGTTGTTGACTCTCGGATGTTTGGCTACCAAGTGGTTCAATTCCGAATCGTGATTTAGCAGATGCTACGTTTTTGCAAACAACGACCACCGCGCGTGAGCCCATGTGTTTTTGTTGGCAAACGACTCTCTCGACTCCGTTTCGCCGAAAATATTCAAAAGCTTCGGCTGGGTGTTCCAGATACGAATCCAACGAACTTGATTCAGTCGGCGACATTGTCGGGGGCAAGTAGATGAGCCATTTTGGATTGGCAGCAAACCGGCTCATTACCTCCAGCGCTGCCGTCGCATTCTCTTCGCGAATCGTGATGTTGTTTCGCAATCGCGTAGAAACGATTCGCTTTCCAATCACGTCATCCGCGTCTAACAGATCATCGTTAATTTGCTGTGAACTGAGCCCCGGCGAAAGTGATCCCATTTCCAACGGCTTTGCCGGCACGCAGTAAACCTTGGCTGCTTCTACCGCTACCAATTCTTGTTCCGGGTACCGAAGCGCCGTGAGTTTCCCGCCGAACACGCAGCCAGTATCAATGTCAATTGTTTTGTTGAGCCATTCGGCGATGGGGATAGGGGTGTGTCCATAGACGACAGTTGCTTTGCCGCGGTATTCAGCCGCCCAGTTGTGTCGAACTGGCAATCCAAACTCGTCAATCTCGCCAGTTGTCTCACCATAAAGTGCAAACGATCGAACTTTTCCTGAGCCTCGGCCATGCATGTTTTCTGGAAGCCCCGCGTGCGCCACCACAACTTTGCCATCATCCAGAACATAGTGGCTGATCAAACCATCCAAGAAATCACAAAGCTCTTTTGTGAATTGAGTTTGCTCATCTGCCGGAACTGTTTCCAGGTCTTCCAGCGTCTCGGCAAGGCCATGTCGAACCTTGACGTTTTTGCCACGAAGCTTCCTAAGCAGTTTCGCATCATGATTGCCTGGCACACACATCGCAGAACCATGTCTTACCATATTGCGAACGACGCTCAAGCAATCAAGTGCTTTGGGGCCGCGATCAACAAGATCCCCCACGAACACGGCAGTACGTTTTTCGGGATGCTGAAAACAAAGCGGCGACCAACCAGGCTCCTTTTCGATTGGGTGAGACTGATAGCCAAGTCGCTCCAGCAGTTGCTCGAGTTCATCGTAGCATCCATGAACGTCGCCAATAAAATCAAACGGCCCGTGCTCGTCCGTCCGGTCATTCCAAAGCGGAACACGCTCAATCGTGGCGGCGGCGACTTCTTCAACACTGTCCATCACAAACACGTGCCTGAATCCTTCACGTTTGAGACGGCGAAGTGACTGACGGAGCTGCGATCGCTGACGACGAATGACTTGAGGCCCAAAATTCCTGTCAGATCGTTCTGCGTTGCGCTGCGAGCAAACTTTGTCTGGCAGATTAAGCACGATCGCGACCGGCAAGACATGAAACTCGCGAGCAAGTGCGATCAGGGGTTTTCGTGCCTCCGGCTGAACGTTGGTGGCGTCGACGACCGTCAATTTTCCTGCCGCTAAACGCTTTCGGGCGATGTAATAAAGCACATCAAACGCGTCGTTGGTTGCATCCTGGCTATTTTCATCATCGCTGACGAGACCGCGGCAGTAGTCGGATGAGATGACTTCAGTCGGAAGGAAATGTTCTCGGGCAAACGTGCTTTTTCCTGCTCCGCTGGGGCCGATCATGGCGACAAGGCTGAGTTTTGGAAGTTTGATTTTCACTGGTCGGCCGCCTTTTCTCCAGAATCGGAACTGCAATGACTTTGCTCGTCCAAGTTCGATCTGGCATCTGAATCACTGGCAGCTTTTTCAACAAAGTCCAGTTCCAAGTCCAAGTCGGGTTTTGACGGATTGGGTTCTTCGCTCGCCTTAGTCCTAGCAGCCAGCGCAACCGGCGAGAGGATGCGAAAAATTCCCATCTGCGTCGGAGCGCCGACTTTTTTATCCAAGGGTCCAACAGGAACGCACTCGACGGAGTAGCCGAAACGATCGCAAATCGAATCAGCCCAAGTCCTAAACTCTTCTCGTGTCCATTCAAAACGATGGTCGCCATGTCGAAACTGGCCGGCAGGAAGCGTCGGCCACATCACGTTGTATTCTGAGTTGGGTGTGGTGATGATAACGGTGGTCGGTCGAGCGTGACGAAAGACAACTCGCTCAAATGCCGAAAGGCGAGGAGGATCAAGATGCTCGATGACTTCTACAATGGCCGCGGCTTCGAAATCATCGAATCGAGAGTCGCGGTACATCAATGAACCATGCAGCAGTTTTACTCGCTCCGATTGAAAGCTGGGAAGCTCGTCCAGTCGAAGCCGCTTGTTGGCGATTTCCAATGACTTGATTGCAACATCGGTGCCAACGATCTCTTTGAACTGCCACTGTTTAATCAATCGGCGAAGAAGTTTGCCTTCACCGCAGCCAAGGTCGATCACTCGCGTCGCGCCAGACTTTAAAAGTTGCTCGCAAACTTGATCCAATCTTTGGTCGTGCAGGTTGAATCGTTTTTCAAGTTCGATCTCCAGCGGCTCTTTTGAGTTGGGGCGAGTGTTGTCATCCGATTCCGATTCACTTTCAACTCTCTCAGTCAACTGCTGCAAGGCTTGACGAAAAAGGCTGGATTGAAATTTCAAATAGCGACGAACGATTGTTTCTTTTTCCGGGTGCGATTCCAGCCAGCCTTTCCCTTTGTCCAAGAGCTTCTGCAGTTCATCACGTCCAACGAAATAGTGTTTTTGATTGTCAAACACAGGTATGAGAACGTAGAGATGATTGAGAAGTTCCGACAAAGGCAAGTGTTGGGAAAGTTGAACGGTGAAATAATGACTGTCGCCCCATTCCGGAAACTGTTCATCGAGCGTCTGCCGATTCACGGTCACCGAATAACCAAGCGGTTCAAACATCGAGCGAATCATTGGCTCGCCACCACGAACGGGAAGCACCTCGATGGACACATCCAGTGGCAAGGGAGTCGCAACTAGGTCCGGTTTGTCTTTGCAGCGACCTGAGAGCGCTGACCCGAACACTTGAGAAATGGCAGTGCTCATAAACGAGCTTGCGACATAGGGCCGATCATTGACGTATCCGGCCAAAGCAAAGTTCTGTTTTCTTTTCTTGCCACGGGCCATCTCAACAGGATCAACATCAAGCAGCAAAGAAACGGTACAGCGATTTTCGTTGGCTTCCGGATAGAAGACGTGACAGTCACCGAAACTCAGCTTAAACGTTTGGAACCGATCAGGATGTTTGTGAAGCAGGTACCCAAGGTCGGTTGCTGGTGAGTGATCTGTCGAAATGGTAAGCAACATGAAAAGTCAGGGGTAAGGTGATGGATCGGCTGTTGGTTCGATGAGTTCAATTCGCGGCAGTATCGAGTTGCAGAGCAAAAAGTTGCAGAGCAAATCGGTCTTGGTCGCTTTTCATCCAGCAACGCAGTTGGAGAGCATTATTGTGGAGTGACATGCCGCTGAAAAGGTTCATGTCGAACCGACGTCCAACGTTTTACCAATCAGTTTTCGTGGAGTTCACGTAGTAGATCGTGGAGTTTACGTAGCGGACGTCGTCAAGACTTCCGTGCATTGGACTGTCCAGCAATTCGATGCGGTATGAGAAAGGGCCTGGTCAGAGCTAGGTCAAGCTTTAGCTTTGGTCAAAATTTGATGCGGTCAGAACTCTTGACGAGTTCCGCTACGTCCTTCGGTAAACGCTACGCCTTAAAAATGGAAGGACGACGTCCTTCCGCAATCGATGCGCCTTAAAAATGG
>CAZQQR010000030.1:18828-21818 GCA_964595515.1 uncultured Pirellulaceae bacterium
CTACGCCCACCACCCACCATTAACATGGATGGTTTGGCCGGTCACATACGACGAAAGGTCACTGGCGAGGAAAAGAATCACGTCGCCAATTTCTTGCGGCTCAGCGAACCGGCCTAGCGGAACGTTAGCGATCATCAGTTTGCGATTTTCTTCGGGAATGGATTTGCCCATCTCCGTATCAACAACTCCTGGCGCAACTGCGTTGACGCGGATTTTTGATCGAGCAAGCTCTTTGCTGAGGACTTTGGTAAGCGTGACCACGCCGGCTTTGGCGGACGCGTAATTGGCCTGTCCGAAAAATCCCATGACGGCGGACAACGAAGCGACATTGATAATCGTGCCGCCTTCGTTGAGGTGACCGATCGCGGCTTTGCATGATTTGAATACGCCGGTCAGATTCGTATCAATTACATCACACCATTCGTCGTCGCTCATCTTTTTGAAGCTACGGTCGCGGAGGATTCCCGCGTTATTGACCAAGATATCCAGGCCGCCGAATGTCTTTACTGCCAATTCATTCATCGCCACCAGTTGTTCACTGTTGCGTACATCGGCCGCGGCCGAAATCGCGCGGTCACCAAATTCGGCGACGACTTTGTCAGCCAAAGTCTTATTGTCGCCATCTGGGTCATCGAAGTAATTGATAACAACATTCGCACCAGCGGAATGAAGCGATTGAGCAGTCGCGAGTCCGATCCCCTGCCCTGCCCCGGTAACGATTGCGGTTTTTCCAGTGAGGTCAATTGTCTTCATGATGAATCGATCGGTAGCTTGATGGTTTATTCGACGGTGACGCTTTTGGCCAAGTTTCGAGGTTTGTCGACATCACAACCTCGAAGACAAGCAATATGATATGAAAGCAATTGAAGCGGAATCGCGGAGACGATCGGCTGCAAATATTCAACCGTCTGCGGGATGTAGATCACGTCGTCCGCGACCTCTGCGATTCTCTCGTCGCCTTCGGCTGCGATTGCGATGACAGGGCCACCGCGAGCTTTGATCTCTTCCAGGTTCGACATTACTTTCTCGTAAATGAAGCCCTGAGGCATGACAAATACGGAAGGCGTGTTTTGATCGACCAATGCGATTGGACCGTGCTTCATTTCGGCAGAAGGATAACCTTCAGCGTGAATGTAGCTGATCTCTTTTAGTTTAAGTGCACCCTCAAGAGCAGTTGGGAAGTTGTAATGACGACCGAGGTAGAGAAAGTTATTACATCCGGCGTACTTCTCCGCGATCTTTCGAATGTGATCGTTTTCTTCGAGGGCTTTTTCGACCTTTTCGGGTACCTCCTTGATGAAGTTAATCATCTTGCGGCCCTTGTTGTAGCTCATGTGACGTAGGCGTCCGAGGTAAAGCGACAACATGACCAACGCCATACACTGAGACGTGTAAGCTTTCGTGGATGCGACTCCAATTTCTGGACCGGCGTGCAAGTAGATTCCGCCGTCGGCTTCTTGAGCAATGCTGCTGCCTACGACATTACAAATCGCCATTGTCATGTGCCCCTTCCGCTTCATCTCGCGAAGTGCCCCGAGCGTGTCCGCCGTCTCACCACTTTGAGTGATCGCGAACACTAGGCAGTCGTCGTCCAGAGGTGGGTTACGATATCTAAGCTCACTGGCATACTCGACTTCGACTGGAATTTGGGCTTTGTCTTCCAGTAGATACTCGCCCACCAAAGCCGAGTGCCAACTTGTTCCACAAGCCGTAAAGATGATTCGTTTGACTTTGCGAAGATCCTGAGGCGACAGGTTCAAGCCACCGAAAACGGCCGTCGCATCGTCTTCGTTCAGGCGTCCTCGCATTGTGTTTCGAAGTGATTCAGGTTGCTCAAAGATTTCCTTGAGCATGTAGTGATCGTAATCACCCATCTCAACCTGGTTTGACTCGACATCGAGAACTTTGACGTCGTGTGATACGACACCTGCATCTCGGTGCGAGACCTGCAACGAGTCTGCTTTTAAGACGGCGACCTGATTGTCGGCGAGGTAGACGATCCGGTCCGTGAAACCGATCAACGGCTGAGCGTCACTGGCGAGAAAGTGTTCTCCATCCCCAACTCCGATAACCAGTGGACTACCAAGACGCGCCGCAAAAATCGCGTCTGGCCATTGTTTGAAGATCATTGCCAAACCGAACGTGCCGCGAAGCATGCCAATGGCTTCTTTGATTCCTTCGACTGCGATTTCGGCAGTTGCTGGTTGGCCGTTTTCGCCCGCTCGTTTTTGAATGCAATCAGCAATCAGGTGAGCGATGACTTCGGTGTCGGTTTCGGAATGAAATTCATAGCCTTTTGATTTGAGGCTTGACCGAAGTTCAGCAAAGTTTTCAACGACACCGTTATGAACGATCGCCAGATACTTGCTGCCTCCATAATGCGGGTGAGCGTTGGCAATGGTTGCCGCACCATGGGTCGCCCATCGCGTGTGACCGATCCCAATGCCAGAAGCACAAGGTGCGGCGGCGACTTCCTTGGATAGTGTGGCGATACGTCCGACAGACTTTGTGATTTTCAATTCACGATCAGCATCGATGGTTGCCGTACCAGCGCTGTCGTAACCTCGATACTCAAGCCGGCGTAGACCTTCCAGCAAAAAATCTTGTGCAATTCGAGGCCCGATGTATCCAACAATCCCACACATAATGAAAACCTAAGAATGAAAATCTAAAAGTGGAAACGAAACGAGGTTCGTGACCGATCACACAAGCTGCCAACGGTTGGCTTTCGTATTTGATCGGCGAACTTACCCTAAATCGATGAGTGTATCTGAATCGGATGTCAATTGAGCGTCGACATTCCGAGTCGATCCTGGTTCTTTTTGGCGAACTGCGGAAAGCAGCTAATTTCGCGAGCCTATATGGTAGTTCGATCGGCGATATTTTCTAGGGAGTGAAACTTTCTAAGGCTGGTATTGTCGATCAAAACGACATGACAGCTTTTCAAAGAAATTTTGGGAGGCTTGGTAAGACAGTAAAGAAATCCGGTC
>CAZQQR010000030.1:21918-27082 GCA_964595515.1 uncultured Pirellulaceae bacterium
CGTGTTGGGCCACGAATCCTTCGTCGCCGTAGCCCAAGGGATTCGAAGTTGGAGACAAAAAGGGAATGAAAAAAGCTCCAGTCGACCTGACTGGAGCTTAGTGTTTTCAAATGGTTAGCGACCAGAGCTAAGTTCCGTCACCAACTTATCCTTATTCGCCTTCTTTGTGGTCATGACCTTCTTCACCATGATCATGATCGTGGTCGTGATCTTCTGCTTTGACTTTACAGCACAATGGTGATCCCTTTGCTAAGCCACAGCTGCAAGTTTCGTTGCTTTCGGCACAGCATTTTTCTGATCCCTTAACAAAACCACAACCTTTGCAGTAAGTGCCACCATCAGCAGGCTTGACGCCAGAACAGCAAAGTGCCGTTCCTTTTTGCATGCCACAATCACACTTTTCACCTTTGCAGCAATCTTCGCAATCAGCACAGCAACCGCACTTGGTGCAGAGATCTGCTTCGAGTGGAGAAGACGTTGCAACCTTTTCAATGTTTGATGAAGCATTGTTGCTGGAAGCCGTTGGTGCTTCTTCAGGAGCACATCCAACTAACATAAAACAACAGACCGCTAGTAGACTCAAAATGTTTGAAGTCGTTTTCATATTTTCCTCAGTTCAGATTTTGATTTGTTCTTGGTTCGTTCTCAAACTAGCCAAATTTTACGATTCCAAACCGGTCGAAACAAGGCTAGGTATTGGATTCCTTATCGGGTTTCATATTGGAATTCTCAATAAGGATTCTCAGCGCTCGAGTCTCGACTAACTCCATGACTCCACGTTAAGCTGGCGATGGCTGGCGGCAGCGCAGTGTTTTGTGAAACCCTAAACCCTCAAACCATGGCAGCGATTTCAGCACCGTAGAGATCTACTCCCTAACGTTAACACCTAGACAAAAATGCAAACCTTTCGAGCAGAAGTAATCGCGATTGGCGATGAGTTAACCAGCGGTGTGCGTCTGGATACTAATACAAAGTGGATTAGCGAGAAGTTAGGCGAACTAGGTGTTTCGGTAGCTTTTCATTCCACAGTCGGAGACGACTTGGATGACATGGTCCAAGTCTTAAGTCACGCCGTTGAGCGATCTGACGTCATCGTATTGACTGGCGGTCTTGGCCCTACGGCGGACGACTTAACACGGCATGCAATTGCAAAGGTCGCAGGGGTATCGCTCGAACTTAATTCCGACGTGCTGACGCACATTCAAGGCATGTATAAGAAACGTGGGCGTGAGATGCCGCCCAACAATGAGATTCAAGCTTGGTTCCCCAACGGTTCGAAAGTGATTGACAATCCAGAAGGGACAGCTCCGGGAATCGAGTACTCAGGGGGGCGGGAAGCTGGATCTCAAAACGCGTTTCGAATGTTTGCTTTACCGGGTGTTCCTGTCGAGATGAAGCAGATGTGGCAGCGGACGGTTGAGCCTGCAATCAAAGCCGATGTTGGCGACGATCGGGTGATCCATCATCACACGATTCATTGTTTTGGCACGGGCGAAAGCCAGATTGAAACAATGCTTCCCGATATTGTCGCGCGTGGCCGCGACCCCCAAGTCGGCATTACCGCCAGTTCGGCGACGATTTCATTGCGGATCTCGACTCGTGGTGATTCGATTAAGGATTGCGTTGAGAAAATGCATCCAACGATCACTACGATTCATGATTGTCTTGGCGAACTGGTTTATGGCGAAAACGGCATTACACTTCAGCAAGTCGTTGTCGAGTTGTTAAAACAGAAAACCCGAACCCTGGCGATTGTTGACGCTGGAACCGAAGGCGAAATTTCCAGGTTGATCTGGGAATCTGATTCCGACCGTTCTGTGCTGATCAACAATCAATCTGCAAACTCTCTCAATGATCTTAAAGACGCTGCTTTGGATATCGCTGAACGCAGCGGTACGAGACTCGGTTTAGCCATCGGAAAGATTGACCGCGATACGCAGCGAGTAGACGCTGGAGAGTCGTATCATGAAGTAGCCATCGTCGAGTTAGGCGGAAGCGGGCTGATGGAGTCCGGGCGGTTTCGATTTGGTGGCCATTCTGGTTGGCGAGAAGTTCGGGCTTCGAAAGAAGTCCTTAATTTCCTAAGATTGAGGCTGCGGGATTTGGGTTAAGTCGGACGTTCGACGTTGGTGCAAGTTCAAGGTTCAATTTTTGTGTAGCGGTGCTCGTCAAAAATTCTGGCAACTTACGTAGCGGAACTTGTCAAAAGTTCTGGCAATTTTTTGTGTAGCGGAACTCGTCAAGAGTTCTGACCAAAGTTCTGGTCAGAATCGACAAAGTCACCAATCAGCTTTGTGACGGAATACCAGTCCCGTACACCGCATCCCGTTATTAAGAGTTCTGGTCCCGCCGCGAGCCAACCATCAATCACCCTTAGTTGAGAGACGAATGACCGAATCAAATTTGGAAATCGCAGAGACTGATTCCAATTCCAAAAAGCAATTTGGGATCGCTTCGATTTTCTGGATCACGTTTATGGTCGGATTGACGATCGCTTTTATGCAGCGTGTTGAGGCAACCGACATTCTTTTTGATGGCGTTTTTTCGATCGCAATGTCGCTCGCAGTTGGCGCATTGATTGGTTGGGCGACTGGGAAAATGGCAGACGCGTTGTTTTGGTCCAGTCTCGTCGCTGCGTTTGCTTATCTTTCGACAGCCAGTGATCCAGTCTACGTTCCCTACCATCGAATCGCGTGGGCTTTGGTGGGCGCGACCACTGCCGGAACCGCAGCAACATGCTTTACCAAAAATATCCTGCTCAATTGGTTAACCTGTGCGGCGATTGCGTTCGTGGTGATGGCGGCGTTTGGTTGGATCGCCACCAATTACCTTCCTGCGGCTGGCAATGTGAGTATCGATATGATGATTTCGCCATTGATTGGAATCGCGGTGGCAGGATTCGTTCGGGTGCTGCTCTGGCTTGAGTCCCAGAAAAAGATGCCACGGTATATTACGGCCACGTGGTTGTTGGTTGCGGTAATTCTCGGGACGTTGGCTGCGCGAGGATAAAGTCATCGTGTCAGAAATTCTAGGGTTCCGAAGATTTCATGCAGCCGGACATTCAAAAAAGAAGTCGCATATTCGGTAATGGATTGTTATTCAGTCGTTCGATTGGTTTCCCAAACCAAGCGTCGCGGCTATGGCCAAAGCAGCGGTTTCGGTTCTCAAAATGGTTGCCCCCAAACTGATCGATTTGAATCCTGCATTTTTCAATTGGTCCATTTCCAGCTCGTCGAATCCGCCTTCTGGGCCAATTGCGAACAGGGCACTTTTTGACTGAGCGGCTAAGCTTTGGGCACTTGAAAGCGGCTCGCTATCGTACGGGTGGGCGACAAAGCGATGGGGGATGTCTTTTGAAATTTCCGTCAATTGAATCACTGTGGATTGTGAATCGAGGGACATCAATTGGTTTCGCCCGCACTGTTTACAGGCTTCGATGATCTGTTTCTCAAGTCTTTGGATGACCTTGGGATTGGCCACTGCGACTGAGCGGGTAGTCTTGAGCGGAATACAACGATGGACCCCAAGCTCAACCAGTTTTTCAATCAGGAATTTTTGCCGATCACCTTTTGGGAGTGCGACCGCGATTGAAATTTTGCAATCCAGTTCGCGCGATTCGGACGAAGTTTCAACGATCTTTAATAAGAGCGACTTTTTGGCGATTTCCTCGATGGCCGCTCGATATTGCATTCCGCTTCCGTCAAAAAGCACAACCTCGTCGCCGACTTGGTAACGCATCACGTTGGCCGCATGATGGGCCTGGTCGCCCGTCAGCGTAATTTGATCGTTGGTCGGTTTGGTTTCAAGGAAAAATCTGTACGCCATTCGGATTTGATTGATCTGGTGTCAATGTTGAAGAAGGCTAAAATGAATTTGCGTGGCCGTTCTATACAAGCTCAACGTCGATCCGATAATTCATTAAACCGTAAAGTCGAAACATGCCGGAGATAGTTTATCCTCAAGAAGAAGGCGAGCCAATCATAGTCAATTTGCGCGAGCCAGGCGTCGCCGCGTTTTTGGCTTGGCTATGGCCGGGAGCGGGACACTTTTACCAGCGGCGATACCTCAAAGGCTGCTTGTTCATGATTTGCGTCCTGAGCACTTATTTTATCGGACTGGGTTTGGGGCATGGCCGTGTCGTTTATGCGTCACTCAAAAAGAATGACTTTCGATGGCAGTACGGGTTTCAAATGGGAGTTGGGATTCCAGCGTTGCCGGCGCTTGCTCAAGCGATGAAAGTAAAAGGTGGTGCGGATCCGTTTTTTGTTTTGTGTGAACGCTTTCCTGCTGACTATCACATTCAAGACAAAGCTTTCAGGCGTATCACTCAGCAAAACAATCCGTCGAACTATGGAAGTCAGCCAGAACATAAAACTTTGAAAGACGGATTCATGGCTCCGCCAGCGGGGCCGATTTTTCAGGATACGACCGACACCCTTGGGAGGTGGCACTATGACTACAAACACTTTTTCGAAATCGGAACCGTCTACACGGTGATCGCAGGTTTGCTAAATTTCTTGGCGATCTACGATGCGTTTTGTGGACCTGCAATCATGACTCCGATTCAACGTGAACGGTTGGAGTCCAAGAAAACAAAGTTCTGATGTTTTGGGTTAGAGATTCAACGAGCTGGAAAGCTTGCGGCGAGTTACAGACGTAGATCTGAATTACAAACGAGTGGCTGAAACCAAATGAACAATTTTCACTTAATGCATGAGCTCCCGTTTCTGGTCGGTTCGATTCCCAAAATCTGGTACGCGTTGCCATTGGTTATTGTCGTCAGTTTGGTTTACGGGGCGACACGGCACGAAAACTTGCCAGACATCATCGAGCATTCTATTCGCTCTGCTGTCTGGGTGGTTTGTTTTATGTCGATCATTTTCTTCTTGATCTGGTTCGCGGGATTCTGGACGTAACTGGATTGACATTTGCTTCGTCCAATTGCCGTCAAGCTTTGTCAAATCGCTGCGAACGCGTGTTGCCCAGCGCAAACACGGTTTTTTGTGTCGTTTAACTCGCCGAGTTGCTTCAATCCGAAAGACGGTTGAATTAGAATCACGACTTGAATTGTCCCGCGAAAAAACTTCCAGCTTTCAGGTATTGAGATGATTGTCGAAAAAAGCAATCCAGTGACCACGATCAAACTCAGCATCATGATGTTTCT
>CAZQQR010000031.1:0-15176 GCA_964595515.1 uncultured Pirellulaceae bacterium
CGGAAACTTCGAAGCTCAGCCCGCCGGGCCCCAGAGATAGTCAAAACCACGCCACCAGGTGACCAACAAGTTTAAAGAGACTCCATCTCTTTTAGCTTTTTCAACGCCGCACGATACTCAGACGTTTGATCCGTTTGTTTGTAGTACGTTGCGATATTCCACAAACATTGGTTTGCCTGATCAATGTCGTCGATTGCGATGAACTTTTCATGCACATGATTTAGCAAAGCGATCCCCTGCTCTTCTCGACCTCGCATCAAATACGACAGCCCATAATCCGCTTGCGCCCGCAATCGTTCTGATCGTGGCCATTGGTTGCAAGTCTTGATCGCTGATTGCAGCAGGTTCATCCCTTGGGCAAGACTTCCATTTTGTAGTTTGAGCGTTGCCAGGATTGCTTGGGCTCGGTCGCCGATCAAGCGGTCGGTTGAACTCAGACGCAGCAAAATTGCAGAGGCTGGCCCCGGTTGACCACCATCTATCATGGCCAGCGCCTGCTGCATTTGTAGTTCATCCTTAAGCGATCGACTGGCGATCAGGGCTTCTGATTTCTTAAGCGCCAAAATTGCATTTTGGGATTCATGGCGTTTCAGACATTGAACGCCAACAGTCGCCCAGATGACGGCTTCGTTATCAAGCGTTTGCTCAGCACCAAATTCCAGGCTCGTGTCACCGAGGCCGATTTCAAGTTGACGAATGGTTGAGGCAGGCCACGGTGTTGAGACTGGCCGCAGAAAAGCTGCTTTTTTCCAGAACTCAGGATCCATCAATCGGCGATCGTTAATCCATCGACTTTGAATCGCAATCGCATCATTCCAAGACGCTTTCCATTGCTCATGCCGACCCGCGTGACGCTGGGCTTCTCCCAGCAGCAATCCGACCTTGCTCGCCTGATACGGATGACTTTGTTTCAACAGATTTACTGATTGAGAAAGACGTTCGATCGAATTCGGATACTCTTCTAACATCAAATAGGCGATGCCCTCTAGTCTGGCTGCCTCGGCGATGGCCAGTTGGGACTGTCCCGATTCAAGATCCGAAACCAGATTCAACTCAAGAGCTTCTTTGGGTTGATTGTTGCCAACATGCAGTAGGAAAGCCTGACGGGATTCGAGGAAGCCGATCACTGCCGCGTCTTTTTGTGATGACCGAGTGAATGACTCCCATGAATCGCCGCTTGACCCATGCCATTTTTGATCAAACAAACGAGCAATCGCAATCAGCTGAGGCTGGGTCAACGAGCTTTTGCCCTCTCCCAGCAAGATTTTTAAGACGACGTCTGGATAGAGTCCAATCAGGCTCCTAGCCGAACTCCATTTTTCAGTTTCGATCAACTCGACAAACAAACTGGAAAGTTCGTTTGGTTGATAAGCCACATTGTCGGTGTTGCCAAGCAGCAGTCCGCCATCAAATCGCACGTCTTTGTTTGAGTTGGCATCGATCGAAGTATTTTGGTTGGCGATGACCTTATCGAGCGCCTTTGGTTTTGACTTTTCAGAATCCACTCGGTTAAAGAATGAGCATCCGGTGATTTGTATGGTAAGAACCGTAAATACGAAAATGATAAAACGTACCGTCCCCCTTTGAACTGGTTCGGAATCTTGGCTTCGAATTTTCGATCTTTGAATCAATAGACTCTCGGGCAAACGTTGTGGAAGCGGAATGCGTTGTGAAGGCCGCATTCATCCAGTTCGACTTGGACGGCTTCGTGCGGGCCAAATGTGTTGAGCGAGTTTTGACCGGAAACGACGGACGGATGAACGCTTAATTGTTGAAGTAGTTCCTGGCTGATCGACGCGGACTCAGATGGTGTATTGAACACGTAAGGGCGAACCATCACGATCAACTCTCGTCGAACACGGCCAGTGTTCTGGCGTCTAAAAAAGAATCCTAGAACAGGAAGTTTACCGATTCCAGGAACCTGTTCTCGATCATCGTTGATTTCTTCTTCGATCAATCCACCCAATGCGACTGCCATACTGTCTTTGGCGACCACGGTTCCGCTGACGGTGCTTCGATTGACGGTATCGACCTCTTGATTGGTGATCGTTCCGGTAGCGCTTAAAATCGGAATCCGTCCGCCGTTAATCACCCGTCTGGCGTTCTCCTGAACAATTCTCAGAGTGACGGTCCGGTCAGCGTTGATGCTAGGAGTGATCAGCAAAGACTGACCGACGTCCCTGAGTTCTGTGATGGGAGTACCGGCAATCGTTGTATTGTTGTTGCCGCCGGAAATCACCTGAGGTGAATTGAAACCAACGGTGAAAGGAATCGTATCTCCAATAAAGATTCGGCTGACTTCGTTGTTGGCCGTCAGCAGCAATGGAGTGTTTAAAACGGTGACGCGATTGTCGTCTTCCAGTAGCTGCATCCGCGCACGAAAACTGTTGTTCACGAATTGAAACGTAAAATCGCCCTGATTGAGAATCCCTCCGCCAGGAATCATCGACTCAAGCCTTCGTGCTTGTCCAAGTGCTGCGTCTGCGGGTGTCGGCAAAATGTCACCCGTTGTAAAACCACCGGCGGTTGAGCCACCGTCAGAGAACTGATAGTCAAAAACGCTTCTGAACTCATCATCCAGCAAAATCGACATGACTTTAACTTCGAGCAGTACAAGCGGCGTCGGCACGTCGAGGCTGTTGATGAGTTGCTCGATCTGCTTCATGGTTGATTCGTCGCCAGTTCGAACAACGACTTGGTTGTTTCGCCGAACGACAGTCACATAAATGGTTGCCTGCCGCTCTTTCATCAATCGTGAAATTGGATTGTTGGCATCTGCACCCGCTCCTGTTGGTCGCCGTTGGGTACGCTCATTGACGGCTTCGATCAGTTGTTGAATCTGTTCTGATGAAAGGTCGGAGAGTGGCTGGCTTTCGTCAACGTTGTTGGAACGATTGGATGGGTATGGATTGTTAGAAGAAAATCCCCCGAGCCCGTTCAATCGACTGAATGAACGACCTCCATACGCGTAGTCGCCCCGGTAAGAACCCAGCCCCAAACTGCGGTTGTCAACCAAATCAAACCGGTTGAGTCGATAAATCAGATCCAGAATTGAATCTTGATCGCCAACGCCAAAATTCAATTCGACTCGGTCTCCAAATAGGCTTTGGATCGCAACGGCTGCATCAACTGGATTAGGGTAAAGCAATGTGAATACGCGAGTTTGTTCCTCACGAAAACTTGCCAGATTTTGTTCGTATTCCTGTGTCGTGAAAATTCGAATGACGCCAGATTTTTCATCCGTTCGAAAATAGAGATCATGTGTCTTGGTTAGATTTTCAAGCACGTCCATCGGGCGGACATCACGGAGATAAAGATTGATCTTCATCTCATTGGCTTGAGTCGACGTGACGATGTTGATGCCGGCTTGTTCGGAGAACAACCGCATTGCCTGACCAAGTTCCTGGTCCCGGAAATCAACCAACTCAATAAGCGTTTCTGGCGGGACAAATCCAGGTGATGAACCGGCTGGCAGAATGGTTGCTGGATCGATCAGTGGCTCAAGGACCGTAGGATCGGTAATCACGGTCGAGAGCGGAGCCGGCTCTCGCTCTTTAATCGGTGTTGGAGCATTCGAAGTCGGAGGTTGGTCCTGCGCACCGACAGACGCTTCGCACAGTAGCGAATTCGCGATCAGTACGACGGCAACGGTCAAGCGTAGACCGAGCGCTGGATACCAAGACATCCGTGTCATAGTCGGCTCGAAGCATCATCGCCCGGGCTTAAAGCCAAAGCCATCATGCTCGACATTTCGTATTCAAAGGGGGTTAATCGTAAAGATAGACCGTACGTTCCAATTCTGGAAAATACAGCTCGATCATATCTTTAGAGATTTTCTTGACCTGCATCAAGACCCAAACACCCTCTGCGACGGGGACCGACATTTCTGTGTTGGTGCGAATACGAATGACCGATTCTTTTGACTTCAAAAGAGCCATGCTGCGGCCATTTCCCAAAATTTTGGACTGAACCTGAAACGTTGGCATTTGCAGGAGCTGCTTGCGTAAATTCGCACTTTGACTCTCAAGATCCTTAGTTAATTTTGCTAGCTGTTGCTGAATCTTGGCGACGTCTTTTTTTAGTTTTTGGTTTTCAGTTTTGAGCGCATTATTTTGCTGAATAAAGGTGTCCAGTTTTTCCACGTCTCGGATTTTGGAAAGCGTCTCTTTGATGATGTCCGACGGCGCAGTGGGATCCTGTTTCTCCTGAGCGGACGAAATGCCGCAGTTAAGCAAAAGAAACGCCAAGGCGACGAACGCAAGAATAGTTTTGTTGAACATGACGTTGTGTGATGCCAAATTTGGTTAGTTGCCCGCGGCCAACAGAGCCACAAAGAACGCAATGTAAACATAGCCAACGACTGCCCCGACTCCGATTGTCAAAGCCGGCGTCAAGATCGCATTGAGTCGACGGATCGAAGCCTGAAATTGTTGCTCGTGAAAATCAGCGACTTCAGCCAAAACGATTTTCAAGTCGCCGGACTGTTGTCCCACTGCAACCATCTTTTTTAACATCGGCGAAAAAGCATTTCCTTCACCGATTGCATCCGAAAAGTTTCCTCCTTGAATGATTCGATTGCGCGTATCATTGACTGTTTTAGCGGTAAACTGATTGATCAACAATTTCTGAACCGTTCCCAATCCATCAATCAGTGTAATCCCGCTCCCTAGCATAACACTTAAACTTCTGGCAAACGTTGCGGTTTCGCAAAGTTTCAACAGCCGACCGATGATTGGGATTCGCAGCAACCAACGATCGACGATCATTCGCCATTCTTTTGACTGATAGGCAACGACCAAGAATACGAATAGTCCGCAAAGCATGATGATGACCAGCGAATAATACTGTCTCATCCAAGACGAAACGATGACCAGATTTTGCGTCATCGCCGGCATGTTTTTGCCAAGACTCTGTAAGTAGATTTCCAGTCGTGGAATCAAATAGGCGACCATGTAAATGGTGACACCAATCGCGACGACGATCACCATGAGCGGATAAACCAACGCCGAGGAAACCTCTTGCAAGCCTCGTCTTCGATTGCGCATCGTTTCAACAGCGCGTTCGAGAACAGGAGGAAGTTCACCCGTTCGTTCGCCGACTTGGATAAGCTGAACAGTGAATTCGGGGAAGCACTTGTGTTTTTCCATCGCGGTGGAAAGACTGTCGCCTGATTGGATTTTCTGGACGACTTGACGCCAGATATTTCCCATGGATTTTCGGGAAGCCTGCTCTTCAAGTGAAACGAGGGCACTGAGCAATGACATTCCGCCCCGGACCATCATCGCCAGTTGTTGAAGACTCAATTCCACATCGACGGAACGAATGGGAAGCCAGCGAGCAGGGTCGAATGACCGGCTGGCTCTGGACTGCTGAACGACGGGTTCAACACCGGTGACAATCAGTCCTCGCGAACGTAGCTGTGAAGCAGCGCTGGAACGATTGTTGGCATCCACGATGCCCGCTCGGACAGCGCCGGTCGCGTCTCTCGCTTTGTAACGAAATTCCGCCATGAATGCCTGAATTAGTAGGGACTAATGACGGTTGCGATTTGGTCGAGCGAAGTCTTTCCTTCTGTCAATTTTTTGATGGCATCCTCGAGCAAGTCTGGATGTTCTCTTTCGGCAAGCAATTTTTGCAGCTCCGTTTCGTCAGGTCGATTTGCAACGAGCCGAGCGATCTCGCGATCAAACGGAACAAACTCGAACAGACCAAGTCGACCCATGAACCCCGTTCCCGCGCAGTACTGGCAACCACTTGGGCGATAGATGGTCGTGCCCACGAGATCCTCCGCCCCCAGTAATTCGGCTTCTTCTTGATGCATTTTATAAGGCGAGCGGCATTTGTCGCAAAGTCTTCGAACCAGTCGTTGAGCAGCGAACATCCGAGATACTGCCCCGATCAGGAAAGGTTTTACTCCCATGTCTGCCAGTCGTGTAATGGCACCTGTGGCGGAGTTGGCATGAATGGTTGTGAAAACGAGATGGCCAGTGAGCGCGGCTCGAATCGCTGTTTCGGCTGTTTCTTGATCGCGAATCTCACCAATCATCAGGACGTCGGGGTCGTGCCGGAGGACGCTTCTAAGGGCTTTGTAAAAACTGACTTTATCGTTGGTGTCGACTTCGACTTGAGAAATTCCATCGATCACATACTCAACCGGATCTTCGATCGTGATCACGTTAAGCGATTTTTGATTGATCAGGTTTCTGATAGCGGCGTAAAGCGTCGTGCTTTTTCCACAACCCGTTGGCCCGGTCAACAATATCAACCCGTTGGGACGATGAATCGCGTGTTCGAACGCTCCCAGATCGGATTTCGCCATCCCAAGCTTCTCAAGCGTGAGTTCTTGAGTTTGCGTAGCAAGTAGCCGCAACGTCATTCGCTCGCCGTGTTTGGTTGGAATGGTTGCCGCTCGGATGTCGACTTCGTTACTGTGCTCAGAGCTCAATGTGAACCGACCGTCTTGAGGCGCTCTTCGCTCGGCAATGTCCATTCCCGACATGACCTTGAGACGCGACAGTAAAGGCGAGTGGATCCCAATCGGTAGCGTTCGATACTGATCAAGAATTCCGTCAACTCTTAAACGAACGCGGAGGTCGATGGAGCCTGGCTCGATGTGGATGTCGGTGGCTTGACGAATTAAGGCTGCGTGGAAAATCTCATCACCAAGCGCCACAATGTTGTCCGAGTCAGGTTCGACTTGGGTGCCTGTGAATTGAATACGAACTGGCTCGCTTTGGTTTCCGTTCCAGCGCACTGTGTCTTGAAAGATCTTCTGGATGGCGCGGAAAAGCGAGTCGGTTTCAGATGGGACGATCTTGAGCGGTTCTGAGATATAGCGCCGAACTGCCTGAATGCTTTGCTCGTCCGTGGGATCTTTGCACGCGACCAACACAGATCCGTCTTGTTGCGTAAACGGAAGAATTTGCCGGCGCGTTGCGAGGTTGGCCGGGATTCGCAACGCCCAAACGGGATCAATTTTTACTTGATCCATATCCAAAATGTCTTTAGTGGTCGAGTCCGACATTATGCCCTGCTTCTACGTTTGATTTGGGCCAATGTTTGCGGGTCTCGGGCCAACGAACGGGCTGTTTTTTCGGAGATCAATCGTTGACGCCACAAGTTCGCCAGACTGTCGTCGAGCGTCCACATGCCTTCGTCGCCGCTGGTCTGAATGATCGAGGCAATTTGATTGAGGTTTGAATTCGCAATCAAATTGGCAACCGCAGAATTCGCGTGCATGACTTCGCTGGCCAAAACACGGGTTGATGATTGTGTGTCATCCAGATTCGGGTTACGCTCGCGGGGGAGTAAGTGTTGAACGATAACGGTGCGAAGCACGGTGGCGACCAAGCGTTGGGCGAGGTTTTGTTCTTCGGCAGAGAATGCGCCGACCAAACGCTCGATGGCTGTTTTGCAGTCGCCAGCGTGGACTGTAGCGAAAACCAAGTGACCTGTCTCTGCGGCGGTAATTGCGGTTCGAATCGTGTCCAGATCCCGTAGCTCACCGACGAGAATGACATCAGGATCTTGCCGGACGGCATCGAGAAGTGCTTGGCTAAAAGACCCCACATCGCTGCCGATTTGACGCTGGTTCACGAGCGCGGTTTTGGATGAGTGGACAAACTCAACAGGATCTTCGATCGTGACAATGTGGCACGGACGAGTATGGTTGATACGATCAATCAGCGCGGCAATGGTGGTGCTTTTTCCAGACCCAGTCGGTCCAGCAACCAGAACCAAACCATCCGTCAATTCACAAATGTTATAGAGTCGATCGTCCAGCCCAAGCTCGTCCAGCGCCGGAATGTCATTGGAAAGAAAACGGAACGCGAAACACGTCTCACCATTTCTCCGGTAAACATTAAACCGAAAACGTTGATTGTCCGCGGGCGAGAAGGCCCCATCCAACGAGCCTCGGTCGGTCAAGGAATTCCTTTGAGCGTCCGACAAAATAGAATCGACAATTTCATCGGCCTGTTGCTGCGTGAAAGCAGTTTGGAACAATTCGCTTTGCTGAAGTTTTCCATCAATGCGAAAATGAACCATCTCACCGGGCGACAAATGAACGTCCGACGCTTTGGATTCGATGGCGGCGTTCAAAATTTGATTTAGAAAAGTCGTTGGTTGATTCAAGGCGGCCCAATCTAAATAACAAACACGATGGTCCAAGTCTTCTGCGAACTGCCTTCGGTTTCCGGCTTCATTGTAATCGCAATTGGAATGATGCTTTTGGCAAGTGTGTTGACGTCGGAGAGGAATTCGAGCACGTCGAAATAGGCTCCTTTGACTTCTACTGGCCAGAACTCAACAGGCTCTAATACAGACTGTTCGTTCATCATTTCGAATAGTTCTTGAAGGTAAGTCGAAACGACTGGGCTATCTTCTTCACCGCCTTGGGACACAATCGACAGATTGTAGTCTCGCATTAGCTCAGTAATTTTTTCTAGCGATTCAAGCCGGGTTTTGCCACTACGCCAACCTACGCTGAGTTCACGAATCTGTGTTTTGGAATTGGAAACGCGTTTTCGAATCCGCTCCAATCCTTCTTTTTCATTTTCCAAGTTTTGCCGAGAGATTTCCGCAGAATCGACGGAGACAGCGCTCAGTCTTTGTTGTCGAACTTCTGCATCAAGCGTAGCCTTTTGCGCTCGTTGTGGGACAGCAAACAGCACTGAGTAAATCGCAAGAATCAATGCAGCGGGGAACAGCATCAAGAGAAACTGTTCGCGTTTGGATCCGTCTTTGATGGAATCAAATATCATGGTTTACCCATTGGAACAGTTTTCTTGCGAGGCTGAACGGCGGAGTCAAAAGGTCCTGAGTCGGTGAGGACGATTTCGTAATTCCAAGGGCCACCTGTCGTCAGTTTCTGTTGGCCTTCTTGTTTGGCAGGATTGACGACCCAGCCAAGTGGCGTGGCTAGTTCTCTCAAGCGTTTGGCAAGTGCTTGGGCGGACTCCCCGTTGAGCGAAATTCCCGAAATCAACAGCCCTTCTTCCGATCCGGAAATTTGTTCGATTACGAGGTCTGGCGTTCGTTGGTCAGCCAAGAGTTTTAGGAGTTCAGCGATCCGACCGCTTTGACTATCAAGAAAAAATCGAACGCGTTTTAGATCATCGCCAAACGTTTCGTCCTGTCGCTCGATCTCTGCTCGTTGTTCGAGAATCGAAATCAATTGGCTGTCGAATAATTTTTTTTCTTTGGCTGGCTGTTGGATTGACTCTATTTCCTCGACCAACTTCTGATTGACGGTGTTGGTGTAGTTCCAATGCCAGAAACAAAACCCAAGGACGGCCAGCGCGATAATTCCTGAGATCAAGTGGCGAACTGGCGTGCCGCGTTGACGTTTCGTCTTGCGAATCAATGGGGCGGATAACTGGTCTTCGCGATCAAGCGCATGAGGGATGATCGAACTTGCCCAAAACTCAAACGTCTGATCTTCAGACAGATCAACAAGGCGCGTTGATGTCGGCAACTCAAACCGGCTCAGTTCGAAACCAATCGCCGACTCGGCCTTGGCAAGCAGTTCTTCGGTGGCCAGTGAATCTCGCGACGACTGACGTACCTTCAGTAGTCGTTTGGATGAATCTGACAATAGGAAAGCAAGATCGTCCCAGAACTCGACAGTGATTTCACCTTTGGGAGATTTCGTGTTTCCCGAAAGCCCGGCCGGGTGGGCGATTACAATCTCACGACAACCAAGCGATTGCAGCAACGAATTAATATCATTCTGGTCCGATTTCCGAATCGCGCTGACCCAAAACTGCTCGTGGTCGTCCTGTTTGCCAATCGAGTTGTAGGCCAAAGAAATTTCATCGATTTCAATTCCCGAAAGCGTCTCCGCTTCGAACTTCAGTGCTTCTTCGAGCTCTTCCGGTTCGATGCCGGCAATACTCATTCGGGGCAGCAAGACCATTTGCGACCAGACTTCGGTCGAGGCCACAATTGTACGATGGCCAGGAAGTGGCTGACCAACGAAGGCCTGTTGAACGGACTCACTGAACGAAGATTCAACGTCAACAGGTTCACGTAATCGAAACGATGGTTGGTTTTTGTCTTTTCCAAAATCGGCGCGAACGATCCCCTCGTTGGAGATCAGAATCACCGAAATTTCTGGGCGACGAGCCATCGGAATTGAGTCAGGAAAAAGTTGTTTTTAGAAATCAGTTTTCGTCGGAAGTGTCTGACTCGTTGGCGGGTGGTGCCGACTCAGTTTCACGAGTCAAAAAATCAAAACACACAACCAAGCCCGAATGTGGAACTTGAACATACTTGATTTTTCGTTGTCCGTTCACATCGCAGACGATCGCACGCAGTCCAACTGGTACATTTCGAAACGAGAATGAATCGGGTATTGGATCTTCATCGTCCAGTACTGCTAATGTGGTCAAGGACGTTTCTGGCGAAGGGGACAAGAGGGCGATCTGAACAACGGCTTTTTCGGGATCATCCAGTAGAACTTTTCCGGTTACTTGGGTTGTTCCGTTTGCCAATCCAATCGAGAGTTTTTCCGGCTGGTTTTCATCAGGACTAGGAGGAAGTTCGATTTCCACGAATTCAATTTGGCCAACCCCGTTTGCGATGGGTAACGGTGCCCTGCCCCACGGGTCTCGAATCGAATCGAGGCCGATCGGAAGTTGCAAATACGGTCCGCGCCATCCACATGGAATTCGAACCGACGAGTAATCAGTGGGTTGATTGGGGCCGGCTCGAAACTGATAGGGATACTGTGTCGCCAGTTGGGTTTGCGTGCTCCAAAGTTCTGTCAGAACATTCGGGACGCTGGTGTTGGAGAAGTTTGGATTGCTGCTGGAATTTCCGGTGTCCGCCAAAAGCGTTTCTTCGATTGGAAGACGGCCAACATCGTTGACGAATCCGCTGATCAAAGGCGTGCCATCGATCTGGAATTTTTGTTCAGGGCCAAGCGTCGCCCCTTTGATCTCATTCAGTAGACGGGTGGCGGAATCAAACCGTTGAGATTCTACGCGCGGCTGAAGAGATTGAAGAGCGATGGTGGAAACGATGGCGAGAATGACGAGAACGACCATCAGTTCAAGCAAAGTCAGGCCGCGACATGGATGAGTTTTGATCATCGAAGTTGCGCCTTTTGGAGATCAGAAAGAGTTCATCAGTTTCTGATGATCAACTATTTGCGATTGTCGGGGAACCTCAAAAACAATACCAAATCGTCACCGCACTCATCCAGCGTCAACTCGTTAACCTGGTCTTCGCCCGGTTTCATGTTGGTTGCATCTGCAGGGGTTTCGATTTGGCCATTGGGTCCCGCTGAAACGACACGAATGTATTTGGATTCTGTTGGATCAACTGTTCCGTCGTCGTCAAAGTCGACTTGGAGTTCGAGTTCATTGCCCCAGCCGTCAACGATTGTCGGTTCGCCTTCCACGGAACGGCCTGTTGGAAAAGCATACGGGCCTTTCCAGCCAATCTTGTTCACCGGATCGTATTCGCTCAATTCAGGAGCCGTTTCTGAAACGTGCTCGGGGGCTTCAGCTTGAACAATCTCGTTGATCTCACGGGGTAGCGCATTGGATTTGTGAGAAAGCGATTCGATAACTCCGTCTTTACCTGCGATGGCTTCGCGGACCGTGTTCATGGTGGCTTGGGTTGCGATCATGACAGGACTTTCGACAGTGCCTGCTGGTGTGACGACTTCGACTTTTGAGAACGACGGAAGAACGATGAACGCGGTGGCAATCAGAATAAGCAAAACGACAGTCAGTTCCATCAGCGTCAATCCGTTACGCCGGGAGTAGTGCTGCCGGGAATTGTGTTTCCGAAAACAAGTTGTATTTTGAAGTTTCATGATGCTGTTGAGCCTCGCTGCGTTTACGAGTCGGGCTAGTTTTCTTGGTTGGAATAGTGCGCTTCGAGTTCCGTAGAGACGCTTCGGATTCCATTCTTGCCAGGAATCGCCGCACCGATATATCGTGCAACTGACTCCGTTTCGCTTATCGGCTTAACTTCGACCAACAATAGGTAGCGAGAGTACATTTCTTCAGGACTTTGGTCTCGTTCATCGGAAAAATGAACGGGTGCTTCTGCAAACGACGCTTTTTCTCCAGCCCCGACAATCGAGCACTGTTCGCCAAGTCCAAACACGTAGTATCGGCTTCCTTCGGATGGCTGGAGGTTCCAGTCTTCGATTAAGAGCGTGATGGCCTCCGTTCCAAGGCTGCAAACGCGAGTATCCGTGCCAACAGGAACGGGGATTTGGTCGTGTGATCCAAACGTTGCGTTTTCAGCTTCGCCATTGGCGGGCACTAATTCGGTGATTCCAATCAGGCGAAGTGCTTCGACTTCGACAGCTGATAGCGTTGTGGATTCAAAGATTTCTGAACCGCCGATGTATTCGGGAATGGCCCCGTCGATGGCGGCGGATCCTGAAATCAAGGAATCAAAACGGTTGCCGATTTGGCCTTGGGATAACACCGCCATGCGGCGAATTGTTGATTCAATTTCGGGAACATTGGCGGCCGCCGTTGCTACTTGAGTTCGGCGAAGCATGCCAGGCAAGGTTGAAACCACGATTCCGCCCAGTGCGATCAGAATCGTCAGGACCACCAATAATTCCAGCAACGAAAGCCCAACTCGATCTGATGATCGATTGGGAGGCTTAAGTCCGGATTGGTGGAAGTGATTGGACATTGTTGCGTTTCAAGGCAATTAAACGATCTTGCAATGCAATTAAGATGTTTTGAGCATCGCAAATATGATGCTCCATATCCTAAATCGACGAATTTCAACAAGACATTAAAATCTACGCGATCTGGCTAGATTACCAGAGCAAAGCTTGTTTTTCGTTTAATCAGCAAACATGGATGCCTGAATAAAACGGCTTTTAGCAACATCGCTTAGTTTCGGCAATTCGGCTTTCTCAATCACAATCTGGATGAAATATGCCAATTACGGGGATGTCGATTCCCTTGCGATATTTTCACCGCGAATAAGTGAAGCAGTTCGCTTTTCAACCAGGCCATCGTTTAGAAAACGTTTTCAAAAAAAGCCCGTTCTCGAATTTTCGAAAAAGGGAAAGCACGTTTTGTTACTCACCACCGGTTGCTTTGGTCCAGGCTTTTGTGCCGCCAACCACAGGAATGGAAAGAGAGGTCGCTTCGAGATCAACTGTAAGCTCAGTACCGGGCTGCGGCCAAAGCGTAAAATCTCGATCACTGGAAAAGATCATCAGACCAATTTGTTGACCTGCGGGAATGATCTGGTCATCAGGTTCTAGCTCAAACTCAAGCTCATAAAATTGACCGGCAACCAAAGGGGCGCTCTTTTCTAACGACTCAGAGTTTTGGGGATCCGCCCAGCCACGCGTGATCAAGTTCGAGTTGATCTTTAACTGGGCCGCAAATCTGGCTGCCCTAGGGTCTGTGTCTTCTGGGGTGGGGACTTCCCACGGAAGTGAAACCATCCAGACGGAAAGATTGGCAGCGGGTTTGTCACTGGCGAGTCTAATCTTGATCGTTGACGTACCCGAAAGGTGCAGCGGCTCAGTCAAAATTGGCGAAGCGTAAATGAGTCGATTGTTTGATTCAGCAGCTTTGGCTAGTGCTGATCCGCTAATCCCGACATCATCGGTCAGTTTTTCCTGGCCTTGTGATTCTGGTTTGGAGGTAACCAGTCCACCATGCTTGCTGCCGCCCTTTGTCAGAAACAGCGAAACCGATTCTGCGTCTGGATGTGGGTAGTCTGCATAGGCTGTTGGTTTTCGCCGGCTGTCTGACTCTCGGACGACCCACGATCGCGGGTCTTTTTCAACATCGTTTTCGATCCCGTGAAGGTAGCGAGTGAACCAGCGATTCATTTGAGTCATCGGCGGTGGTCCGCCGTGTCCGCCCTGGTGCAAATACAACTGACAGGGAACGCCTTTCTTTTTGAGTGCGTGGTAAAACCGGATTGAATGTGAAGGCATCACGTTCCAGTCATTGAGTCCGTGTGCAAACAAAGTTGCCGCATGAAGAGGACCGATGTCGTTCATGTAATCTCGACCCGCCCAAAATTCGTTGTAGTCACCGGTTTTGCGATCTTGGGAATCGCCCATCTCTTTGTCGCGCATTTGACTGTTGCACTGGTCTCGCATTTCCGGATTGCCGCTATGAATAAAGTCATACAGCACGTCGATGTCTTCACCCATGTATCCACCTGGATGACGAACGAGTCCGTTTGCGCGGTAGTAATGGTAGTAAGAGAGGTTGGGTGCGATGGGGATGATGGCTTCGAGGCCTTCGACGCCAGTTGTGGCCGCGGCGAATGGCAGCGTGCCGTTGTACGAAGTCCCCGTCATTCCGACTTTGCCCGTTGACCAATAGGCCTTAACTTCTTCGTTTCCGTCAATTGTGGTGAACCCTTTTGCTCGCCCGCAAAGCCAATCGATGACGGATTTTGGGGCAAGCGATTCGTTATCGCCTCCGCATGAAGGACAACCCTGAGAAAGCCCCGTTCCTGGAGAGCAAGAGTGAACAACGATGTAGCCTCGCGGAACCCAGGCACCAACGTGTGCGTTTGAGATGGCGGATTTACCGCTTTCGATTCGGGATTTTCTGTCCTCCATGCCCGAATGAGGAACTGGCGGCGGATTGGTTCGTTCAGGAGCGGGCGTCCCCAACTCTTGTTTGGGATTCCACATGAATTCCTCCGATGTCGAGCCAGTGCCCTTAAAATACGGACTGGTGTTGTAAACGATCGGTAGTTTCAGTCCTTCTGTTTCAGTCTGTTCAGGCCGTGTGACATCTACGTGGACTCGGTCGTTTGATCCGTCACCGTCAGAATCGAATTCTGTTTCAACCCACAGGTCGTGGCGGATCCACTTTTTTGAATCTTTAAACCCATCCACGATCTGAGCTTGTCCATCCTCAAAAACGGGGACGGTTTTCTCTGCTGTGGCAACCTCTTGCCCGCTGAGTGGTCCAGCGACAAAAACGCAAAGCAGAATGATTGAGACAGAAATGCTAAACAGAAAACGTTTCATCGCGGACCTTCAATTTGTTTTTTTAATTCACTTGGGGAACACCCTTTTCTAGTGCGTTGGCGTTCCAGTTTTGAACCCACCAAGTTTTTGCTTCAACGAGAAACGGGTGTATCCCGAGTTTTCAAATAAGCCCTTGGTATGAGCAACCTGCAACACTCTATCACCGATCGGCTTAGCTCAC
>CAZQQR010000031.1:15276-20962 GCA_964595515.1 uncultured Pirellulaceae bacterium
GGTGGGAATCGACGTCGATTTTAAATGGTTCCGAATTTGCGATGAACCTCACACAGCACTTTTCGTTAGCGAGAGCTTACATGCTGTTACAAACTCTAAATACATGCAAACGTCTGTTCGCTGGGATGCGGACAAAAGGCGACAGTGCCGATTCAGAGAATCGTCGTAGGTATCGACGTCGTACTCAATGCAAAATGTTGACGATCCAGTTATTGGACGATGATATGTCTGGGACGGGACGATCTGCCTGGGGAGTTTCTCGTGATATTAGTCGTGGTGGGATTGGTTTTACTCATTCCCATCCAATCGACGCGAACTTTTTGCGGATCACGATTCAGGAAAGCGGGGAAGCCTATCTTGCAGAGGTTCGCCACTCTCGAAAGCTCGATGAGACGACGTGGTTTTCAGGCGTCGAGTTTGTTGAACCAATCGACTATAGCTCACAAGCGTGAATTCGTTTTGCCGGGCAGGTCCGGGCGGCTTCGGTCGCGGACGGCACTTGCCCAGCATCTTTTTGTCTAGTTGGTTTTAGAGTTGTTTTTTAGCAGTTCTCTCTGGTCAAACCCAATGCTTGGTATTGGGCTGGTCAAAGAAAAAAGCCGACTCAATGGTCGGCTTTTGAATTAAATGGATTGAAATCAGACTTCGACTAGAAATCTGACTCTTCAACTTTTTTCTTCTTCTTTTTCTTAGAAGGCTTTTTGCCAGTCTTCTTTTCTTCGAGTAGTTCATCGAGGAAAGGTTGAAGCTCAGCAGTTTGGGGTCCGCCGTACTTGATCGCTTGTTTTTGTACCTTGATTGCTTTGTCGAGGTCTTTTTCTACCACATAGATAAAGTGAGCGTAGGTATCGAGGATCGCACCTTCTTCGGGTTCCGTCTCAGCGGCCATTTTCGCGCCCGCCAAGCATACCTTTAGAACTTCCTCTGAGACTTCGTCATCAATCTTGCCTTGTTGGTGAGCTTCGTATTTTTCGTAGATCGTCCAGATCAGATTGTTGACGGTCATCGCATCGTCTTTGTTTGCGTCGACAAAATCCTTCAGTGCCTCAGCAAGGCCATCGTGATTGGAAGTCAGCATAATCTGAAGCCGTAGAGCCTTTAGTTCGCTCTTGATCAACTCATTTTCGTCAGCTTCGATTGCTTTGTCGAGTTCATCGATGGCACCATCTTCGTCCTCTGCTCGCATTTTTTGGGCAACCGATTGCAAGATCGACATCATTAATTTTCGCTTGACGTTTACTTCTTTTTCTTTATTGATCGCCTCGTCATATTCAACTTTGAACTTTTCACGATCCCATTCTCCATCGACGATTTGTTGGAGAGGTTTTTCGAGATTCATCGGGAAACCAATCCATTCAATTTCGGTGGTTTTTCCGACAACAAAGGCGCAGGGAATGACTTGTTTTCCAGCAGCTTCGAAGTAATCCTCGAAAACCGATTTGTCCGGGTCCGCGGTCAAGCAGTAACCGTTTGTTAGTTCTTGGAAAGTGCGTTTCTCTTTGTCTCGAGGGACTTTCTGAGCAAGAAATTTTTCAACCGTTTCCAAATCTTCAATACTGATGCTGATGAATTGTACGTCACCATCAAACTTCTTTTGAAGTTCCGCGAGTCGAGGCATTTCAAGAATGCTGGGGCCACTCCTCGTCGCCCAAAAGTTTATCACGTAAACTTTATCTTCTTCGAATTTGGTGACTTCTTGATACAAACCGTCGTTGTCTGAAAGCCAGAACTCAACGTCAATATTGGGCGCTTTGGATCCAATACCAAAGTCGTCTGCGAACGAACTTGCACACAACATCGCGGCAACGCCAAGCATCCCAAGGATGCGACCTGGTGACAAAAACTTTTGCACGTCTAATCTCCGAACGATTCCAAATACGAGTGAGGCTTGTATTCTAAGCGACAACCCAAAACGAGACTAGATTTGGTTTTCACCATTCTCAAAACCTTTCTTGGAACTGTGGGTGGATTTACGCTCCAGTCAAGTTTTGACAGCTTTTGAGGGCTACCACCGTTTCCTTCGGACTTAGATCGCTGCAAATTCAACGTCAGCAAGATCTTCGATTTCAAATATAGTTTCCCGAATCGTCGTTTTCAGTCGGTAGTCCGGAACAACGACGACTTTTAGTTGTTGAATTTCCTGAGGGGTTTTTAGCTGCGGATGATCTCTCCGCCATTCAATAAACACACGACAAGCTTCATGAGTAGCCCGAGCAACGTAGTCGCTGTCCGTGCTAGAGACGATCGGTATGTACGCCGATATTTGTGAAGGTTCCTGCTGAGGAAGCATGAACAAAACACCGTAGTAAACCAATGGTTTGTCATACGGCAATGCAACGCCACCAAATATCAACCGTCGAAGTTTCGCCCACCAGCTTTCGTACTCGATAAGCTCGCTTGGTGGCTCGTAAGGGTTGTGGACGGGCTCTTCGGGCAATTTGTTCTGATCCAAGTTGGTTGAGGTGGTGCGCTACGCCGATCATAAACTGGTGCGAGATGTAAGATCGCCGGAAAGACAAAGCAGTATGACGGCTTTCGATCTGAGTTTTATTTCGATTTGGATTTCTTGTTTGATTTCTTTTTGGCTGCCTTTTTCTTCTCGCCGATTTCCGAAGAGTACTTTTGCCAAATTTGTTTCATGCGAGACAGTTGTTCTGGATTCGAACTGGCAAGATCATTTAACTCGGTTCTGTCTTGAGCGAGATTGTAGAGTTCCCATTGTTTGTAGTTGATGTTTACCAGTTTCCAGTCACCAACTCGGATCGCATTGTTCTTGCCATAGAAACTGAAAAAGATCGCTTCATGGGGCTCGCGTGTTTTACCTTCGAAAATCGGTTTCAAGCTTAAGCCGCGAGGTGGGCCAACCGATTTTCCATTGAACTCAGTCGGATAAGTTGTTTCGGCAACATCCAGACAAGTCGCATGGATATCCACCAAATGCCCAGTCTGCCGAGTGATGCCGGCATTGTCTTTTATGACCGCTGGCCAGTTCACAATCATCGGCGAAGTGATTCCGCCCTCATGCTGGTTCTGTTTGTATTCCCTAAACGGAGTGTTGCAAGCGTGTGCCCAACGATGATCGTAGCACCAGTAGGATTCCGGATCCCACGGTTTCAAATTGCCATCAATCGTCGGCTGCTTTGTTCGCTGAAATGGACACGCTCCGTTGTCGTCAAGGAACATGATCAACGTGTTGTCACGGACGCCCAATTCATCCAGCTTTGTCGTCAGCCGCCCAATATTCTGGTCGACGCAATCGATCATGCCTGCAAAAGTCGCCATCATCAAATCGTGACGATCCCGTTTCGATTGTGGAACGTCGTCCCAGGCCGGCACGTTGTTGGGGCGCGGTGCCAGATTCATGTCCGCTGGAAACAATCCTATTTCTTTTTGCTTTGCAAATCGACGTTTACGAATTTCATCCCAGCCGATCTGGTATTTGCCAATGTACTTTTCCACGTCCTTCTGTTTGGCTTGGAGCGGATAATGCGGGGCGTTGTAAGCGATGTATAAAAAGAATGGTTTGTCGGGTGACTCCTTTTTCGTTTCTTCCAGGAATTGGATCGCGTAATCTGTGTTGGCATCCGTCGTGTAGAAATCGCTGGACGGAACTTTGAAAACTTCTTCGTTTAATCGGAATGTGTTGTCGCCTTTGAAGAAGTTGCAAGCCCCACTGAGGTGGCCAAAGTACTTCTCAAATCCGCGTTGATTGGGTGTGCTTTTGACGTGCCATTTTCCGGTCATCAATGTTCGATAGCCAGCGGACTTCATGCCTTCGGCGATCGTGATACAGTTGTCCATCGCCGTGTTGTTGACTTCTGGATAGTACCGACCGCTCAACAAAGTAGCCCGCGTGGTTTCGCATTTTGCACAGTTATAGAATTGAGTGAAACGTAGACCGGACGTCGCGAGCGAATCAAGATTGGGTGTTTCGACTTCGCCGCCATAACAGCCCAAGTCAGAAAATCCCATGTCGTCGACCATGATCAAAACCACGTTGGGGCGTTTGTCAGGCTCGCCTGCGACCAAGTCTGCGCTCGATCCAAGTCCAATCAAGATTGCAATCACGAGTGCCCAATTCTTAATCGTTTGGCTTCCTAGCAATGTTTTCATGTTTGACTCGTAAAGAGAAGTTGGACCCGAAAATGAATCTTAATCTTTAGGTTGCATACGCGGTTTGGGTTTGCGTCAGCACTACAGATTTTACACCAAAGTAAACTGCCCGAGAAACTATCTTTGACTGGCAACTCTGTTCTGCTGAGCAGTGGGAGCAATCCGCGTTTACGTTTTTTCGCAATCTTCGTAAACTGCTCGAATGACTGCAAACAAGACGGCTGGTGAAAAAGAAATCAAACAAGTCCGCAATGCGACAGGTTTGTTGTATCTTGCGACGCGGTCCGTCAGGATCTTGACGAATATTTCCTGGACGCCCGATGTGCGAGAGCGGTTTTTCGCTCAGGGTGCAAAGGAGCTTCCTCAAGTAACTTATCCCGATTTTGATCCAACGGAAGCGCTCGAGCGAATTGTTCTCGCTCGCGCCAGTTTTAACTTTGATCCCATGATCAATGACTGGCTCAATTTGCTGGCCTACAATATTGAGACCAGTGCCAAAATGTTGGCGGCCCGCGGTACCGAAGATTTTTTTCGCTACTCGTCTGAGTTGTACGGAACTCCTGATGACCAGCTTTCAGATCAAGAAAATTCAACGTTGGATCTGGCCACCGAAGTCGACAAAAAATTTGAAGAGTTTCAATCTTTGGATTTGGGCGGCGAGAGTGAAGCCACGGTCACGGCTGAGATGGTCGCTGCCGAAATGAAAAAGGATGTGGCGGAAATGTTTGGCGATCAAGCCCCGTCCGTTTATGTCGAGGACGATCTTTCAGCCAACGCACTTGCCGGGCCATCGAGGATTCGAATCCGGCGAGGCGCGAAATTCACGGGGCGTGACATTCGGCAGTTAATCAACCATGAATCTCATATTCATGTCGCGACTTTTTTGAATGGACACTCGCAAGAAAACTTGCAAATCCTTGGAGCCAGTCATCCGGGAATTACAAAAACCCAGGAAGGATTGGCAGTCTTCGCAGAGTTCATAACTGGCTCAATGGATCTAGCCAGATTTCAAAGGCTGGCGGATCGCGTGATTGCGATCAAGATGGCAACGGACGGCGCGGATTTCCTGCAGGTCTACCAGTTCTATCTTGAGAAAACGGATGATCCAGAGCAGGCGTTTGAAAATACACGAAGAGTTTTTCGCGGTGGAGTGCTGACTGGCGGTGCACCCTTTACGAAAGACATCGTCTACTTGGATGGATTGATTCGCGTTCACAATTTTTTGCGAACGATGGTCTCATCCGGGCGAGCCGACTGTTTGCGTTTGCTGTTCTGCGGAAAGCTTGACCTAGAGGATTTGCCGATCATTGGCCATTTTGCAGAGCGAGGAATTTGCAAGCCGCCAACTTTTCTGCCAACCTGGGCTCAGGATCTTCGATTTCTGTTGTGTTACCTCACCTACTCGTCATTCTTGAACCGAATCGATTTAAGCCAAGTCAAGAATCATTACGTTCGCATGCTGGATCGTATTCCTCGCCAAGATTTATAAGGCGAAGCAACAATCGACAGGCTCCATTCACGTCATCGACCAACGTCATGTTTACGAACTCTAATTGTAGTTCTGGGCGGACGC
>CAZQQR010000031.1:21062-26592 GCA_964595515.1 uncultured Pirellulaceae bacterium
TCTAGCCCGGCACTTCAGTGCCGGGTCCAACACGTTTATATCTCCTTAGTTCCGGAGGAACGGCATTAGAACCGTACGCAACTGTTCAGTAGGCGACCTTCCTGCGCGGCTTATTTGTGGCCAGATCGCCATCGTAATATCGTGGTCACGGATAATCGTTCAGTTGTTCAGCGATACTAGTAAGACATTTTTAATAGCTGACTGTTGACCAAATGCTGCTTGCGGCGATACTGAATTGTCCCCGGGGGTGTCCAATTGGACTGAGAGCTTTGCATTTTTGCAAACAACCCTTTGAACCTGATGCGGGTTATACCGACGAAGGGAGCGAGGAGGCTGAGTCACGTTAATGACCACAGCCATTCTCTCTTGCTGAGTTTGTTTTTCCCGATCGCCTATTTCTACGGAAAAATTAAGGGAAACTGATGAACGAATCTAATCAAACTGCGCCTTCTTTGGAAATGCTGAAAAACGCAAAACAGAGAGAAGACTTCACAGGTCAATTCACAGAAGACATCGACAACACAGAAGAAATTCGTGCCATCGAAAACGATCCGACTCAGTTTCCGAATTCAACTCGCATCTACATCGACGGCGAAATTCATCCCGGTCTTAAAGTTCCACTCCGAGAGATCCGTGTTTCGGACACCGAGCACTCAGACGGCACGATTGAGAAAAACGATCCTGTTCGAGTCTACGATTGTTCAGGGCCTTGGGGCGATCCTGAATTTGATGGAGACGTGACCCAAGGCCTCCCTGCCCTGCGAAGTCAGTGGATTCTTGATCGCGGCGACGTCGAAGAATACACAGGCCGGGATATCAAACCTCAGGACAATGGTTATCTCTCCGATGAGCACGCTGAGAAGTACAACTCGCTTAAAAAAGCCAAGAACCGGCTCAAGGAATATCCAGGGCTAAAGCGGAAGCCGCTGCGTTCCAAAGGAAGTCAATCAGACTCTAACGACTGGCATCCAGTAACGCAGAAATGGTATGCCGACCAAGGCATTATCACTCCCGAAATGGAATACATCGCGATTCGGGAGAACCTAGGGCGAAAGGAAGAATTCAAAACGATCGCCGATAAGTACCCCAACCTCAAAGACCTTCCGCCGGAGGCCTCCGATCGGATCAGGCAGCTATGCTCGACCCCAGATGGTTACGAGATGCCTCGCCCGTCCGAGATTGATCCTAACAGGCAGGTGCCTAGAAATCGCATGGAGCATCAGCATCCAGGGCAAACTTGGGGAGCGATGACTCCGGCTTTTATTACGGCTGAGTATGTTCGCTCGGAAGTCGCCAGAGGGCGAGCGATCATTCCTCTCAATATCAATCACCCTGAATGTGAACCGATGATCATCGGGCGGAATTTTCTGGTAAAGATCAACGCGAACATCGGCAACTCGGCGGTAACGTCGACGATCGATGAAGAAGTCGAAAAGATGCGGTGGGCAACCAAATGGGGCGCCGACACGGTCATGGATCTTTCCACTGGAAAAAACATCCACGCAACTAGAGAATGGATCATTCGTAACAGTCCTGTTCCAATCGGAACGGTTCCGATCTATCAAGCGCTCGAGAAAACGGGCGGTCGGATTGAGGATCTGACTTGGGAACTGTTTCGGGATACGTTGATTGAGCAAGCCGAACAGGGCGTGGATTACTTTACGATTCACGCGGGAGTCCTTCGAGCCTTTGTTCCTCATACCGCAAAACGGATGACGGGCATCGTCTCTCGGGGCGGTTCGATTCTCGCCAAATGGTGTATTCATCACGAGAAAGAGAATTTTCTGTATGAGCATTGGGACGAGATTTGCGATATCTGTGCGGCCTACGACGTGAGTTTTTCAATTGGGGATGGTCTGCGTCCCGGTTCGATTGCCGACGCGAACGACTATGCGCAACTGGCAGAATTGGAAGTCCAGGGTGAGCTCACCAAACGTGCTTGGGCCAAAGGCTGCCAGGTAATGAATGAAGGGCCGGGGCACGTTCCGATGCACTTGATCCAAGAAAACATGCAGAAGCAAATCGAATGGTGTCATGAAGCCCCGTTTTATACGCTTGGGCCGCTGACCACCGACATTGCTCCCGGGTACGATCACTTCACGTCGGGGATCGGCGCTGCCCAAATCGGATGGTACGGATGTGCAATGCTTTGTTATGTCACTCCCAAAGAGCATTTGGGGCTTCCCAACCGCGAGGACGTTCGCGAAGGGGTGATCACGTACAAGATCGCTGCCCACGCTGCTGACCTTGCCAAGGGACACCCTGCTGCTCAGATTCGCGACAATGCTCTTTCGAAGGCACGTTTTGAGTTCCGATGGCGTGATCAATTTGCTCTTGGGCTGGATCCAGCTCGGGCGATCGAATACCACGATGAAACGTTGCCAGCCGAGGGTGCCAAGACGGCTCATTTTTGTTCGATGTGTGGACCAACGTTTTGCAGTATGAAAATTTCTGAAGACATTCGTAAGCTGGCCGCGGAAGATAGTTCTTCGGTCGAAGAAAATCCGCTGGTTTCGCTTGAGCCTGCTGGCAAAGAAGGATAGTTGTTCAATTCAGCTGAGTTTTTGAGCAGGAGTTAGTGAGCGGGAAGTCATTCGATCGCTTTCGTAGCGGAACTCGTCAGGAGTTCTGGTAGCCTCTACTGACAGCGTTTAAGCTCGGAAGTCTTGACGACGTCCGCTACTTTCCGTGCTTGAAAACCAACTGCAAACCAGCGAGCTTAAGTACGACCAAAAAAGTACGACCAAAAGCGCGTTCAGCAATTCTGCACCAAAAAACGCCGGCAATTGCCGGCGTTTGTTCTATAAATTTGGTTGCGTTCGTTGGGTACGAATCGTCGCTACTTGCCAGAGTCTTTTTTCATGCGCTCGACTTCTTTTCGAAGCAGTTCGATTTCTCGTCTCATGGATTCGATCTCTGATTTCTTCTGCGACAGCTCTTCCTTTTCTTCTTTTAAGTCTTCGTAAAGTGTTCGAATCGTCTCTTCAAAAACTTCTTGTTTTTTCTTGCCTTGAAGCTGATTCTTCTTGGCCATCTGAGCTTGTAACTGTGCTTCTGCGACTGCCTGAAGAGCTTTTCGATCCTGCGCCATAGCACGAGCTTGTTTTTCAACAGTCTTTCGCTGCTGTGCAACTTTCTCGGCCATCATTTTCAGATCTGCCAACTCACGAGCTTCGGCAGCGTTTCTTTTACTTAATTCCCATTCACCATCTTTTTTCATCAGCTTATCAAGCTCATGAATATGTTCGTCCGCATTCTTGTCCATTTCAGTCTGCTTGGCATCGAGTGCATGACGTAAATGGTGAAGTGCACTTTTGAGCTCGTTGGTCTTTAGTCCTGAAAGTTTCGCCTTCATTTCTGAAGCGGCCACACCTGAAAGCTCGTGTTCCATCTTTTCCAGCGACTGCTCCAAAGCGCCACCGACGAGTTCACTCAGTTCCCCCAAACTTTCGAATGGCGCGTTTTCCAGTTCCCCAAGCCCCTCCTTTAAAGCGCCTTCGATCATGTCGCCCAAAGGCATCTCGCCGAGCATCTCCAGATTGTTTTCTAGCAACTCGTTGAGTTCTTTCGGATCGAATTCACCTGACTCAAGTTTTTCTGCCCAGTCTTCCCAGTGCTCTGAATAAGAATCAGCCCACTTCTCCCAATGTTCTTCTTGATTTTCGGCCCAGGCCTCCATTTTGTGCTCAAAACCTTCGGCCCAATTCTCCCAAGATTTGGCATAGTCTTCTGCCCAAGCTTCAATCTTCTCTTCATTGACGTCGCTTAGATTAATGGATTTCCCATTGATGGTAATTTTGCCTTCGAGGTTCAGTGCTTGTTTTTTCTTTGCTTCGTTAACTGCCGCTTGTTCTGCGGCTTTGGCACGTTTCTCTTTGGATTTCTGTTTTGCCTTTTTGGCTTTCAGCTTTTCCAGTTCCTTCGCGTGTCGATTGAGCAACTCTTTTTCAAGTTCCTCAATTTGACGTTTTTCAATTTCAAGCTCTTCCAGCAACTCCCGCTCGGCGCTGGACAGGTTTTCTTCCTGAGCACTCAGTTTCGAGGCCACTGCCGGTGCAATCGAAATCAGGATTGCCAGAAAAAAGAAAGAAATGGGTTTCAACAAATATTTCATGGGTCACTCCCGTGATGTTTAGTTCGTTTCCGGTATGGAATTTTCTGCCGCAAAATTGCGGACTTTCTCAAGCATCAAATCGATTTGTTTTGTCATCGCGATTCGCTCTGGCGTGCCAGGCTCTAGCTGATTGAGTTCAAGTTTTAATGCTCGTAAATCCATTCCGAGCGTTCGCAGCATCAAATCTTGATCGCGTTGTTGTTGGGTGTTAATCAAGTGAAGATCCCGAATTGGATCGGCAACTTGTTTGGCCGGAACTTGTTCTGCTGCGGCCGGTTTCTGATTCGGGATCGCAATAATCAGCAAGCAAACCAACACCGAAGCTGCAACCACGGCGGGAATCATCGGCCAAACTGGAAAACGAACTCGCCCTCGGCTGCCTCGGCTGAGCTTGTTCTTGGGCACGACGGATTTGGTAGCCACCGTGACTTGCTCCGCCTGTAAACCTGACTCCGCTGCATAGACTGGATTTGAAAGCCCGACGACAGCTTGGTTGACTCGTCGAAAACGACTCATCTGCTCGCGGCATGTACTGCACTTAAGTAAATGTTCGTTCACCGACTTGAGTTCAGCGGATTCAAGCTCGCCATCAAGCAAAGCGCTAATCAGCGGTTCATAGGATTCACAGTTTTGATTCACTTCAGTCATTTATTCTGCTCCCCGTAAATCAACTTCGCCCAACAATCCTTGTCGTGTCAGTTCCTGTTCCAGTTGCTTCCTCGCTCGATAAATCCAGGTTCGAATTTGAGCGTGCGTTGCTTCCAGGATTTTCGAAATGTCCGCATAAGATAATCCGCCATTGACCTTGAGCTGCAGTGCGTCCGCCCACTCTTTGGGAAGCTCACCCATTGCGACTTGGATTCCCGCCTCGAGGTTTTCCAAATGCTGATCACTCAAGGTGTGTTCTCGGCTGGGGATCTGATTTGTCTCGATGGGTTCAAACCTTCTTCGTTTGTTCTTGCGAAGATGATCCAGCGAAAGGTTTCTCACGATGGCGAATAACATCGCCTTTGATTGTTCGTTTTGTTCGCCAGATTTCATAAACCGATAAAACGATTCTTGTACGATTTCTTCAGCGTCGTTCCAACTCCGGACGATCGACATGGCATACCGTTTTGCTTGCGGCGCACTATCCTGGTAAAGGCACTCCGTTAGTGGAAACGCTTCATGGGGAAACGAATCCTCGGAATCCGGGATCTCGCCACACTTAAAATCGGTTGGTTCCGACAAATCCGTTGAGTCGATGGGTGTCGACATTGATTGACCAGTTGAGTACGTCATTAATCGGGAGGACGTTGTTCTCCCTGACCTCTATGGGTAATAACGAGGTGAGAGGAAATCGTCGCAAAGATAATTTGAAATACCCGACAAGAATTCCCGGCGTTGTGAAAAACCGGTGAAAAACGGCAACAATAC
>CAZQQR010000032.1:0-17264 GCA_964595515.1 uncultured Pirellulaceae bacterium
TTCATTCTTTCCCCACCAAATTGGCGGCTACTGGAATGGATTCTCCGCCATTGGGTAAAATGAAATGTTCGATCTCAAACAAACCACAGTTTTAGTTCGATATGACGGCAAAGGCAAGACGACGGATCATCGGACGATCGGGTCAAAGCAAGCCGCTGGCGACCCCAGGGCGCACTTCACGGTAGGCGATATGGTCGATCAGTTCGAAGCCTGGAATCTATTGCAAACGGAGCGGACAGACGACAAAAAAATCACAATGGCGATGCACCGTAACTACCGCAACGATGGTTGCAAGAGGATCGTTTCGTTTTTCGGTCGGTCTCGCAAGCTGATCAGCATCAACAGCGTTGACTTCGATCGTTTCCGACATTCGGAATTCATCGCCTTGAAGAAGGACGGAGAGCCAGCAGCGTCAAACACGATCCGTAACCGCATTGAGCGGTGCCTGTTTGTGCTTCGGTGGGCGGGCGATGTTCGCCTGGATGGACGGTTGCGAACCATACCATTTTCAACTGGGTTGGAGTTTGTCCCTCCTGCCGGGAAAAGTGACGATCGTGATCGCTGGACCAAGGGTGAATTCGCTGAGATGATGAAAGTCGCTGACGTTAAGTGGCGTGCAGCTTGTTTGATGGCTCTTAACTGCTGCTTCCAGAATGTTGACATCGAGGATTTGAAACTGGATCAAATCCATCTGGACCGGAAGATTCCCGTCCACAATCAGCCGCGCAAGAAGCCGAAAGGAATTACCGGTAAAAAGCGTGCCGCCGTACTGTGGCCGGAGACCGTTGCAGCGTTGAAAGAATGGCTCAAGATCCGACCGGAACCAAAGACCAAAGAAGATGCTGCATACGTGTTCCTGAAGGATGACGGTAGTCGTTACACGCAACTCGGATTGGAGTTCGTCAAAATCCGCCCTGAAGGTCTCCCAGACTTTCAACTATTGCGACACTCGTTTTTCAGCACGGCGATCGGCAAAACTGAATCAGGTGATTCACACTCGACAAGGCTTTACATTGCAGGCAAGGGACTTGGAAAAGACGTTGAACCTTATCTGACGATCAACAAGAAAACGTTGCTGGCTTGGGATCTTGAGTTGGTAACTGAATCGGTTGAGCGGGTGCGGCAATACTACATCAAGGGAGTGACGCTCAATGGATGATACGATTTTCCAGCTAACGGTCGATGGATTTTTCGATCCTGATGACGCGATACACTGCGATGCTTGCGGTGCTCGGATTCGAGGGCAGTATTGGGTTATTGATGATCAGAATTTCTGCTTGAAGTGTGTTGACGGCGATTGATCCTGGAAATCAAAAACCCACCAATCAACTGATTGGTGGGTTCAAAGTAGGTTAAATAAATCTACTTACTCTGCCCATCGGACACGATTGCGGAACCAAAGACCAACTGGCCTCTGATCCATCAGTTTGCCAAGCAGTGGCTGAACCGCAATTACGCGCCCTGCCTTTAGTCGAATCAAGTGCTTGGCACCTTCGACTTTAGACTTGTCCACGAAGGAAACACGGCCTTGCGATACCTCCGGATCGTCTGGAGTAAGCATTACCTTGTCTTCGATATAAGCATCACGCCGCAGGTCCAGCAAGTTGCAAATCTTGTAGTCAGGTGCGCCATCCGGTTTCGACATCCATCGAGGCTCAAAGAACTGATAGACTTCGTCAGGGATGTCACAGACTTCACACAAAATCTCAATCAAACTGGAACTGAACAGGCAAAGCCCTGCTGTAAGGTCAGCAAAGTCAGGCCATAATCCGTCACTAACCTCTTCACTTGAAAAGAGTAGTGGGGCAACGTCTGACTCTGTTAAACGTTTCCCTTGCATCAGATGAAAATAGACCTGTGCAGCCTCCGGCCCGCCTACTTGCTCTATAAGATTAAACTTACTGGCGTTGGGTCTATCCCAACACAGCATTGCGACTTCGTTCATAGATTTCACTGGTTGTTAGTGGTAGTGGTAGTTGTTGCTCCGGGACTCGTTGTAGTTCCAGTCCCCGTCCCGGTTGTCGGATTTGGGTTGTCAACTACTGGAGTCGTAGGTCTTTGCACTCCCCCAGTTCCGCCCACAACAGGCCCATCGGTTGCTGGATCGTGTGGCTCAGGAAATGGATGGGGGATTGCAATGGGTTTAGTCTTGGGGTCGTTGTCGTGATCGTCTTCGTAGTCGTCTTTAAGCGGTCCATTCTTCGGTGGAATAATTGGGTAGTCATCGCCCGGTTCGTAATCAGACCCGTCGGGTTTCTTCGCCGGTCCAATGTTGTTGGGCGTAATATTGGGCGTTATGGCACCGGACAGCAAGTCTTTGATAAGTCCGTCGAGAACTTTCTTCACTTTATCTTGCGCCTCCTTAGGAGTAATTGTTCCGTTGTTGTCGGCATCAGCGTCGGCTAACGCGTCGTCAAGACGTGTCTCAACTTCATTGTGGTGCCCCCGTTGATTGAAGAGTCGCTCATGAAACCAAAGTACGCAGAGAGAATCTGCGCAAGGCTATAAGACGGCAAACTCATAAGACGGCAACCCCATCGAAGGCCTGCACGAGCATCGCCGAAGAAAAGCGAGTCATTCCAACTCGCTACGCTCGCTTATCACGCTCGCTTATCAGCGTTCTCGTCGCCCGACTCAGAGTTGTTCTCTTCAGGCATGTTTACTTTTGGAATGGAGGGCGTTTTGTCAGCTTCCACTTCTTCATTCGTTTCTGCTTCGTCCTCGAGCACAACTTCATCCCCGGAGTCATTTCCGTCTGCCATTTCTCTACCGGCGGTCTCCACGGTATCTTTTTGGATCGACTTCATCGCGCTATCGTTTTCCAAAACCGAACTAGCGGGGCGTTCCATGCTGTACTCGCCTTGGTAGACGTCTGCTTCCTTCGTTTCTGGAGTGACTTTCCGTGCGGTGATTGGACCGTTGGTTGTCGATTCCGCGACATTGGATTCACTTTCGGGCGAATCGGACAAATCGGGTGAATTGGGCCAATTCAAAACAGGCGTCTGTGAATAAAGTTCCGTTGGTCCTGCCAACTGATTTCCACACACATCAACCGGGATTTTCATCAACACGGTCCGCGGTACGTTTTGCATGACTTCGTACTCGACTCGTTTTCGAACCGTCCGGGGAACGGCAACTTCACGAGTAACGGGCACCCATTTTTTAGTTTCGACTTCGTAAGGCTCCGTCTCAACCACTCGAACGTACTCGGTTTCCGTAATTGGAACTTTCTTTGTTACGACTTCTTCCTCATACGTCGTCTCGGTGTACGGAATCTGCTCAATGGTAACCTTGATTCGAGGTTCCTTCACGGTGTAAGGAATCCTCTTGGTTTCCGTTCGCTCAACCATCCGTTTGACTTCGACTGGCACTTTTCGTGTCTCGATCTTGTCAACGTAACGGGTCACCTCGATCGGTTTTCTTTCCTCAACCGTCTCGGGCACAAAATCCACACGGGAGCGATCCTGCTCAACCCATCCATTTAACGTTTGGGCTGGAGCATTGGGCTGAACCCAATGCAATCCTCGTCTGCGATACACAGTCAATCCAGTTTGAGGGTCGGTGTAATATCCCGGATCAAGCATCTTCATCCGAGGCCGCTGGTTCGCAGACGTGTTAGGAACAGGAACCATCAACTGGGCAGGAACGACTTCGCGACCGCCGGTCACGACAGGTTTATAAGTCGTCGTTCGTTTGACTTCGATCAAACTTTGAGTCACTGGCTTTCGCACCGTCACGTTTTCTTCTCGAACACTCGTTTCGACAACTGGCTCCCGGACCGTTGATTTCTCTTCACGAAATTTGGTGACTTCTTCCATCACCGTTTCTTCAATTCGTTTTTCCCGGAATAACGTTTTAGTGACGGGTTTAAAAACCTTCGATTTGACTTCACGCTCGGATGTCCGCTGGACGGGTTTATAAGTCGTGGTTGTTCGCTCTCTCGTTTCGGTTTGCCAGACTGGCGAATAAGAAACGATCTTCTTTTTTTCTTCTACCGTTTCATCAACCCATCTTGAAACGGTGACAGGCTTTTTCTCGTAGATCGTTCTGGGAACAATCTGGTATGAGTAAGCCTGCTGTTGCGCATCCAAATTCGGAGTGAACGCAAACGCGCTCGTTGACGCCAGAAGCACGACCAAGATTTTTAAATTCAAAGGTTGCATGTTTAACCCTGTGATTGCCAAAACGAAAACTTGCGGTTGGTAGAAAACACTTCCGCAAAGCACTTCGCATTCGAATTCTATTTTAGACAGAACTTTGCACGCCGCAATTTCCATCACTCAAAAGCTAAGTGAGGGTTGACGGGCTTGTACTAAGTTTGACGGATCAAGCAGGTCGACGCAAACGACAGCAAACGATTTTGCTGTCACAAAAGTCGGATTCACAACTCTCGGTGAGATTAGTGATAAACCTTGCGGATTATGTCAACCAAACTGGACACTGTCACCCATAACGAGCGACTCATGAGCGTTCGCCTCAACAGCGTTGTCCGGGAAAACCGAATCGAAACGAAAGGAGCTTTTATGGTACCGAGCTTTTACGGAACCAAAGGACTTCAATCTCCAGAAACCAACTACTGCCGGATTCTGTACTCTTGCCAGCGCCTTCGATTGCCAGTTCGATTAAGCCTTATCGATCCATCCTGGATCGCTTCTGGCCGCGTATGCATCAAACTCGTCGCACCGACCAAAACCTGCTGTCCGAGATTCGCAAACGAGCGGCACAAATCGAAGGCTGCGACTCTAATAAATTGTTGGACTACACCCAAGACTTGAGAATCCAAGTCCAGTCTGGCGGGTTGCCAATTCTCTCAACGCATGCCGTTACAGAAGCTTTCGCGCTGGCAACTGAAGCCCTTCGAAGGACATCAGGCAAAATCTATTACGACGTTCAGCTATTGGGCGGCTTGGTCCTCTCCACCGGCGCGATCGCCGAAATGCAAACGGGCGAAGGCAAGACCGTCACCTGTGGTTTACCAGCGATTCTTTATGGGCTGACGGGAAAGGGCGTCCATGTCGCAACCACGAACGCCTACCTCGCCGAGCGTGACCACGAAGAACTAACGCCTGTTTTCGACGCCTTGGGACTTTCTTCTGGCATTCTCAACAGCGACCAGGACGTCCACGAAAAGAAAAACGTCTACTTAAAGGACGTGACCTATGGGACTGGGTACGAGTTTGGTTTTGATTTCCTGCGTGACCAAATGGCACTGCGAAACAAACCACATCTTCCACTCGGGACGCGATTTCTGAGCCGTCTGAGAGGAATGAAAAGCCAAGAACTCACGCTGATGCAGCGACCGCTAGCCTATGCAATCATTGACGAAGCTGACAGTGTTTTAATCGATGAAGCCACGACGCCCCTGATTCTCTCGGGCAACAGCAACAAAACGATTCCCGACCCCGACGTCTACCACCATGCGATGCAAGTCGCAGACGATCTAACAGACCCTAACGATTTCGAAACCGACTGGACTAAGAAATCGCTTGAACTAACAGACGAAGGATGGAAACGAGCCCACGCCGATCTTCCCGCCAATATTCAACAACGTCTCAAACGACCGTGGTCCGAGTATGTCGATCAAGCGCTCAGGGCTAGAGTGTTGTTCTCTCGCGACACAGACTATGTGGTCCAAGAAGACCAAGTCATCATCATTGATCAAAATACGGGGCGCCTTCACGACGAGCGAAAATGGCGAAATGGATTGCACCAAGCAGTCGAAATGCGGGAAGGCGTCACACTGACCGAGGAACGCGAGATCGAAGCTCGCATCACTCGCCAGCGTTATTTCGCGTTCTACCAACAGGTTTCCGGAATGACTGGAACAGCCGGCGGTAACGAAGCTGAACTGCTCGAGTTCTATGACTTACCAGTCGTCAAAATTCAGCGGAATAAACCTTCTCGACGCGAAACAGTTCAGGCTCGCTATTTTGGCAATGAACAAAACAAATTCGAAGCCATCGCGCTGGACATCGTCAAACGATCCTCACAAAATCAACCGGTCCTCGTTGGTACGAAAACGATCACCCAAAGCCTTCAGATAGCGGAGCTACTTAACCGGATCGACCAACCGCACGTTGTTCTTAACGGAGTTCAAGACAACGACGAATCATCAATCATCTCAGAAGCGGGACGCACTGGAGCAGTCACCATCGCCACCAACATGGCCGGCCGCGGCACCGACATCAAACTGGACGATGCCGCTCGCGCCGCTGGCGGACTGCACGTGATCGTTGCCGAACACCATGAGTCACCGCGTGTCGATCGCCAACTGATCGGACGAAGCGCACGTCAATCGGATCCAGGCAGCTGCCAGTTCTTTGTCGCGGCCGAAGACGAAATCATCCGTCGATACGACCCAGCCTTCAGCAAAGCAATCAAAAAGTCCGCGGACCCAACGACCGGCGAGTGTCGGCATAACTTTGATACGCGAATCCGTGACCTGCAAGAACGAATCGAAAAAATGGGATTTGCGTCACGTAAAAAAATGGTCATCCACGATCGCTGGATGGAAACGGTTCAAAAATCCGTGGCAAGGCTTGCCTGACTCTAGTAATCAGCGAATCCCAACCCAATCCATCGCACCCCACTTCAACCAATCATTGAGGAATTTACCGTGAGCATGAAACCATCACAGGTCACTGCAAACTGGCTCGTTTCATGCGGGATGCTTGCGATCATGTTCGTGACATTTTCCACGGCAAACACCTACGCCGACGATAAACAAAACCGCCGATCGATCCAACTCAGGTCGGCTTCGCTGGGTGACGAAGCTTTCACCGAACCGATTGAAACCATTCAAGTCGCCTGCTCAGAATTTGGCATTATTGGAAACGTAAATGTTAAGCGAGGCCAAGTTGTTGAGGCCGACCAACTCTTGTTTGAACTGGACATGAGTGTGCTCAAAGCTTCCTTGCGCCTGGCCCAAGCCAAAGCAAATTCGAAAGCAAGCCGAAGAGCTGCCGAGGTTGAGTTCGAAACAAAATCAAAACGATACGAAAAACTTGTTCGCTTGATCAGCCAAAAAGCCGGTAGTCCTCAAGAAGTCGAACGTGCAAAAGCCGACGTTGAAGTCGCCCGCCAAAACGTCGAGGCCATCATCGAGGAAATCGAACAGTACTCACTCGAATCCCAACGTATCGAAAGCCAAATGGAACGACGACGCGTTCGAAGCCCCATCGCTGGCGTCGTAATTGACACGCGAAAGAAAAAAGGCGAGTACGTTGCCAACTCAGATCCACACCTCGCGACCGTCGTTCAACTCGACACATTGAGGGTCGTGTTTTACCTCCCAACATCACGAGCAGCCAAAATCAAATCCGGACACGATGCCGAGATTCTGTTAACTGAGACCAATCAAAAAGCCAAAGGCTCCGTCGAATACGTTGCCCCGATCACCAACGCCGACAGTGGACGAGTTCGCGTTGAAGTCCTCATCGAAAATGCAAACCACCAATACAGGTCTGGGGTACGTTGCCGACTGCTTGAGACATCCGTCCGGCAATCAATGAACGATCCAATCTTCATGGACCGCTAGTCAAATCAAGCTTGCCTACATCCTTATCCGCCAACATTTCTTCCCATCATAAATCCAATGTCGGAAACACCTTCCAGCAATCCAGCGATGCCAGACTCGAGTGGTCCGCAACCGATCCACGTCGGCAGCGTCGCGCGCAAGGCGCCTTCGGATCGAACTGAAATTCAATTGCCGGTTGTGACTTCGATAGCAAAATCTGCCGGGCTTTCACACCTACTTGAGTTTAGCGAAGACCTGCGGGCTATCACCACGACCACTGAACAACACGATGCTTTGATCAAGAACCTTTTGGAGTGTTGTCTTCAAAGAGCAAGAATTCTCGGAATGTCGTGGGTAGAATTCAGTGGCGGATCCGCTTCGATCATGGAAGCGATTTTTAAAAACACTGCGATGGACAATCAGGCATCCCGCCAGTTGATCGTGAGTTCATCGATCCTCGCGACTCAGGAACGAAGTCCACAGGTCGTCGCTTCAGATCACCTCAAAGGCACCATCGCCGTTTGCGTACCAGTCTTCAAAGACGAAACGACTTCCGCCGTTTTCTGTGGCGTCTTCGCAGAAGACAAATCGCGATCAGCCGAATCGCTGGCGATCTGTCAAAACGTGGCCAACCATTACGATCTCTGGCGTTCTCGCGACCAAATGACGGCAATGGCGGTCGAAGTCCGAAGTGCCGCAACGGTTTTGGAACTAGTTGGTAAAGCCGAATGCAGCGAAACCGTTAAAGAAGCCAGTGTTAAGATCGCCAACGAGCTGCAACAGTTTTTTCGCTGCGACTACGTTGCTGTAGGGGTCAAACAAAAAAACGCATCCAATTGCAAGTTAATGGCGGTTTCGTCACTTGGCGAATACGATGCGCAGTCTCGCACGACCACCTTGATCAAGAGCGCGTTCGACGAAGCCACATTGAGAGGAACTTACACGAGCTATCCCGAATCGCCCGACTCCGATTCTGGTTCATCGCTTTCACACAAAAAACTCGCGCGTCACTTACGCTGTGAAACCGCCATCACCATGCCGCTTTCGAATCAATCCGATGAAACGATTGGGGCGATCACCATTCTTGGCAGTAGAGGACTTGGCACCAACCCAAACACAGTCGACCTCATCCGTTCTTTCGAACACCCAATCGGAAGCTGCCTGGAGATCGTCAAATCAGCCGAGGGCGGCTGGCTAAAAAAGATCCAGCGGACATTGGCTCATAAAGAAAACGCGAACGTCAAAAAGGCAACACTTGCGATCATGGCCTTCAGTATCATCGCCATGATGATTCCGATCACTTACCGCGTGCCCGCAAACTGTACTGCAGAGCCAGTCAACCGAAGTTTTGGCGTCGCTCCCCATGATGGCCTCCTCGAAAACACGTTTGTTGAACCGGGTGACATTGTTAAACGGGGACAGATCCTTGCGCAAATGGACGGGCGGGAAATTGGTTTTCAAATTGCTGATGCCGTCGCAAAAAAGAACCGAGCTGCCAAGGCCTACGACTCGCACCTTGCTAATAAAGAGACTGCCGAAACGATCCAAGCCGAACTTGAACATCTAGGATTCGCAGCCGAATTAAAAGTGCTTGAGCACAAACGTGACAATCTACAAATCAAAAGCAAAATTGAAGGCATCGTTCTTTCTGGCAGTATCGACAAACGTCAAAATTTCCCTGTCTCTCTGGGCCAAACGCTTTACGAAATCGCACCCATTTCGCCGTTGAGAGTGGAGCTTGCTGTTTCGGCAGAAGAAGTCATGCACATCCAGCCCGGGCAAAAAGTCAAATTTCGTTTTGATGGTTTTGGAACCCAAACGATGGTGGGAAAAATCGAGGTCATTCGCCCAAGCTCCACCATTCGCGATGATGAAAATGTTTTCATTGCTGAAGCCGTCCTTCCAAACGAAAACGGCAAAGTTCGTCCCGGCATGAATGGCAAAGCACGAATTTACACGAGCAGAAAAACGCTGGGATGGACTTTGTTCCATCGACCATGGGAAAAAATCGTCCACGTTCTCGGTTTTTAGGATCACTTTGGACAACAACCTTGACAACTCGAGAGCGCATCACAGTACCGTTGAATTGGCGAGCTGCAGGCTGAACTTGCGCTCTGACCTGTTGTTCCATTTGCAAGAATATCAGGGCGCGCAGTGCTACTTGGTTGAGGATGAATTCAATTCACGCTTCTTTCGAATCGGACTGTCGGAGTACCACCTGATTTCGCTGTTGGATGGTTCCAAATCACTTTCCGAAGCCGTCGCGATTTCGGCAGCGCAGATGGGCGAGATGGCGCTTGGAGAGCAAGATGCAATCAACATTTTCAAATGGTTGATCGACAACGAGCTTGCTTCCACCGACGCCTCCAGGACATCGGGTCGCCTGATCGAGAACTTCGAAAAAGCAGATCGACGAAAACAAAAAGCCAAACTAAATCCGGTCACCCCAAAATTCAATCTTTTCAACCCAGATGCTCTGCTTGAAAAGCTAAACGCGAGTGTAGGCTGGCTGTTTAGTTTTCCAATGTTCGTCGTGTGGGCTCTCGTCGTCGCGACTGGTGTTTACCAGGTGTTCGCAAACTGGGACGATCTCGTTTCCGGTAACTCATCGGTACTTGCTCGTGAAAACTGGATCTGGCTAGGACTGACTTGGTTAGGACTAAAGGTCATTCACGAGTGCGCCCACGGAATGGTTTGCAAACGTTTCATGGGCGAGGTTCGTCAATGTGGAATGGTTTTGATCCTGATGATTCCATTACCCTTTGTCGACGTCACAAGCTCATGGAGATTTTCTTCCAAATGGCAAAGGATTTTTGTTGCTGCGGCAGGGATGTACGTCGAGGTTTTTCTCGCTGCGGCGGCGGCCATTGTCTGGAGCTATTCCGATCCCGGAATAATACGTCAACAAGCCCTCAATTTGATGATTGCAGGATCGGTCACCACTCTGTTTTTTAATGCAAACCCGTTAATGCGATTTGATGGCTACTACATGCTTTCGGATTGGCTTGAACTTCCAAATCTTGGAACACATGGCCAGCAGTGGATCCAATGGGTTGGCAAAAAATACTATCTCGGCCTCGACGTGAAACGTCCTGAATGGCCTGAGGGATGCGAGTCCATCATCGGAACATACTCCGTATTGGCTCTATGGTGGAAAGTCATCATTTGTGTGGGACTGGCGGTTCTTGCGGAGTCACTGTTCTACGGAGCCGGAATTGCATTAGCCCTACTCGCGACCATTTTTTGGGTTGTTGTTCCACTTTGGAAACTACTCAAAATGGTTTTTATTGGCGAAGAAACTCAGGAGCAACCTAGCCGCATTCGCTTTTGTCTCTTGACCACAGGATTGGCAATCGCCGGCTGGGCTTTTTGCACCCAAGCGCCTTGGTATTCGAGAGTAAAAGCACACGCCATCGTCGAATTTCAGAACAGCTCTGAGATTCGAACGCCAGTTGGAGGCTTTCTCGAAGAGATTTTTGTTAAGCAAGGCCAGCTCGTCAAAAAAGGCCAAATCCTGGCGAGATTGTCCAATCCACACTTGGATGCGGACGTAGAAAAATTGATGATCGATATTGAAAGCACCAACTCAAGAATCCGCAGCCTACGAAACAGTTTGGACCTTGCAGCCTGTGACGTTGAGCAGAAAAATTTGCAATCGCTTAACGAACAACTTGAAAAGAGGCTGAGTCAACAACGAGATCTTGAATTGATTTCCACGGGCGATGGAGTGGTGGTTGGTGACGATTTGCATTGTTTGCCAGGCGTCTATTTTGGCCCGGGACACATGGTCTGCTCCGTCGAATCGGAATCAGAAAAAGAAGTTCAGGCGATGGTTTCTCAATACGACTTTGAGCTATTTCAGAATCGTGTTGGCGAACCCGTTGACATTCATATCTGGGGGGAAGGCAGTGGATACTTCCAAGCAAGTCTTGAACACGTCAATTCACGGGGGCGAGTTGATCTACCTCATCCAGCGTTTAGCGCAATGTCCGGCGGACCTTTGCCTGTCCAATATCAAGCACCCGACCCCAACCAACCCGAAAGTGATTCCCAAGTCGCTCTTATCTCACCGCATTTTCTTGCCCAGGTAACGCTCTCCGATGACGACAGCGCTCGACTAAAAAGCGGACAGCCAGCGATCGTTAGCTTTCGCGCCAACCGGGGCACCTTTGGCTCAGTTCTTAAAGAAAAAATCACACAGTGGATTCGAGTCATGCGAGAACAAACAGCTGCAGCTCAAAATCTGTAACAAACATCCGAGCATAACACGCAGTCATTTGTCAGGTGATACACCCAGAATGCTGGCAATCGGCCGATTTGGCAAGCTTTAACGATTGGAAAAACTGCGCGGGCTGACGAAGTTCAACGTGAGGAACAACCCTAAAAATAGCGGTTGAAAACCCGACACCACTGTAATCCGCAAGGCTTACCCCGTTTAACCGATTGCCTTAACCCTCAGGATGTGCATCAATCGGATGATGGTTCTGAGCATTCAATCAGTCAGGCTTTATCTTCTAAAATTAATCGTCCGATACGATACAAGCCTACAGAACTCCGCGTCACAAACCACCAAATCCCTATGACCCAGTTCGCAATTCCTCAAATCGTTGCCGCGCTCGTTGTCTGCTTCTCCGCTCCTCTTTTAGCACAACAAAATTCGGCTGCCATGCAGCAAGCAACCCCAAACGAGATCCTTGCACCGCAAAACGCAACTGAGTTTTCAGGACCTGGATCTCTCGGATGGTGGTCACCGATCGTCAACCAACCCATGCGTCAGGTCTCAACACCGGTGCCGCTAACGCTTGACGAAATTTTAGTCAGAGCACTGCAACACTCGGCACAGATTCGAGTCTTTTCTGAGCTGCCAATGATTCGTAGAACCGCGATCATTGAAGCTGACGCAGCGTTCGACTGGTCACGATTTTTAGAAACTCGTTGGGATGACCTGAACGATCCTGTCGGAAACTCATTGACCGTTGGTGGAACTGGCACTCGTTACGTGAATCAACAGTGGACGGCGACAGGTGGACTGCGTCGCCGGACCCGAGGCGGTGGTCAGCTGGACATCAGCCAGCAAACTGGTCATCAAGACACCAACTCTACTTTCTTTACGCCTAACCCGCAGGGCACGGCGCGATTGGCCCTAGGATTTACCCAGCCATTGATGCGAGGCCGAGGCCGAGTCTACAACGAAAGCCTGACGGTATTGGCACAACTGGATTCAAGAATCGCTGACGATGAATTCCGTCGTCAGGTCCAATCTCACTTGCTCGAAGTCACCCGCGCCTACTGGTCACTTTACCTTGAACGCGGCGTACTCGTCCAAAAAATGACGTCTTATCAACGAGCCAATGAGATATATCAGATGCTCGAAAAGCGCCGCGAAGTCGATGCTCAGGCTTCTCAAATCATTAGTGCGAAAGCTTCTTCGACCACACGATATGCGGAATTGATTCGTGCTCGCATGGCTGTCAAAAATGCTGAATCCAAAATCCGAGCGTTGGTAAACGACCCAGGATTGGGACAGTTCGACGAAGTCGAGATCATTCCGATCGACATGCCTGTTTCTCAGGTTGAACAGCCAAACATGATGCAGTCCGTTCAATTCGCTGTTCAAAATCGCCCTGAAGTTCTCCAGGCGATCAAACAAATCCAAGCCGGTCAAATTCGTTTGGGGATGTCTATCAACGAACTTCTTCCTCAACTCGACTTGATTACTCAAACTTACGTTGCAGGTCTCGAAGGCGATGGCGATATAGCAAGAGCCTGGGGTAACCAGTTTGATCAAGGCCGTCCAGGCTATTCGGTTGGATTGAACTACGAAATCCCCGTCGGCAACCGGGCCGCATCAGCTCGTAATACACGACGACGGCTGGAGCTTCGCCAACTGAATTCACAATATGCAACGTCATTGCAAACGGTGAAGCTGGAAGTCGAAGTCGCGGTCCGAGAGATCGAGACATCGGGACAGGAGCTATCTGCCAAGAATGAAGCTATGACGGCTCGAGCCGCCCAGCTTACCGCTCTAACAAAACGTTGGGAGCAACTGCCCGGCGAAGACGTTTCTGCGGCCCTGGCGCTGGAAAACTTGTTGGTCTCTCAAGAACGACTTGCTGAAGCTGAATTTAATTTTCTGGAGTCGCAACTAACGTACAACCTTGCTCTGATGAATCTTAAACGAGCAACAGGTCTACTTCTTCGTACTGAGGGCGTCCAAGTCGGTGAAACGACACAAGACGGACTTCCCACTCAGGTACTCAGCAAGGTTTCAATGTTTCAAGGTCAGCCAGAAACATTTCAACAAGGTTCGATGGTGCATGGTATCCACGAGCACCCCACCGGTTTCGTTCAGCCCAACGCCGCATCCTTTCAGAATCAACCACTGCAGAACCAACCGCCGAATCAGAACATGGGCTACCCACTGCACGGGAATCACGGCAACTAAGCTGATAGCGTGATAGCGCACCCTCGTCAAAGCGGACTTCTTCGATCGTTATTGGATTCGACTAACGTCCTGACATCGCATTCTCGCCACGTTCGACCAGACGTTGGGTACCACGTCAACCAAGCTTCTTCATGGTCCAGCTACCAATCGAGTGATTCTCGCCCTCGGACTTTTCACAGCAAACCTTTACATCATCGAAAACTTTATCGATGAATCTTGTTATCTGTGTCGTGGAATCTGTCCCGGTTATCTAAGAAGCGATATTGAAAATTTTCCTTTTAGGGAAAATGTTTGGGGCTTCTCCCTAATTTGCGACCTATGTTTCAGGGTTGCCTATACCTAGAGCGCAGCTGCGCCCTAGTTTGCATGGAAGTTATAAACATACAGGTCTACGATGCCCACTCCTACCCCTCCTTCTGATCACAACTCAGAAGCTCAAAAACCGTCTCTTCTAATTGAGCAACTTGAAGAACGAGCTTTGTTTGACGCCGTTCCGATTGCTCCAGTCGACGCTCATTCAATCGATGTGGATCCAGCCGCCTATCTTGATACGGTCGTCAACTCCATTTCGAGCACCGAACAGTCTCAAACCTCTGAGCGCGAGCATCGTTCAGAAGTCCTCTTTGTTGACAAATCAGTGGATGGTTTTGAAACCCTGGTTGCAGACTTCCTTGCCACGCGCGACGCAGATGTCGTGTTCATTGGTGAAGGCAGCGACGGGCTTTCGCAAATCGCAGACCATCTTGAAAACCGCTCTGACTTGGATGCCATCCATATCATCTCACACGGAAGTGATGGCCAACTCAGACTTGGTAACTCAGTCGTCAACTCAGACAACCTTGAATCAGAATACAGCTCTCAATTGGTGCGAATTGGGCAAGCACTAGGAGAGCAGGGTGATATTCTCTTTTACGGTTGTGAACTGGCAGGATCCGAGTCAGGCGAAAACTTCATCAACCGATTTAGTGAACTCACCGGCGCCGATGTGGCGGCTTCCGACGATATAACGGGCGCGGGTGGTGACTGGATCCTTGAAAAATCTGTTGGTCAGATTGAGGCTGAGGCTTTCTCCTCGGAAAGCTACCAAGGCAGCCTCTTGGAAACGGATGCTGGATTCTCCGTCGGAACAGAAACATTCGCCGACATGAATGAAATTGCTGTGACTCCATTGAGTCAAGGCGGTGTTTCCAGTCGTACCTACGCGAATGCCGCGACTGCCAATGGCGGCGCGATCAATATCGATTTAAGAATAACACTTCTTGATACGTTCGATGAAAACGGCGTTTCCACCACCGGCACGACAGACGAGATGCCGGTTACATTTACGGACTTTGATGGTGGCCCCATTCTACTTGCCAGAACCGTTGGTGGTTCAGCGAATGGCTTTGAAGGCCATACGGCGAGTATTCGAATTGAGTTCTTTGACAACGCAACTGGAAATCCACTTTCGGTCGTTGGCGATTTCACGTTCAAAGACATTGACTACGAAGCACCAGGCGCGACCGGACAAGGCTCAGAAGCAGTCACGGTTCTTTCTGACCAAATGCAGTCATACCAGATCTCAAGCACGCCATCTTCATCGATCGAGACCGTTGATAATGGCGACGGAACGACGACATTCACCAACACAACGACCAATGGTGGCGAAAACGATGAGGAACGTTGGGTCAAAGTCAAATTCTACGACATGCCACAGTTGAATTTGACGCTAACCGCGCGAGACGGAAACACCGGATACGGTCTTTCCACTACTAATTTCGCCGCAACTCCCATCAGTTATTCGCAGCCGATTGCGGAAGACGACAATTTCACTACCGACCAAGACTCCTCCATTTCAGGAAATGTTGTCACCGTCGATAACGGTAACGGCATCGATTCAGATCCTGACAATGACCCGCTGGATGTCTACTTGGTCAACGGGATGGCCGCCAACGTAGCGACCCCAACAGCTGGATCAACGGGGGGCGAATTCACAATCAATGCAGATGGCAGCTATACATTTGATCCCAACGGAGACTTTGACTACCTCGCTCCAGGTGAGTCTGCCACTACAACGATCACCTATACCATTCGCGATTACACTGGACTAGCGAGCACCGCAACCGTTTCAGTGGTTGTCAACGGTATTAACGATGCTCCGACACAAAACGGATCGATTCCAAACCAAACAGACAACGACAATGATGCCATCTCACTGGATGTCTCGGGTTATTTTAACGATGCCGACACAAGCCAAGCCCTGGCATTTAGCGCTGCGGGCACTCTTCCACCGGGTCTTTCGATCCACCCTGTAACTGGAATCATCTCGGGAACCATCGACAACAGCGCCTCGGTTTCTGGCCCTTACTCTGTCGTGATTACGGCGACCGACCCATTGGGAGTTCCCGTCACTCAGGCATTTACCTGGGCTGTTCAAAACCCTGGTCCGACAGCGAACGACAACGAAAACAGTGTCGCTGAAAATTCCGGTGTCAACTCAACCGGTAACCTGATCAGCGACAATGACGGATTTGGAGTCGACAGCGATCCAGACGGTGACACACTTAACGTCACATCGGTTGCCGGAGGAACGGTTAACGGCGTCACGTCAGGTAATTATGGCGACATCACAATCAACAACGATGGTTCGTATTCATACTCGCTCGACAACAGCAATGCGACCGTGAATGCGCTCGATAACGGCGACACGCTGACAGAAGTTTTCACCTACACGATTTCTGATGGCGAAGGCGGATCGGATTCTGCGGCGCTAACCATCACAATCAATGGAACTAATGACCAACCCGTCGTCGGAGGAACAATCCCTCCTCAAGCCAACGCAGATGCCGACACAATCACGAATCTTGATGTGTCGACTTACTTTAGTGATCCAGACGACGTTGCGCTGAGTTACTCAGTTGCCGGACTTCCAACTGGACTTTCAATCGACAGTGGTACTGGATTGATCACTGGCACCCTCGACAACAGCGCCTCTCAAAACGCTCCGGGCGGTGTTTTCTCGGTTACGGTCACAGCTACGGACGACAACGGCGCAAATGTAAGCACCACCTTCAATTGGACCATCACCAACCCAGGTCCTACTGCCAACAATGATTCTGATACAGCGACCCAGAGCGCTGGAGCAACCGGGGATGTGTCCGCCAACGATACCGATGCGGATCTCGACGTACTGTTCGTCGCTCAAGTAAATGGCAGCGGCGCCAACGTCGGAGCTTCGATTGCCGGCACCAACGGCGGCTTGTTCACCATCCAAAGTGACGGAAGCTACTCCTTCAATCCAAACGGAGACTTTGATTACCTGGA
>CAZQQR010000032.1:17364-23935 GCA_964595515.1 uncultured Pirellulaceae bacterium
TCGCAGTCAGGCCCGTTCAACATTCAAGTCACAGCGACTGATGGAACTTCTTCAACCACCCAGTCGTTCACTTGGGCAGTCACCAACCCTGGCCCGTCCGCCAACATTGACAACGAAAACACCACTCAGGACGCAACAGTATCCGGCAATGTCTTGGCCAATGATTCCGATCCTGATCTTGACTTACTAACCGTCACTGGAGTTGGCGGCACGCCTCTGGCTCCCAACCCAGCCGGCGTCGGAAATGTTGTTGCAGGATCCAACGGAGGCGAATTCGTTGTCAACGCAGATGGAACATTTACCTTTGATCCAAATGGAGAATTTGCAAGCTTAGCCGACGGACAAACGGCTCAAACGACCGTCAATTATCAAATCAGCGACGGCGAGGGCGGATTCGATAACGCATCGATTGTCATAACAGTCACTGGCGAAAACGACGCCCCGGTTGTTACCGACGCAATCCCTGACCAGTTCAATCAAGATGCAGATTCAGCCACGCTGGATACCAGTCTTTACTTCGACGACATCGATACGGGCGACGTGTTAGCCTATTCAGTTAGCGGACTGCCTGCAGGATTGTCGATTGACTCAGGGACAGGCGTTATTTCAGGCACCATCGACAACAGCGCTTCTCAACCGGGACTGTATAGCGTCACGGTAATCGCCGAAGACTCGCTTAACCTCTCAACGTCTATTACTTTTGACTGGACCGTTACGAATCCGGGGCCAACTGCAGAAGACAACGCCCAAACGATCACGCATCTTTCTCAGTCATCCATTACTGGCAATGTGATTACCGACGACAATGGCTCAGGGACTGACTCTGATCCCGATGGTGACGCGTTCTTGGTCGACCAAGTCAACGGAAGCACCAACTTCCTCACGGCTGTTGTAACCGGTAACCACGGAACGTTAGACATTGCGGCCGATGGCTCTTACCAATACGACCTCAACAATTCTGATCCAGCGGTGATCGCACTTCAGGACGGCGAAGTTCTAACAGACACGTTTACCTACACCATCGACGACTCCGAAGGCGGAACTGCTACCGCAACGCTGACCATTACGATTGCTGGAGCCAACGATACTCCCGTCGTTGGCGGAACGATTCCTCCTCAAGCAGACGTTGACGGCGACACCGTCTCATCGCTCGACGTTACAAGCTATTTCAGTGATCCCGATGGTGACTCACTGTCCTACGCGGCATCCAACCTACCGCCCGGACTTTCGATCAATTCAACCACGGGTCTGATCACTGGAACGCTCGACACAAGTGCTTCCCAAAGCGCTCCAGGTGGAGTTTACACGATCACCGTCACGGCAAACGACCCAGACGGGCAGCAAGTCGCAACAACATTTGATTGGACGATCACCAACCCGGCTCCAATCGCTCAAAATGATTCATTCACAATCGACGAAGACACCACGCTCAACGATGTTGTTGACGGAAACGACAGCGATCCTGATGGAGACGCTGTTACTTTCACTCAATTGACAAACGGTAGCAACGGTACAGCGAACTTAAATTCAGACGGTACGTTCTCGTATACACCGGATGACGATTTCTTTGGCACAGACAGTTTCGATTACGAAATCGTTGATGCCGATGGTGCGACTTCAACCGCTACCGTCACTATCACAATCGACTCCGTCAATGACGTTCCAGTTGTTGACACGCCAATCGCTGATCAAACGAATCTTGACAACAATACGGTTTCGCTAACTATTGCAAGCAATTTCTCTGACCCTGAAGGTGACGTACTAACCTTTAGCGCCACGGGACTACCGCCTGGACTAACCATTGACAGTTCAGGAACTATCTCCGGAACCATTGACACGAGCGCCTCCCAAGGCGGTCCTTACACCGTGACTGTTACTGCCGATGACGGCAATGGCGGAGTCGTTACCGACACATTCAGTTGGACTGTCAACAATCCGACCCCAACGGCTGGCGACGACAATTTTGTGATGAACGAGGACGCTATCCTCAATGCGACTGTTACCGCGAACGACAGTGACTCAGACGGTGACTCGCTCACCTATAACAAGCTCACGGACCCAGCCAGCGGAACCGTGGACTTCAATCCAGATGGCACGTTTTCGTATACTCCCGTCGGTGACTACAACGGAACGGTAACATTCGATTACGAAATCGTTGACGCCGATGGCGCGACAGACACTGCCACGGTTACCATCCAAGTAACTCCCTTCAACGATGCTCCGGTCGTTGACGTCAACATTCCGGACCAACTAGACACTGATTCGTCTACGATCAATCTCGATGTGTCCGGGAACTTTAGTGACCCCGATGGACACGCTTTGAGTTTTACAGCCACTGGACTACCAACCGGGCTTTCGATCGACAGCGCAGGAAACATCACTGGGACAATCGACTCCAGTGCCTCCCAAAGCGGACCGTTTACCGTGGTTGTCACGGCTGACGACAGTAACGGTGGTACCGTAACCGACACGTTCACATGGACAGTGACCAACCCAGCTCCGGTAGCAGAGAATGATACGTTCACGATCGACGAAGACACCTCGCTCACCAATGCGTCTGTGATTGGTAACGACAGTGACGCCGACAACGACTCGCTGACTTATAACAAACTCACCGATCCAGCCAGTGGAACCGTAACGTTCAACTCGGATGGAACGTTTGACTATACGCCACCAGCAGATTTCCACGGCGTCGTTTCGTTTGACTACGAAGTGGTTGATGCCGATGGAGCAACTGAAACGGCAACCGTAACCATCACGGTCAATTCGATCAACGACTTACCGGTGGTCGATACACCGATTCCAGATCAATCCAGCCTGGATTCAGACGTTGTCAGCCTTGATATTTCGGGAAGCTTCAGCGACCCAGAAGGCGATACGCTTTCGTTCTCTGCCACGGGACTACCGACCGGACTGTCGATTGACAGCGCCGGAAATATCACTGGAACGGTTGACTCCAGTGCTTCGCAAAACGGACCGTACACTGTCGTAGTTACAGCAGACGACGGAAATGGCGGAACGGTAACCGACACATTCACCTGGAGCGTCGCCAACCCCACGCCTACCGCAGTCGATGACAATTTCACCACGGACGAAGACACCGTTCTCAACGCTTCTGTTGCCACCAACGATAGCGATGGCGACAACGACACTTTCTCATTCAACAAACTGACCGATCCCTCCAGTGGCGTTCTAACATTTAACCCTGATGGAACGTTTGAGTACTCGCCTGCTGCGGACTACTTTGGGACCGTCACCTTCGACTACGAAATTGTTGACGCGGACGGAGCGACTGATGTTGCAACTGCAACCATTGTCATCAATTCAGTCAACGACCTTCCCGTTGTTGACACCAACATTCCCGACCAAAACAACTCAGACAATGAGAACATCAGCCTGAGTATTGGCGGGAACTTCAGCGACCCAGAAGGTGATCCGCTGACGTTCTCTGCGACTGGTTTGCCAACCGGTCTTTCGATGGACAGCGCAGGAAATATCACCGGCACACTCGATTCCAGCGCCTCCGCCGGAGGTCCCTACATCGTTGTCGTGACCGCAGATGATGGAAACGGCGGAACAGTAACCGACACATTTACCTGGATCGTTGATAACCCCGCTCCGATCGCGGGCGACGATTCAATTGTCGTTGAAGAAGACACTCCGTACACGGGATCAGTGACAGGCAACGACGGCGATCCTGATGGCGACAGCGTCAGCTACAACCAACTGACGAATCCTTCCAATGGCATGGTGACGTTCAACAGTGACGGCACGTTCACTTATACTGCGAACAATGGCTACATTGGCGGCGATTCATTCTCGTATGAAATTGTGGATGCCGACGGAGCGTCTGCAGTGGCGACTGTCATCATCGACGTTGTTCCAGTCAACGAAGATCCAGTTGTTGACACCAACATTCCAAACCAATTCAGTTTTGATGGTCAGCCGATCAACATCAATGTTAGCGGCAACTTTAGCGATCCCGATGGCGATCCGCTAACATTCACAGCGACCGGTTTACCGCCTGGCGTTTCGATGAGTCCGTCGGGAGTTATTTCCGGCTTGCTCGACTCAAGCGCATCCGCAGGCGCTCCTTACACGGTTGTGGTGACTGCATTTGATGGAGTCAACGGTACGGTAACGGACACGTTTTCGTGGATGATCGTTAACCCGGGACCTTCTGCCATCGCAGACTCATTCTCGACCGACGAAGACACACAGCTTTCCGCCTCTGTTGCAACCAACGACAGTGATCCCGATGGCGACGAGTTGACATTCACTCAGCTTTCCGATCCCTCCAACGGATCCGTGGCGATGAACCCGGATGGCTCGTTTACTTACACGCCAGGTTTGGATTTTAGCGGTACCGTGAGCTTCGAATACCAAGCCACCGATGCCGACGGCGTTTCGACTTCGGCCGTTGTGACGATTGATGTTATCGAAGTCAACGACGATCCAGTCCTTGATACTCCGATTCCAGATCAGTCAGACTCGGACACCGACGTCATTGACCTGGACATCTCAGGACACTTTTCGGATGACATCAGTGGATTAACATTCACTGCGACAGGACTTCCCCCGGGCCTAAGCATGGATCCGTCGGGTCAAATCACTGGAACGCTGGATTCGAGTGCATCGGTAGGCGGACCGTACTCAGTTGACGTTTTGGTCGTCGATGCAGACGGTAGTTCAGTTACCGATCAGTTCATCTGGAACGTCGACAACCCAGCGCCGATGGCCAACAGCGATACGTTCACCACCGGGGAAGACGCGACTCTCTCGGCCAGCGTCACGGCTAACGACAGTGATCCGGACAACGACTCAGTTACTTACAACGTTGTGACGGATCCGCTGCGTGGCAGTTTAACTCTAAACTCAGACGGAACATTCGAATACGTTCCTGAGCCGGACTTCAACGGGATGGTTTCCTTTACTTACGAAATCGTTGATGCAGATGGCGCGACTGACACCGCAGTTGCCACGATCAACGTTTTGGAAGCAAACGACTCTCCCACAGTCAACACGCAAATTTCCGATCAAACCAACACGGACAGCTCAACGGTTTCGCTTGACATCAGCGGAAACTTTAGCGACGTCGAGCAAACAGATTTGACGTACAGTGTCACCGGACTTCCACCAGGCTTAAGCATGGATGCCGCTGGACTGATCACCGGAACCATTGACTCTAGCGCCTCTCAAGGCGGACCCTACACCGTTGTTGTAACCGCTGCAGATGGTGAAGGCGGCCAAGTCGAGGAAACTTTCCTTTGGACAGTGACCAATCCAGGTCCTGTCAGCACAGATGACAACTTCGTCGGTTCCGAAGACACCGACCTCAACGAAACCGTTGCCAACAACGACTTTGATCCTGACGGCGACACATTAACTTACGCGTTGATCACCAACCCGACCGACGGAAACGTCGTCTTAAATTCTGACGGTTCATTCACCTATACGCCTGACCCAGGTTTCAATGGAATCGACAGCTTCCAATATGAAATCACGGATGCAGACGGTGCGACCTCGATCGCAAGCGTCACACTCGACATCACAGGCGTCAACGATGTGCCAGAAGTCGCCAGCGAAATCCCCGACCAATCCGATTTCGACAGCGACACAATCACTCTGGATGTCAGCGGAAATTTTTACGATGCTGACAGTGACACGCTGACATTTGTAGCCAGCGGACTTCCTACCGGATTGACGATTAGCGCATCGGGAGTGATCTCCGGAACGATCGATTCAAGTGCTTCAACCGGTGGTCCCTACACGGTAACCGTCACAGCAAACGATGGTGTCGCACAAGTTTCTGACACATTCACTTGGACGGTTTCCAACCCGGCTCCAGTCGGTCAAAACGAAACCTTTACCATCGCAGAAGACACACAACTAAACGCTTCGGTGACTGGAACCGATTCAGACAACGACGCGCTAGTGTTCAACCAATTGACCGATCCTGCCAGCGGTAACGTGACGCTGAATTCGGATGGTTCATTTAGTTACACACCCGTGGCTGATTTTTACGGCATCGTTTCGTTTGATTACGAAGTCGTCGATGCCGATGGTGCATCCAATTCCGCGACGGTTACCATCGATGTTACCTCAGTCAACGATGCTCCGGTCGTTAGCACTCCAATCCCTGACCAAACCAACACTGACTCCGATTCAATCACGTTAGATGTAAGCGGAAACTTTAGTGATCTCGAAGGGGACTCATTAGCTTTCAGCGCGACCGGTCTGCCAACGGGTCTTTCCATCGACAGTGCGGGCAACATCACCGGAACGATTGATTCCAGTGCTTCACAGTCAGGTCCATTTACTGTCATGGTGACAGCCGATGACGGCAACGGCGATTCGGTAACCGACACGTTTACCTGGAACGTTTCCAACCCTGGCCCTGTTGCCAACGATGACACTTACAACATTGACGAAGACACCCCGCTAAACGGCTCCGTCGGATCCAACGATTCCGACCCCGATGGAGACAACGTCACATTCAATCAATTGACCAATCCTGCAAGCGGAACCGTCACGTTTAATTCGGATGGCACGTTCGACTACACGCCGGCAG
>CAZQQR010000032.1:24035-26449 GCA_964595515.1 uncultured Pirellulaceae bacterium
CACGGACGAAGACACCGCAATTTCTGGATCCGTGACTGGCAACGACACCGATGCCGACAACGACTCTTTGACTTACAACCAGTTAACTAGCCCAGCAAACGGGAATTTGACTTGGAACAGTGACGGCACGTTTACTTACGCACCCGATGCAGATTTCCACGGCACTGATACGTTTGACTATGAAATGGTCGATGCGGATGGAGCAGTCTCGATCGCCACCGTCACGATCACCGTTGCTCCAATCAACGATGCTCCAACGTCGAGTACGATTCCAGCTCAATCGAACCTTGATTCAGACGTCATCTCGCTCGACATCAGTGGAAACTTTGATGACGTCGATGGTGACTCGCTGGTGTTCAGCGCGACGGGACTTCCGACCGGATTAACGATCGACACTGCCGGAAATATTTCCGGAACGATCGATACCAGTGCTTCTCAAAGCGGTCCTTTCACTGTCAACGTGACGGCGCAAGATCCAAACGGCGAGATGACGACGGAGACATTTACCTGGACCGTCACCAACCCGGCTCCCATTGCTCAAAATGATGAGTTTACAACCAACGAAGATACCGTTCTCAACGCCTTCGTTGATGGGAACGATGCTGATCCTGATGGAGACTCTGTTTCGTTCAATCAACTCTCCAACGGCAACAATGGAAACGTCGTTCTGAATTCAGACGGTTCGTTTAGCTATACGCCAGACGCTGATTTCCATGGAACTGACAGTTTCGACTATGAAATCGTTGATGCCGATGGCGACTCCGCGATCGCGACGGTTACCATCACCGTCGACCCAGTTAACGACGTTCCGGTCGTGGCCACTCCAATCGCAGATCAAGTCGATTTCGATTCCGATACGATTTTGATCGACATCAGTGGGCACTTCTCCGATGTTGAAGGCAACCCGCTAACTTTCTCGGCCACAGATCTTCCGATCGGACTGACGATTGACAGCGCGGGAACCATTTCTGGAACCATCGATTCAAGTGCCTCCCAAAACGGGCCATACACTGTCGTTGTGACGGCAAACGATGGCAATGGCGGTTCGGTCACCGACACATTCACTTGGACAGTTTCCAATCCTGCACCCGTTGCCGAAGACGACGGATACAGCACAAACGAAGACACACAAATTTCTGGCACCGTTGTTGGGAACGACTCGGACGCTGACAACGACGCCGTCTCGTTTAACTTGTTAACGAATCCGACAAACGGAAGCCTCACGTTTAACAGCGACGGGACTTTTGACTACACGCCAGATGCAGAATTCAACGGAACGGATAGTTTCACTTACGAAATCGTTGACGCCGATGGAGCAACAGAACCTGCAACCGTAACGATTACTGTGAATCCGGTGAACGACTTGCCGGTTGTCGACACGAACATTCCGGACCTCTTTAACGCTGACAGTGATCTAATCAATCTGGATATCACAGGGAACTTTAGTGATCCCGACGGTGATCCGCTGACATTCAGTGCGACCGGTTTGCCGACTGGATTGGCAATCGACGTCGACGGATTCATCAATGGCCAGATCGATTCCAGTGCTTCCCAAAATGGCCCTTACACTGTTGTCGTTACAGCCGACGATGGAAATGGTGGAACGGTTACCGACACATTCACTTGGACGGTCACCAACCCAACGCCAACTGCCGGTGATGACACCTACAACACCGACGAAGACACTGCTTTCACGAGTTCAGTGACAGGCAACGACTCCGATGCCGACGCGGATTCTCTGACCTACAACCAGTTGACGAGCCCTAACCGAGGAAGCCTCACCTGGAACAACGACGGCACGTTCACCTACACACCAGACGCAGATTTCCACGGAACCGACACATTTGATTATGAGATGGTCGATGCTGACGGTGCGGTTTCAATCGCAACCGTGACCATCAACGTTGCTCCTGTTAACGATGCACCAACATCAAGCACCATCCCAAGCCAAACAAATTTCGATTCCGACAATGTTTCGCTCGACGTAAGCGGAAGTTTCAATGACGTCGACGGAGACGTTCTGGCATTCAGTGCGACTGGATTACCAACAGGATTGACGATCGACACCGACGGAAATATCTCGGGCACGATTGATTCAAGTGCGTCCCAAAGCGGACCGTTTACCGTGAGCGTGACGGCTCAAGACCCAAGCGGCCAGATGGTTACTGAAACTTTCACTTGGACGGTCACTAATCCAGCACCGATTGCACAAAACGACGACTTCACCACGAACGAAGACACCGTTCTCAACGCCGTCGTTGACGGAAACGATAGTGACTCTGATGGCGACGCGGTTACATTCAACCAGTTGACCAATGGGACCAACGGCAACGTGGTTCTCAATACCGATGGATCATTTGTCTACACGCCAGACGCTGATTTCCACGGAACTGACAGTTTCGATTACGAGATCG
>CAZQQR010000033.1:0-2807 GCA_964595515.1 uncultured Pirellulaceae bacterium
CTAGTGACTGTGTCCATGGTGAGCGTGTCCGCCACCGCCACTGGCTGCGGCCTTTAAAACAAGATTCAGCTGATACGCTTGGTCTAACGCGTAGTCTTCGTATTTTTTTAGCATGGGCGATTTAGCCAGAACTGCAAAGTTTCCGTCTTTGTGTAAGACTTTGACTGACGTTTTGGCAAACTCGTGGACGGTGCCGTCGGGAGTCTCGTGAGTGTGGTTGATTTTTTGGAAAACGAACGCTTGAGGCCCGTCGTAGACAACTGCTTCTAGTGGAACGACCCAGCAGTCGATCCATTGATCGATGGGAACCTCCAAGTGTGCTCTTTGGCCGGGCTTAAATCGCCAATTTACAAACCGACGTTTTTCAGCGTCGTTGTTTTCGCTGATGATTTCGTTTTCGAGTTCCACATATACCGGATAGGTTTGAGATTCATCGTCAACGTGATTTTCGATTTGATATAGGGGAAGGCTTTCTCGAACAATGTCACCGACGCCGGCTCCAAAGTGGGCCGAGAATTTCCAGTCCTTATCCAAGGCGTCGGAAATTCGTCGAACGTCTGCCTCAAATGCCATGCCCTTGATCAACAAACGGTTGTGATGCGTGAGTTCGCACAAACTATCTCCCAATTCAAGATTGCGTCCTTGGATTGCGTCAATTGAATCGATCGTAAAATAGTCCTGTGGTTTGTCTGATGTTCGGCGGTTGGTGGAAAACGAAGCTTGCGTTAGCGGTCGGCCGGCCGATGGCGGACGGCTGATCGACTGTGATAGGACGGTGGATTCAGCGGATTCGAAATCGGGAGCAAAGATACTGATTGATTTGAATAGTATCTGGTTGTCGATCAGGTTATTGATTTGTTCGTCATCCATTCCTCGAATACCGAGTCCCTGTGTCAGCGCGTCTTTTTTTTGTATCAACGATTGGGCTTGGAGTTCGAGTTCGATAATTCGCTTTCGAGCAACAACACCTTTTTCAACCAAGGGTCTTAGTCGTTCGAGCTGTTGGCGATTGGAGTCAATTTCTGATATCAACGCTAACAACTCGACTTGTGATTGCGAAAGCGCATTGTCGGTGACTTCGATATCGAAGAGTTTGTCGCCGGGCTGAACGGCTTGGCCTTGGGCGATGTAGACTTTTTCGATTCGCCCGCCGATGGGTGCGGTGAGGTGTCGTCGGCCTTGGGGAACACGTTCGACGACTTTGGCGGGAATTCGAATGGATTCAAAGTAGTCTCGTCTGGTGAATTTTCCCAATTTGAGACTCATGTTCTCAAGCGACGTTTCCATCAACTCGACGATATTGCCTCCATGGTCAGCATGTGAATCTGCAGCGGGCTCGGCGTCTAGTTCGTCGGCTGAGATTTGCGGAAGGATAATGGGGCGAAGAAAAAATCCTGCGACACCACCGATGCTTATTAGCGTCGCGCTAAGCAAAAGTGTTGGCCAGATGTTTCGAAAGTTGCGGTTCATGTCAATTCAATCTCAGCGATTTTGAGAACGCTGAAGCGTAGGTCTTCGCGGGTATTATTTCTACATGTGTAAGGTTTGTCGAACAGGTGGCGGACTTATTTTTCGAGACTTTCTTCCAGCAGCAGTCCTTCCATACGCAATCTACTGGCCCAGAAGTCATTGAGCGAATCGAGGTATTCCAGTGTTAATTCAACAATGGATTGCTGTGCGGATAAAACCTGAAGAAATTCGACCTCTTCAGGGTAGCCAAGCTTTAAAAGCTCCAGGTTTTTGCGGGCCTGAGGTATCAATTGTGTTTGATAAAGATTCGTTCGGACTTGAGCAGATTGGTACTTTTCAAATTGCTGAGTCAGTCTTTGCCTGATGCGACGTTTGATGGTTTCCACATTGTTGACAGCCTCAACAAGTCGAGATTTTGCGGCGGCAATGTTTCCTTGATTGCGGTCACAGACCATGAGTGGAATCTGGAGTTGGACACCGGCAAAGAAATGTTCGGTCGTTGAGTCTTTTCCGACCGTCAGTTGTGTTTGATAGTCGGGAACGGTGGCCGCAATCTCTCGATGAATGGTCGCTTGGACGCGTTGGACTTCCGCGAGTGCGACTCTCAATTGGGGGCTCAGGTCAAAAATCTTCGAGAGAATTTCTTCGAACGAAACGGATTCGGTAAACGGATCAAGCGAACCAGACAAGGGTTGCCACTCAAGTTCGTCCGCCCCTATCATCACGAGTAATTGTCGCCAAGCGTTTTGGAGTTCGACTTCGTTCTTTTGAAGCAGCATATTCGTTTTCTGAGTCTGCAGTTCCGTTTGCAAAAGATCCGTTCTGGGAGTTTCTCCGGCTTCATAAAGTGCACGGGACTGCTGAACGGCTTTGGTTTGTGATTCAAAAAGCTGACGTGTAAGCTCTGATTTTTTTTGCGAAATCAACACCCGGTAATAGGCCGTTGTGACATCGGTTTCGATTCGGATTGCCTGTTGTTGAAGCTCGATTTCCCGGACCGTTGCTTCGCGGTTTTTTATTTCGCGCGAGAGGCAGAGTTTGTTGCCGCGAATGATATTTCGCTGGAGATACACTCCGATGAGGCCCGGGTCGTCTTCATTGCCGACTTCGTCTGCAAACAATCCCAGTTTAGGATTGGGAGCCAAGCCGGCTTGGAGAGCTTCGTATTCTGCTACTTTGATTCTCGCACCGGCCGACTTGAGGGTGGGATGATTTTCAATCGCCATTTGAATGAATGACGGTAGCGAATATACCGGCTGCGAAAGATCTGCTGCGACGATCTTGGGCTCCGCTTCTTCCATCGAGGGCCGCGGTAATGTCAAGAGATTGCGGGCAGG
>CAZQQR010000033.1:2907-8883 GCA_964595515.1 uncultured Pirellulaceae bacterium
GTTTGGGCTCAATCAAAGGCACCACCGGCCGAATTTTGCTCTCTGTTTGTTTTGTTGGTGAATCGTCGAGTGTGATCGGCGATTGCAGTTGCTGAGCGGTACGCAGCCGGGCAAGGTGTTCTTGCGCATCAGCACAAATCGCGCTACAAAGCACGAGTGAGACGCAAAAGAATGATCGCCACGAAAGCATAAGCCGGAACCTGAGAAGGAAGCTTCTTCGTTATCGTCGCCAAAAGCCGCACAATCCCACTCTTGATAGTCAAGTTGTACCGGCTCTTTAGAGTGCCCAGTTACCCGTTGCATGAGAGTTAAAGTTTGGCGATTGTACCGATTGTTTTAGTCAGGGAGTTTGTTTGGCTTGTGACTCTGTTGGGTCGAAGTTTCTCAAGCCAGTTTATGGAAGTTCGTCACCTTGGGGAAATTCCTGACATAGGTTTTTGAGGAACGAATTCTATTTTGAAACAAGCTCGATGTCCTTAAACATTTTCAAACTCAAAAGAACTAACACTCGTGGTGGCAGCCAAGCTGGTGCAAGACGCGGCGTTGCCGCACTTGAGTGCGCCATCGTGTTGCCATTCATTCTGATCATCATGACGGGGACACTGGAGATTTGCTCCGGAATCTACCTGAAAGAATCATTGACGATTTGTGCGTTTGAAGGAGTGCGGGTTGGTGTTCGTCGCCGGGGCACTGCTGACATGGTCAACGATCGAGTTCAAGAGGTTTTGGCCGAACGGCAAATTGTAAATGCATCAGTCACGGTCTTGCCAACGGATTTCGCATCACTTGCGGCATTAGATCCGATCACTGTGATTGTCGAAGCACCAGCCAATGGGAACACGGCTTTCAATTATGGAGTCATGACCGGGCGAACGGTTGCAGCGTCAGTCTCATTTGTCAGAGAGTTTGACGAGTAAAAAAAGGGCACACTCATGTTAAGAAAAATCAATAATAAATTACCTCGTCTTGGACGTGGTCGAAGTGACCGACGCGGAGCAACCGCCGTCGAGTTCGCGTGGGTAGCACCGATTTTCATGATGGTCGTTGCCGTCTGTATCGAATTCTCACGAATGTCAATTCTTCGTAATGTTGCACAAAACGCTTGTTATGAAACGTGCCGGTTTGCGATGGCCGAAGGCGCTGTCCTCAATGACGGATTCACACGAGCCAATCAGATCCTGGATCGACTTGGGAATGTGAATGCTGATATTTTCATCAACGACCAAAATAGCCCAGATGGTGAAGAACTCGAATTCGATACGCCGGAGATTAGTGTTCGTATCGAGATTCCATTGAGTCAGAATACTCTCATTTTGCCCGGCGCTTGGTTGGGCGACAACAAAATTACTGCTCAGACAACGATGCGAACCGAAAGGTATCGCGGATTCTTCGACAGCACATTGGCGGATTAATCCGACTAACGAAACAACCGATTCAACGAATCATTTATTACCAGTCTGCCAATTGGTGGGCGGTAACACCCCTGACTTGCCGATTTTCTTTAACTTGGAGTGGACGATGTTAGACCCAACATTAGAAGTCCGAAAACCGATTGCCATTTCGACACTTCGTCGAGGTGCGATCGCGCCGCTGTTTGCTTTCATTTTTCCAGTCTTGATGATTTTCGCTGGCTTTGCCATCAACCTTGCTTACATGCAATTGGTGACAACTGAGCTAAAGATTGCCGCAGATGCTACCTGCCATGCAGGTGGTCGTGCGATGAGCCTTAGGCAGCAAGATCCAGACAATCCAGATGGTACCAAGCAAGAGCATATTGCTTATGCACTCGGTCAAATCGACGCAATCACTAATCAAATGGCTCAAGCCAACTTGGTTGGCGGAAAAGCAATGTCGGTTGGACAGGCTGGAAGTTCTTCGCAGATTCAATTGGACTTCGGTCGCTCTGTCCGGTCAAACAATGGCTACGGCATGTATGATTTTTCTTCGATTCCGTATGAAGAAGTTAGTTCAGGAACGACACGACCATCGAGTTTGGCGGTTACTGCCAACGCACCGACCAGCGCTGTATTTCGAATGTTCGCCTTCAAAAAAGGTAACTACGCGGATCGGAACCTTGTTGCTTCGGAGATGGATTGGAAAAAGAACTCGGGCAACAGTGATGGGAAAGGCATTCTGACCAATGGTTTGAATGACTTCAATCCAGTCCGTCGTTCTATTGCAACTCAGGTAGACCGAGATATCGCATTGGTACTCGATCGTTCAGGCTCAATGTTGTACTACCAGGACGAAGATGCTCTTGAGGACCGACTTTGGGAGCTTTACAACGAGCAGGAGACGGTCACCACACCCGGCTACTATCTTTACGCCTATTGGAAGTGGAGCGGTTGGGGTTGGCAGTGGATGGGTTGGCACCAAGAAGACGATGCCGATCCAAGCTGGAACAACTTTGGCAAAGCATATTCGCACTGGGTCAATGGAACGTCAGTAACGAATCGCCGGATTAGCTGGAGTGAATACAACGATGCAACGGACTGGCTGTACGATCGCAACTACTCCAACAACGTTATCTACCAGCTCGAACGCTATTCCAACGACAACCACACCCTTGGGTCAACGTTTTCATGGAGCGAGCGAAGTGAATTGACTGACCCAATGGCGATGTATACTTCAGAGTGGGAGTACGCCAGCGGTGCACCGATTTACAGTCGTTGGTATTACCTTGATTTGGGCGTCACCGCGTTCTTGGACGTTCTCGATGATACGGACCAAGAAGAGCTTGTTTCACTGGTAACATTTAGCAGTACCGCAACTCTCGATAAATCGCTTCAAAATACCTACGATTCGATTCGCACAGAGGTGAGTTCGGTTACGCCTTATGGTGGTACCGCGATTGGTGATGGTATGACGACTGGACTACCTCCAATCGTCAATGGATCGGCTGCACGACCATTCGCTGCAAAAACGATCGTTGTCTTGACTGATGGTGAAAACAACTCAGGTGAAGATCCTGAGGAAGCGGTCGAGAGCATTGTTGCAGGGAATGCTGTGACCATTCATACGGTTACATTTTCCTACGGAGCTGATCAAGATGCGATGGAAAAGGTCGCAATCGCGGGTCACGGTAGGCACTATCATGCGAATGATGGAAGTGCGTTGGTCCATATCTTTGAGGAGATTGCGAACAACTTGCCGACTATCTTGACCGAATAAGTCCAAGGTCATATCGGATGGGAAAAAAACTCCGTTGGCGATTCGTTGCTGACGGAGTTTTTTCTTGCGCTTTTAGATCAGACCGTCAGGAAGCCGCTTTTAAAATCGAGGTGCCGTTCTAGAATGTCGTCTTAACTTTTACTGGGCGAAGATCTGAACGATAGCCATGACTGAAAACGATACCGCAGCCGAACGAAATCTTGTTCCTCCAAACTTACTCCGCTGGAAATGTGGAGACTGTTTGAAATTCGAGACCACTGCCGAAATAGATCCTGCCAATGGCGTAGTCGGTCAGCCCACTGCATACGAAGCGTTAAAGTTTGGAATCGAGTGTCTGGCTCCGGGCCAAAATGTGTACGTTCGCGGAACACGCGGGACGGGGCGAATCACAATGGTTCGCCATTTGCTCGATGAGCTACAACCCCAAAGCGAAAACAAACGCGATTTCTGCTACGTCCATAATTTCAATCGCCCAGATCATCCTCGGTTGATTACGTTACCCGCAGGAAAGGCGCACCGATTTCGGAAAGATATGGTTTCGGTCGCAGAGTTTCTTTCAGAAGGTCTGGCAAAGGCGCTCGATGGCGATGCTCATGTTGCAAAACGTCAGGCGATTCAAGAACAGGCTCAAGAGAAGATCCAAGAATTCACGAAACCCCTCGAAGACGAGATCCAGGCGAATGGCATGGCGCTTGTCTCAGTCCAGCAAGGGCCGATGTCGCAAACGATGATCATGGCCATCGTCGATGGAAATCCAGTGCCTCCAGAACAACTTCGTTTGTTGGTCACTCAAGGCAAGGCATCCGAAAAACAACTTGCTGAGTTTGAAGAGGCACTTCCCAAATATCAAAAACGACTTGCTGAAACCTCTCGCAAAGTAAACGAAGTCATTCGTGCTGCGGGCCTAGAGGCTGGGAACTTGACCGAGAAAGTCGCCCGTGAATTGGCGAGTGAGTTCACTGACTCTATCTTGGAAAAATACGACTCAGAGCGCATCAACGAATTTATCAAAGATGTCGTCGACGACGTGATTGAAAATCAGTTGACGCGAAAGCCAGAAGAACGTCCGGACTTCAAAGAGCTATATGGCGTCAATGTCGTTCTTTCACACGAAGACCCGACGTCACGACCAATCGTCGAAGAAAACACTCCCAGCATGATCAACCTGCTTGGAACGGTTGAATCCGATTGGGGACCGGGAGGGATGGCGGTCTCCGACTATCGAGGAATTCGCGCAGGTGCATTACTTCAGGCAGACAATGGATATTTGATTCTGGATATCAACGATTTGATTTCTGAACCGGGAGCGTGGCGAGCTCTGATGCGCACGCTTCGAACGGGGAGACTCGAAATCGTTCCTCCCGAGGCTCGCTGGATGCGACAAACGGTGGTGGTTCAACCCGAGCCAATTGAGATTCATGTCCGCGTGATTCTAATCGGCGACGTTCGGACCTATTACCAGCTTGATCATGCGGATCCAGATTTCCGCGAGCTGTTTAAAGTCTTGGCAGATTTCGATTCTGAGATGCAACGTGATGACCAAGGGTTGATGCAGTATGCAAGTGTTGTTGCAGGGTTGGTGAATTCGGAAAACCTTCCACACTTTCATCGCAGCGCTGTTGCGGCGCTGGCGGAACACGGAGCGCGGATTGTGGCTCGCAAAAATCGCTTGACGACCCGATTCGGTCGAATTGCCGACATCGCACGAGAAGCCGCCTTTCTCGCCAAGAAAGATGTCGTGACGGATGAACACGTCAAAGATGCGATCAGACGAACCAAAGCTCGTTCCAGTTTGCCTTCGCGAAAGTTCCGTGAAATGGTTCAGAACCAAACCATCATGGTGCAAACAGCAGGAGACGTTGTCGGTCAGATCAACGGTCTGGCTGTCATGCATTCGGGACCACTCACGTATGGTTTCCCGGCGCGGATTACGGCCACCATTGGTCCTGGTAGTGCGGGTTTGATCAACATCGAAGGCCGAGCGCAGATGTCGGGTGCAATTCACACCAAAGGTTTTCATATTCTTGGCGGACTACTTCGGCACTTGCTTCGAACAGAGCATCCAATGGCATTTAGCGCGTCGCTCGCGTTCGAACAGAGTTACGGTGGGATCGACGGGGATTCAGCCTCGGGAGCTGAGATCGTTTGTTTGTTAAGTGCTTTGACAGGGATTCCTATCAAGCAAGGGATGGCCATGACTGGAGCGATCGATCAGCACGGTCACCTGGAAGCGATCGGAGGTGTCAACGAAAAGATCGAAGGCTTCTTTGACGCCTGTGATTATTTTGGATTGGACGGCAACCAAGGCGTTGTGGTTCCCAAATCCAATGCAGGAGACTTGATGCTGCGGGAAGATATCGTTGAACAATGCAAGGCTGGACAGTTCTGTGTGTATGCCGTTGACAACATTTACGATGCGATTGAATTGATGACCGGGCATTTTGCTGGCCGACCGGGTGATGATGGGAATTACCCAGAAGACTCATTGCTGGCAAGGGCGCACGATGAAATCGAAAAGTATTGGCGACTAACGTTGGCTAGTCCGCTCAAAATTACCAATGTCGAATCGTCGGGTCAGTCAGATAATGACCAACCGATCGTTCCGCTACCCCAATCTGATTCGCGCGGCAAATCATCTTGATTTGAACATTTTTTTGATCATTTGGTTTACGCTCCTACGAGCGAAACCGCCTACTCTGCAATTTTGTTCTCGTCTTCTACTTGGTCGTTGTCTTCAGATTCGCTCTGGTTCTCGAGTTTGTTTTCGTTCTCGGCTTCCGTTTCGCGTTCTTCGTTTTCGGCTTC
>CAZQQR010000033.1:8983-12023 GCA_964595515.1 uncultured Pirellulaceae bacterium
TCGGCTTCCGTTTCGCGTTCTTCGTTTTCGGCTTCGCTATCGTCATCATCTTCGATGATCGAGCGAGTCACAATTTTCGGACGGCGATTCTCGGCGATTTGGACTGCATACTTCGCGGCCAGCACTAATAACACGTAACCAACGATCGCGGTGATGGAGTAGTAGATCCCAGCGATTCCCCATCGGTCGAATGCGTATCGAAAGCAGATCAACACGCAAGCGGCGCCTAGCAAGGCACCTAAGAGAAACTTGCAGATGTTTAACATGTGATCCGGGAGAAGTTGGGGAACGACCGGGGGTGGCTTCGACTGCCGGCTGGTCAACTTCAGATTATAGCTGGAGTGTGCCGGCTTGAAACGATCAATTTACTGGGGAAGCCAATCGTTAGTTCGCTTGGTTCAGCGTGGTGACAACTGGACCAGTTCGCGGTCAAGTCTTCGGTATTCTTCTGAGTCCGAGTCGGGTGCTGGGATTGAAAAATAGTCTGAGCTAATGCCCAAATATTCTTTGAGTTCATTAATCTCGGCAGGGTCGTGATCCGCGAATACTGATTCAAGTTCAAAGTCTCGATCCCACAAGATCTGGTTGGCAAGTTCTTCCAAACTCGATTCCCAAGCCTGAAGGTCGATGGATTGCGGGGCAATCAAATCCGCGATGGTGTTGCCATTCAAATCTTCTGACTCAAACTCAACCCACTCCGAATCTTTGTTGCGTACCTCACGTAGCGAATGAACGATGGCTTGTCGAATCGTTGTATTGGTAACCTCTTTCCCCTCGGCCCATTGGATTTCAACTTCGACCAATTCCAGCAGCTCTCGAAACAAGACATAAACGGTGGCTTCGCGAGTGGCGGTCAATTCGGGGTCGGGAACATTCTCGCGAAGCAACGCGAATGCGACCTCGTGGAGAATTGCCAGTTGTTGTGTCGGTTGAAGCCGGTTGAATAAATCGACGCTCGTCTGATGAGGCTCACCCTGCTCTACCGCAGAGGTGACCATATCGCGCAGATGGCCGATTCCCAGCAAGACTAGGTGCGCTTCACAGCCCGTTAGAGTCCGATCTCCGGTTGAAGTCCGCCACATCCTGACATCCTTTTGGCGACTTTGATTAGTCCATTGGATCACGTCTTGTTGGTTAACCACAGACTCGTGATGTTCGTTTTCCACGCTCGCGAACATCGAAAAAATTAGTCGATCGAGATCTAAATTACAACCAAGGAGAGGTTCGGCTGAGTTTTGATTCACTCGCTAGCTTGCCTTGTTTGCTTGCGTTACAATTCTCGAGTTTTCATTTTGATCCAATGGAATGCATATATGAAAGCCTGTGTTCTGCTGCTGATTGCAACTTCCGCCATCGTGTGGTCTCACGATGAACCCATTCCGTTGATGCATTGGGATTTCAATCAAAAGTTCGTCAAGCAAAACGTACTGGTGTCGCAAAAGGGCCCGGATCTGATCGCACCGATTCAACGCAGACACACGCTAGTCGCAAACGTTCCATCGCTGGTCAACGAAGGCAAACAGGCGTTTGTCGCGGCGGACGAAGTTAACTCCAGTCAATTACCCGCCAAAGATCTGACGGTATCAGTTTGGGCTTCGGTTGATCAACCACTGCAATACGGTGGGCTGGTCTGTTTCTTGCAAGACAATGGCAACAAGGAATCGGGCTGGGTGTTGGGATACAACGAAACCAATTTCACGTTTGCGCTGGCATCTCAAAACACCAAACAGTTGACCTACCTTTCTGGCAAAACCAAATTTGAAATTGGCAAGATCTATCACGTTGTGGGTACCTACGATGGTGAGATCATGAATTTGTACGTAAACGGAAGGCTTGACGCGACTTCAAGAGCTCAGTCCGCTGCGATCCACTATCCCCCCAAAGCCAAACTGTGCGTTGGCGGTTACCTTGACGACAATGAGAACTTTCCGCTCTCCGGAACCCTCAGAGAAGCCTTTGTCTACGACATGGTCGCAACGGCAAAAGGCGTCGCCCATAGTTTTGAAGCCGGCAAAGCACTCGCGGCCGCTCCCGCAAAAGTCAACGTCAAAGTCCCGTTCGAATTTGATGCTCGGCCTTTTCTGCAGATGGCTTCAACGGACTCAATGGGCGTTAACTGGGCAACAACGCAAGAGGCTACGGGTAGCCTGTTCTGGGGTGAAACGTCGGAGTGTATTCAAAAGGTTCCCTTAGCCAACGAGACTAAGTTTCACCAATATCGCATCGAAGGTTTGCAACCTGACACACAGTATTTTTACCGAACTGAAACGGTCAACAAAGATGGTGTGAAGTTGACGTCACCAGTCAGCACGTTCGAAACAGCTCCTCAGCACGATTCGCCAATCGCATTCGCCATCATTTCGGATACTCAGGGCAATCCGGAGGTCTCTAACAAGATGGCCAAGTTCGCTTGGTCCCAGCGACCTGACTTTCTGGTGATTCCCGGTGACCTGACTGACACCGGAACAGTTCATGACCATTGGACGAAGCAGTTTTTTCCGTCAATGGATGTTTTGATTAAACGAGTCCCCATGTATCCCGTGCTTGGCAACCACGAACGTAATGCGCATTGGTATTACGACTACATGAACCTTCCAGCGCCGGAATATTACTACACGTTCCACTACGGCCCGGCTCAGTTTTTCATGATCGATTCCAACAAGAAGTGTGGCCCTGGATCCGAACAGTTTTTATGGTTGGAATCTGAACTGAAGAAGTCGACTGCAGACTGGAAGATGGTCGTGCATCATCATCCTGTTTATTCGTCGGATGAAAACGACTACGGCGACCTTTGGAAAACAAATCGCTCCAGCCGTGGCGATACCAACGTTCAGGCGATGAGTAAACTTTATGATCAGTACGGCGTCGATGTTGTCTTCAATGGGCACATCCATAGTTACGAAAGAACTTGGCAGGTCCGGGATGGCAAGGTCGTACAAAACGGCGGTACACAATACTTCGTAACCGGCGGCGGAGGCGGTCCATTGGAAACAGCTGGTCCCAGCCGCCCCAAGTTCCAGAATACTGTTAAACATGGTCA
>CAZQQR010000033.1:12123-26268 GCA_964595515.1 uncultured Pirellulaceae bacterium
AATTTCCAAGGTTTTGCACAACTTTGCACTCCAATTCTGGTTTAATACAATTGGTAACGTGAAATGGGTAATCTGTGCTCTATCACTAACGCCCAGAAACTTTATTCGAGGCATGCAAATCTTCAACCGTGCGATCCTTCAAAGCTTGTTGATAACCTGTTTTGCCATTTTGGTTTTTCAGGAACCTACGCAGGCTTTTGTTCTGCAAGACGTCAACAACGAATCTGACGGCGACCGAGCCGTTCGTTTTTTCAATGAAGGCAAATTTGACGATGCGATTGCGCTCGCCAAAATCGTTGACGAGGATCTTGGCCAGTTCAGCCGGGAGGAAAAGTGGCACCTCCTAATCCTTCAATCGCTAATGGCACAAGGAAAGTACTCTGATGCCGCAGCTTTCGTTGACAAGAGCCTCGAGAAATTTGAGAACAGTATTCGAATTCGTTTACTTGGCCACGAAACGTTCAATTACAACGATGATCCAGACAGAGCAGCGGAGTTTCTCAAAGAGATCGCGCAGCTGACCTCTCGAAGTTCGTGGATGTATCGCGAACCTGCCAATTTCCTGACCATCGGAAGGTTCTTTTTAAAAAGAGGTGCGGACGCCAAAGAGGTTCTTGATACGTTTTATTATCCGATCAAAAGGAAGCTCCCTCGCGAGCCTGAGGTCTACCGCGCGATCGGAGAACTGGCGCTGCAGAAACACGACTACGGGTTGGCCGCTGAAAACTACGCCAAAGTCGTCGAGCTCTTGCCCGGTGATGCTGACGGACTTTGTAAGCTTGCCCGGGCGTTTTTAAAAAGCGATTCAGAAAAAGCAAATGAGCTTGTTCAAAAAGTGCTCGCGTTAAACTCGAACAATGTCGAGGCGCTGTTAATCCTGGCCGATCAACAAATCAGTTCCGAAAACTATGAATCGGCAGAAAAGTTTCTCAAGCAAGTGCGTTCGGTGAATCCAGAGCATCCACTTGCGTGGTCTTATATGGCAGTTTTGGCTCATTTGAAAAACCAGTCCAACCAAGAAGGTCAGTATCGCGAGCGGGCGCTAAAACACTGGCCAGCAAACCCCGAAGTCGATCATTTGATTGGCCGGGAGTTGTCAGAGAAATATCGTTTTAAAGAAGGTTCCAAGTATCAACGTCGGTCTCTTGTTTACGACGATGGTTTTCTACCCGCAAAAATTCAGCTTGCCCATGACCTGTTGCGGCTTGGACAAGAACTCGAAGGCTGGCAATTGGCCGACGAAGTCTTTGACGCGGACGAATACAGTGTGGTCGCCCACAACCTTGTGACGCTGCGTGACAACATGTCAAAATTTCGAACGTTGCAGCGTGAAGGATTCGTCGTCCGAATGGCGGAGGAAGAAGCCGAAATTTATGGCGAGCGAGTATTGGATCTGTTGATTCGGGCCCGGGATCAATTGTGTTCAAAATATGATGTTGAGTTAGAGCTACCGATCTTCATTGAGATTTTTCCTCGCCAGCAGGATTTTGCCATTCGCACGTTTGGTCTGCCCGGAGGCGCGGGATTTTTGGGAGTCTGCTTTGGCCGCGTGATCACGATGAACAGTCCAGCTGCACAAGGTGCAAACTTAACCAGTTGGGAGTCCGTTCTCTGGCATGAGTTTTGTCATGTTGTCACGCTTCAGAAAACAAAGAACAAAATGCCACGCTGGTTGAGCGAGGGTATCTCAGTTTATGAGGAAGGCTTGGCCGATCCCGCTTGGGGAGATGGCATGACGATCAAGTATCGCGAAATGGTTCTCGGCGAAGAGCTTACGCCAGTCAGTCAACTTAGCGGTGCATTCTTGCGACCGTCGTCGTCGGCTCATCTTCAGTTTGCCTACTACGAATCTTCGTTGGTTGTTGAATTCTTGATCGACAAATACGGATTGCCGGCAATGCTAAAAGTTCTCAATGAGCTTGCTAACGGCACGCCCATCAATGATGCACTTCGCCGTCATGCAGCGCCCGTCGAGTTCCTCGATAAATCATTTGCAACATTTGCCAGAACGCGCGCTAACGAATTTGCCAAGGGTGCGAATTGGGATGAGCTCGATGATAAACCGGAGGGTTCGGTCGAATATTGGCAGGCTTGGAATAAAGAACATCCAGACAATTTGCTGGGGCTAATGGCGCTGGGGGGTGCACTTGCAACATCGAACAATTGGGAAGCCGCGATCAAGCCGCTCAAACGAGTGATCCAGCTCGATTCGACCATCAAACCGCCCTACCCTTTGCTGGCGAAATGTTATCAAGAAACCGGAGACACCGACGCGGCCATTGAGTTGCTCGAGTCGTATTCAAAAATGGAAGCCAGTGATGTTGACCTGTTCGTTACGTTACTTGAAACGACATCGGCCAAGGGCGATTGGGCGAAAACCAAAAAGTATGCCCAGAAACTTGCGGGTGTGAATCCTTTGTTGACCGCTCCGCATCAATATCTCGCGACGGCTTCGGAAGAAACATCTGACGATGAAGGGTTGATTCAGGCGTTGACCGTTTTAAGCAAGCTGGATCCGCTCGATGCCGCGGACGTGCATTTTCGACTGGCTTCGGCGCTTTACCGCCAAAAGCAGTTGAAAGCTGCCAAGCGTGAAGTAATAAAAGCACTTGAACAGGCCCCTCGATATCGCGATGCCCATGCGTTGTTGCTTAAGATAGTAGATGAAATGGTCACACTGCGCGAGCCTGCATCCCCTGCTGGCGATTCTCTGCAGAACAAGGAGACCCAATGAGTGAAGTTTTTTCATGGAAGTGGTTGTTGGCCATCGGTCTTCTCGCTGCATCAACTTACTTGGTGCAGGACTACAACCGTCGTCAGGATTTTCAACGAAGATACGGTCAGCGTGACGAGCGCGGCGGCGTTCCGAAATGGGAAAAGAACAAAGAGTTTGAGCACGACGTATTTACGTTTGTCAGGATCGAATACGATTCCCATTATGGTGGACGCAGTCGGTGGGGACGACGTGGCGGGAAATGGCGAACGGACTACCCGGATGCCGACCTCAACCTTTCCTTTCGTCTAAAAGAGTTGACTTCGCTTGAGGTGGATCCAGACGGCAAAATCATTCGATTGACCGATCCATCGTTGTTCGACTACCCATTCATCTACATCATCGAGCCGGGCGGACTTCATTTCAGCGAAGACGAAGTCGTTGCTCTTCGCCGGTACCTACTCAAGGGCGGTTTCTTGATGGTGGACGATTTTTGGGGGGAAGACGAATGGCAAAACTTTCGTCACGAAATGAAACGTGTTTTTCCCGAGCGAGAAGCCACCGAAGTTCCGCTCGAGCACGAGATCTTTCACATCGTTTATGACTTAAAAGAAAAACCGATCATCCCAAGTATCCACCATTATATGAATGGACACTCGACGGAGCGCTGGGATGCGGAATCGGCTCATTACCGAGCGATCTATGACGACAAAGGACGAATGATGGCGTTCATTTGTCATAACACCGATCTTGGTGACGGTTGGGAGCGGGAAGGTGTTGATCGTGGTTACTTTGAAAAGTACTCAGAGCCTTTCGCGTACCCGCTAGGAATAAACATCGTGACCTACGCGATGACGCATTGAATTTGAAACAACCGATGAATTTTACTTCTACGGAGAACATCCTTGACTCTTAATGCCTTTGAAGAAGAACAGCTTGCAGTCCAGCAAATCCGGGAAGGCCGTCAGAAGATCTTTGATCAACTTTCCAAAGTGATTGTTGGGCAAGAGGAAGTGATCGAGCAGTTGTTGGTCAGTCTATTCGCCGGCGGAAATTGTTTGATCACCGGAGCGCCCGGGTTGGCGAAGACTTTGTTAGTGCAAAGCATCTCCCAGATTTTCGATTTGAATTTTCAGCGGATTCAATTTACGCCTGACTTAATGCCCGCTGACATTACCGGAACTGAGATTCTTCAAGAGTCGGCCAGCGGCGAACGAACGTTGCAGTTCGTCAAGGGACCAATTTTTGCGAACGTGGTTCTGGCTGATGAAATCAATCGAACTCCGCCAAAAACGCAAGCTGCGTTGTTGGAAGCCATGCAGGAACATCAGGTGACCGCGGCGGGGACGAGTTACAAGCTCGAAGAACCTTTTTTCGTTTTAGCCACGCAGAACCCGATCGAAATGGAAGGAACCTACCCGCTTCCCGAAGCCCAGCTTGACCGATTCATGTTCAATGTGCGGATTGAGTATTTGAGCCAGGAAGACGAAGTCAAAGTCGTTCAGCGAACCACGTCTGAAATCAAGCCAACCATCGATACACTGTTCAATGCCGAAGACATTAAACGTTTTCATCATACGGTTCGCAAAGTCCCGGTTGCCGAAGAGCTGATCAAGTACGCGGTTCAAATCGCCGACGCCAGTCGTCCCGGTCGATCAGGCACGCCAGATTTTGTCGATCAATGGGTTAACTGGGGGGCGGGGCTTCGCGGTGCACAAAATTTGATTCTTGGTTCCAAAGCACGTGCGTTGTTTCATGGCCGCTCGCATGTGAATTTAAAAGACATTCAATCGCTCGCGCATCCTGTGTTGCGTCATCGAATTCTTCCCAGTTACCGCGCCGAGGCCGAAGGCATCAACGTTGAGAAGATTGTTGAAATGTTGTTGGATCACGTGAAAGCCCCAATCACCAGTTAATCGCTAATTGGCTTTTTTGTTTGTCAATTCCTGTCCTTCCAGTGCTCAATGTCCAACGCTGCTCCCAATCGAATCGATCCTAAAACGATCATGCGGATCAAGAACCTTGAGCTGCGCGCCAAAGCGGTTGTGGAAGGGTTTATGTCGGGGCTTCACCGAAGTCCGTATCACGGTTTCTCCGTTGAATTCACCGACTATCGTCAATACTCCGTCGGAGACGACCTGCGCTATCTCGATTGGAAGTTGCTTGCCAGACGCGATCGTTCTTACATCAAACGATTCGAAGACGAAACAAATTTGCGGTGTCATTTGTTGCTGGATCTTAGTCGCTCGATGGGGTTTACTTCGAGTGAGTTCACCAAAGCGGACTATGCTCGGACTTTGGCGGCAACGCTGGCCTGGTTCTTGAATCGGCAACGGGATGCAGTCGGGGTCACCACGTTTTGTGACCACATCGTTGATATGATACCGCCGCGTTTTCGCGCCGGTCATCTTCGCCGGATCATGATGACATTGGAAAAGGCAACCGCTGGAACGTCGACGGATATTTCAGCGCCGCTGGAGCAGATTGCTCAGACAGTTTCGAAACGGGGGTTAATCGTACTCGTTTCGGACTTGCTCGCACCCGCGGAGCAGCTGGAAAAAAATCTGGGCTACCTCAGTTCACGCGGTCACGACGTTGTGATTCTTCGAGTGCTTGATCCGGCAGAGATCGAATTTGATTTTACTCAGGCAACGATGTTCAAGGATCTTGAAACCGGTCGTGAAATTTATGTCGATCCGGTTTCTGTTAACAAGGATTACAAAACTCAGTTTGAAGCTCACGAAGCTTCCATCCGAGAAACGTGCAGCAATTTGGGGATCGATTTTTTCCAGGTCAGAACTGACGAGCCACTCGAAGACGCCCTCTTTAGCGTATTTCAACAGCGGGCTCATGTTGGTCCGACGGTAAAACGAGCCAGTCAGATTCGGGGAGGTGCCAATTGAGTGTCCTCGCTTGGGTTTTTGGATTGGGAGCACTCGCTATTGCGGCTCCGATTCTGTTTCATCTGATTCGCCGCACGCCAAAGGGCGAAACCGAATTTAGTTCGTTGATGTTTCTGAAGCCGTCGCCGCCAACGTTGACGCGGCGTAGCCGGTTGGAAAATCTATTCCTGTTGTTTTTGCGAGCCCTTGCTCTGGCGTTGATCGCGTTCGCTTTCATGCGTCCATTTTTTCCCAGTTCCAATTCGCTTTCGAGCGTTGAGGTTGCAAATCGCCGGGTCGCAATTTTGCTGGACACCAGCGCGAGTATGCAGCGGGAGGGACTTTGGGAGGCCGCTCAAGCGAAAGTCGAAAGCGTTCTGGATGAGCTTGAAGACGGCGACGACGTTTCGCTTTTCCTGTTTGATCAAAACGTTCGCGAGTTGGTTCCGTTTGCCAATGGTGTCGACGCTCAAAGCACCGATCGAGCATCGCTAGTGAGAAAAGCTGCCAAAGAATCGAAGCCGACCTGGGCTCGATCAGATCTTGGGCGGGCGATGGTGATGGTGGCGGATCGTCTGGATGTTTGGCGAGATCAAATGAAAGAGAAAGAAGACGCCAAGGTGGCGAAGCTTCAAATTGTTGTTATCAGTGATCTCCAAAAAGGCACCAAGGTTGATGCACTCCAGGCGTACCAGTGGCCTTCTGCTGTGTTTACGAAATTTGAATCAGTCCAGCCGGAGAAGACTGCCAACGCAACGGTCCAGCTTTTGAATTCTTCCGAAGAAGACGAAAAAGGCTCAGCGAGGATTCGCGTTGTCAATTCTGGTGAGTTGGGCAACGGTCAAGAGTCTAGCAACGATCAGTTTTCTGTCACTTTGCAGGATGAGTTGGAGAAACAAACTTACGATCCGATTGATTTTTACGTTCCGGCTGGAACAAGCCGCGTCATCAAAGTTGATCCTGAGGATGTTGTGGATGCGACGAGGTTTAGCGTCAGCGGTGACGGCGAGAGTTTTGATAACACTTTTTATGCTGTGCCGTCGGAGCAACTAAAACTGGATGTGGTTTACATTGGAAAGGATCAACCGAATGATCCTGATCAGCCTCAGTTCTATTTGAAAAGTGCACTGGTTGAGAGTTCAACTCGCCTACCGGTTGTCCGTGCTCTTCAACCTGGTGATTCGATGATTCGCACTAAACAGAAACCAGCGCTGGCTGTGGTTGCCTCCTCCGTGACGCAGGATCAAGCAAACGAAGTTGATGATTATCTTGCTCAAGGCGGACTGGTTCTGGTTTTAATAACTGATCCAGAGACAACCGATTCGACCACGCGCTGGACGGGAGCGACGGCGACTGATGGGAATGATGGCACCCGACGCCAACGTGAGTATCAAATGTTGGCTGACATCGAGTTTTCTCATCCGCTGTTTCAGCCTTTCAATAATACACGCTTCAATGACTTCACCAAAATTCGGTTTTGGAAACACCAGCCTGTCGAATTAGATGAGGATTCCGTCGACGTCATTGCTGTGTTTGACAATGACGCGCCGGCGATTTGGCAGCGAAAAATTGGAGCGGGTACTGTGATCACTTTGGCAACCGGTTGGCAGCCGGACCAAAGCCAGTTGGCGCTTTCGAGCAAGTTCGTTCCGCTGATCAATGGTTTGGTCGAAATGGGAGCTGGGATTTCTGAGATGCCGAGATCGCTGCTAGTTGGAAATCCAATTCAGTTACCACCTTCGAAAACTGCTGAGACAAATACCAGAACGCTGGTCAAGCCTGATGGGACGCGCGAAACGATCCTTGTCGACCAGACAGAATTTGTCGAAACCGATTTGCCGGGGATTTATCGTCTGGTTGATGGACCCAATGCTGGCGAACTTAAATTCGCGGTCAACTTGGATCGGGCGGAGAGCGAGACTGCTGTAATACCCGTCGAGCAAATCGAATTGTTCAACGTCAAAGTCGGCGAGCAGCAAACGGCTTCTAGTGAGTTGTCACAGTTGCGGGATATGAAAGATCGTGAAATTGAAGGCCAACAAAAAATTTGGAAATGGTTGATCGTGGTCGCAATTGTGTTGTTGATTGTTGAAACGTGGGTCGCCGGTCGAGCGGCGGACAAATTGGTTGCGGACACTGGAGCTTTACAGCCAAGCTAAAAGTACATCGGAGGTCAGGATTATGAACAGTTCACTTTATCATCGCTTGAAGCCTGCCATTCGCCGCATTCAATTTCGGCGAGTCGCTATCACGATGGCTTGTATCTGGTTCTGTGCTGCGCTCGTGATAGGCCTGATGGTTTTGTTGAATCGTTCCGGCAGTCTCGATGTTGGAGCGATTCCTGTCTGGGTGTTGCCTGCCGCCGTCGCTGGAATCAGCGGGATTGGATTTTTGATTGCGCTTTTCCGTCCGATTAAATCTGCAGAACTAGCAGAGACGATCGAAGGAGCCTTTCCGGACTTGGATGCTGGCCTAATCACAGCGATGGAGCAGCGAAGTACAGATGGACAGCCGCTAGGGTTTCTTCAGCAAGACGTTTTACGCCGAGCAGTGAATCATAGTTATGCGAACAAATGGGAATCCGTGGTGCCCGGGTGGCATTTATTCGCTTCACCGTTGGCGGGACTGATTGGATTGCTTGCATTGGTTGCCGCAATGCTACAGCTAACGTTTTTCCCAAAACCGATGCCGGAAGACATTTCGATTTCATTTGCTGATGCGATCGTCGATAAAACGAACTACGAAATTTCGGTCGAGCCGGGAAATGCAGAAGTCGAACGTGGTTCGAGTTTGTTAGTGCTTGCTCGTTTTGACGAAGGGATTCCACCGGAAGCAAATTTGTGTGTGACTGATGCCGAAGGAAATGAGACGTTCCTTCCAATGAACAAAAGTCTGGATGATCCCGTTTTCGGGGCTCGAATTTTGGCGATCAAGAATCCGGTTTCGTACCGCGTCGATTTTGCCGGCCAAGCGACTGACGACTACGACGTGACAGTTTTCGAGTATCCGAAAATGACTCGTGCCGACGCGAAGCTGGCGTATCCGGAATACACCGAACTTAGTGAAAAAGTGATTCAGGATGTTCGCCGGATCAATGCGGTCGAAGGAACAACGGCAACGTTTTCACTTTTTCTCAATAAACCCGTTTCCAGCGCGACTTTGATTCCCATCGGAGATGCTGAACAAGCGAAAAACCTGAATCCGATTGTTGATGCGAATGATCCCAAGCGATTGAATATCGCGATTGAAATGTTGGAGTCGCAAAAGTATCAGTTGAAACTGGTTGATACTCAGGAGCGAGAAAACCGGACTCCGCCCAAATTCGTTCTCAATGTCAGCGTGAACAAACCACCCAGCCTTAAGTTACTTTCGCCCGTCCGGGATTTGCAAGCTTCGGCACTGGAAGAAATTTTGTTGAGCGCAAATGTTTGGGATGATTTTGGCGTCAAACAGTTTGGTGTCAGTTATGGAATCGCTGGCAAAGACGAATTTGATACGGTTTTGGCAGAGGACGTTGCTCCCAAAAAACGACAAAAGGAAGATCATTTGCTGGAGCTTGAATCGTTGAAGGCACAGCCTGACGATTTAGTTTCATATTTCTTTTGGGCGGAGGACGTTGGGCCTGACGGGGAGAGACGAAAAACTGCCAGTGATATGTTCTTTGCCGAAGTCCGTCACTTCGATGAAATATTCAGGCAAGGACAGGCTCAGCCAAATCAACAGCAGCAGCAACAACAGCAACAACAGCAATCTCAAAATGGTCAGAAAGCTCAAGAGTTGGCGGAGCTTCAAAAAGAGATTATCAACGCGACTTGGAAACTTGTTCGGCGTGAGGTGGCTAATGAACCTTCGCCTGAGTTCGCCGAAGACGTGAACTTGATTTCCCAATCGCAGGCTTCGGCCATCGAGCAGTTGGCTGAGTTGGCGGAAGCACTGGAAGATCCGGAATCACGAACGCACGTCGAAAAGGCGTCCACTTATATGAATGATGCTGTCCGGCAACTGTCGGGTGCAGCCAGCAATGGTGATGTTGATGAGCTAAAGCCGGCCCTTTCGAGCGAGAAGGCTGCCTATCAAGGATTGTTGAAACTGCGGGCACGGGAGCATGAAGTCACCATGCAACAACAGCAGCAGCAACAACAAGGCCAGCAGGGGCAGCAAAATAATCGTCAACAACAACAGCTTGATCAATTAAATCTTAAACAGGATGAAAACAGGTACGAGAATGAAAAACTTGCTCAAGACCAACAAAGCCAACAAGAGCAAACGGCTAGTGAAGACCGCCAAGTGCTTAGCAGGCTGAGAGAATTGGCTCAGCGTCAAAGCGATCTTAACCAGCGAGTAAAAGAGCTTCAGTCGTCTTTGGAGGAAGCCCAAACAGAAGAAGAGCGTGAGGAAATTGAGCGGCGGTTGAAATCGTTGCGTGAACAGCAGGAACAATTGCTTCGAGATACAGAAGAGCTTCAGGATCGCATGGATCAAGAAGGCAATCAGGAGCGAATGGCGGAAGAATCTGAAAAGCTGGATGACGCACGGCAGACCCAACAACGAGCTTTGGAGGCGCTTGAAAAAGGAGAGACGTCGAGAGCGGCGGCGGAAGGAACACGGGCCGAGCGAGATTTGGACGAGCTAAAAGAAGAGTTTCAGGATCGGACCGCCGGTCAGTTTTCAGAAGAGATGAGAGAACTGCGAAACGAAGCCCAGGAGCTTGAAGAAAAAGAGAATGAGATTGCCAAGGCTTTGGAAAACGAAAAACCTCAAACCGGCAAAAAAGAAAAAGGATCACTGCGAGAAACCGAAGAAGGCGACCAAGATCGAGAGATTTCCCAACAACTGGCGGAGCAACAATTGGCGGTTGAGGATCTTCGCCAAAAAATGAGAGAGACGATCGAAGAGGCGGAAGTTTTCGAGCCGTTGTTGGCGGAAGACCTTTATGAAACTTACCGCGATTCAGAAACATCTCGGCCTGATCAGGCGCTTGAATCAGCCCGGCAATCTTTTCAGCGCGGATGGCTCGACGATGCCAAAACGGAAGAACGTCGCGCTCAAGCTGGTATCCAGGAATTGCGAGAAGGGATTGAAAAAGCGGCTGAGAGCATTCTCGGAGATGAAACGGAAGCACTGAGGGCGGCAGAGCGAACGCTGCGAGATTTGAACCAGGAGCTTCAGCAGGAAATGGGCGAAGGCCAACCGCAAGGCGAGCGTCGTGAAGGCGAAAACGAGCAGCGAGACGGCGGGAGAGCGGAAGACCAACAAGATAACGACCAGAAAAACAACGAGGGTCGAGAAGGTCGTCGCCAAAATCGTGATGGCGATTCGCGTGAGCAGAATGAAGATGGCGAAAAGAATGAGGAACGGCAGCAGGAAGATGATCCGAAGGAGGGAGATCAGAAAGAACGATCCGGCAACCAGCAAGGCCAACGACAATCGGACCAGCAGGACGAGCCTGAAAACCAAGCCGAGCGTGGCGAGCCCCAAAACGGCCAGGGTCAGCCAAGAGAAGGTCAAGAAAGTGAATCCCAAGAGGGTGAATCCCAAGAGGGGGAGCCGCGAGAAGGAAGCCAACGTCAGGGGCAAGGAGAACGTGAAGGTCAGCAGGGGCAACAAGGACGAGGCCAGGAGCAGGAAGGTGAAGGTCAACAAAGTGAAGGTCAGCAGCAAGGCCGGGGTGAGGCCAGTCGAGAAGACATGAATGAAGAGATGCGAAATTTTGCTCCCAACCAAAATGATGCAGAAAACCAAAATCGTGGTGGTGCGAATCAACAACGAAATTTTGGCGGACCTGGCAATCAAAGAATGATGCGGCCACTAACAGGAGATGACTTTCGCGATTGGTCGGATCGTTTGCGCGACGTCGAGGAGATGGTTGACGATCCGGATCTTCGTGCGGAAGCGTCACGGATTCGTGAGCAAGCCCGTGAGATTCGAAAAGAGCTTCGTGAAAGACATTCGGCTGAACCGAACTGGGAGTTGATCAAACTCAAGGTGGCTCGCCCGTTGGCGGAGCTGCAAAATCGAGTGGCAGAAGAATTGATGCGACGGACATCCAAGGATGCTTTGGTTCCGCTGGATCGAGATCCTGTTCCTGTTCAGTATCAGGATGCAGTCAAGAAATATTACGAGCGATTGGGAAAGGGAGAATAACCAAACGTGGGAACTGAAATGACATCAGAGTTCTCGCTGCCTAATTCTTGGGCTGCGTTAGAGTGGTTGGTGCCGGTCATCATTTTGATGCTGGTTGCCTTGGCCGTTCTCGCGTTCACTTATTGGCGAGCTCAAGCATCGGGCGGACTTAAAGGTTTGCTAGTCGCGATGAAGCTGGCCGCGTTGGGGTTGTTGGCGATTTGTTTGTTGGAACCAGTGTTCGAATATACGCGACCCGAGCCGGGCGCGAACTTGATGGTTGTAATGGCGGATGATAGCCAAAGTTTGAAAATCAAAGATCGCGGACAATCCAAAACACGAGAGACGTTGCTTAAGGAAAAATTGACCGACGATGCTGGTTGGCTACGAGAACTGGCGAGCGATTTCGATGTTCGTCGGTACCAGTTTGATCGACGGTTGCGGCCAGTTGCGAGCTTTCAGGGCTACGAAGCAAAGGAACGTGGAAGTGATTTGCTTGGCAATTTACAGATCGTCAATTCTCGATTTACGGGACGTCCGTCGGCAGGAACGATTTTGCTAACTGACGGCAACGTGACGGATGGTGTCGATTTGAAAACGATCGATTGGGAATCGATGCCTCCCGTCTATCCCGTCGTGATTGGAAACCAGCGTCCAGCTCGTGATTTAGGAATCACTCGCGTCACGAGTACTCAGACGAACTTTGAAACGTCGCCTGTTACGGTGACCGCCGAATTGGTGGCACACGGTTATCAAGGCCAACGCGTTACTGTTCAGTTGCTTGATGAAGTGGGTGACGAAGTCGAAAAGAAAGAGATCGAAAAAGTCGAAGACGGAAAACCTTTCGCCGTTCGGTTTCGAGTCAAACCTGAATCACGAGGAGTAAGCGTTTTTCGCGTCAAAGCGTTTGCCAGTAGCGAGCAACAAATTAACGCGTCGGCAGAGTCTTCTCAGGAAGCGACCATTCTCAACAACGAGCGGACGATTGTTGTCGACCGAGGACAGGGCCCGTTTCGGGTGCTTTATGTGACGGGGCGTCCGAACTGGGAATTGAAATTTATGCGGCGTGCAGTTCAAGAGGACCCGGAGCTTGATCTGGTTGCTCTGGTTCGAATTGCAAAACGAGAGGCAAAGTTTTCTTTCCGCGGCCGAGAGGGCCAGCAATCCAACTCATTGTTTCGAGGGTTCGACTCCCAGGATGACGATACAACGGAGCAGCACGACGAACCTGTTTTCTTGCGGCTTGGAACGAGAGACAAAGACGAATTGAGGGGCGGGTTTCCCAAAGATGAAGAATCGCTTTTTCAATATCACGCCATTGTGCTTGACGATGTGGAGTCAGGTTTTTTCAGCGAAGACCAAAAATCACTCATCCATCGGTTTGTCAGCGTCCGCGGTGGCGGGTTGTTGATGCTTGGCGGGCAGGAATCGTTTGGTGCCGGAAAGTACGCTCGAAATCAAGTCGGTGAGTTGTTGCCGGTTTACCTTGATCCCGTAAAACCGGGGATGGATGAAAAGTATCGATTGGATTTAACTCGTGAGGGCTGGTTGGAGCCTTGGGTGCGAGTTGAATCAACCGAGGACAAAGAAAAAAAACGACTGGTCACAATGCCGATGTTCAAAACGTTGAATGCGGCCAAGTCGATTAAACCTGGTGCGACGGTGCTCGCGACGGTCGAGAACGATAACGACGCGTTTCCAGCTCTCGTGGTTCAGCCGTTTGGAAACGGACGAACCGCGGCCATGATGATTGGTGATTTTTGGCGTTGGCATCTACAGAGCGAAGAAGAAAATTTCGACATGATGAAGTCATGGCGTCAGATGTTGAGATGGCTGGTCGCGGACGTGCCTCAGCGCATCGATGTCGCGGTTGACCGAAGGAATGATACCAATCGAACTAATGTGATCCGAACACGCGTGCGAGATGAAAATTACAAACTATTTGATAACGCGACGGTATCGGTGGAGGTCAAGACTCCCGATGGAAAAGTGATCGAGTTGTCGGCCGAGCCATCACCCACAGAGGCAGGGACTTATCTGGCAAGTTTCGTTTCCAACACGCCTGGTGCGTACAAGACGACGATACGCGGAATAGCAGAGGATGGTACGCCGATTCAACAAAAGGAAGCGGGCTGGGTTTCGGATCTGGATCGAGAAGAATTTCAGTCGTTGGAGTCCAATCGAAAGCTGTTGGAACAAATTGCTGAGCTAAGTGGTGGCGAGGTGATTGAATTGAACGGGCTTAATCAGTTTGTCGACAGTTTGGATCATCGAATGGTTCCAATTACGCAAACCAAATCGCTGCCTTGGTGGCACCGATGGACTGTTTTTTGGTTTGCGATTCTGTTGCTTGTTGGTGAATGGGGAATTCGGCGTTGGAAAGGTTTGCCATGATCAGAAAAAATGAACTTGTGTGTTTTGGTTTCG
>CAZQQR010000034.1:0-2027 GCA_964595515.1 uncultured Pirellulaceae bacterium
GATTAGTGTCGATCAGTGGCAATTAGTGTTCTAAAAATTCCTAGCGTTTTGAAACACAATTTTCGCTAATCCGACTCTAAGTCCTTCACCGATAACGGGTCGCCTAAAGTTCCTTGGCCAACACCCTTCAACGAAGTCAATAAACATCTATCGCCAAATCAAAAACAAAAAGAACAAGACAAAGACATTGATCACCAAAGCAGCCCAGAAACGAGCTTTGCCTGTCTGAGAAAGCCTGAATCCTCCAGCTCTGAAAAGAAGATATATTGAATACGCGTTGGCAATTAGCGGGAGAAACACTGAAATGATTGAGGCCCGAAAAGCATTTAGCACCCACTTTTCAGCCACCGAATTCGTCGGCGACTCAACACTCGGATCTTCTGACACTTTTCCATCGGACACACTCCGGGGCGCGATGTACGGGTTCATTTTGTCATCCGTAGACAATTCAGTAATCTCCTTTACTGATTCGTCATTTCCTAGGTGAGCATCGACCGGTTGCGCAGTCTCGGGGAACGCACCTTCGACTTCGGCCCTTGCATTGCTGCAGGACCAGCAAACTTGAAAATGTCCGTCGACTTCGACCGAGCAATTTGCACAAAACCAAGGCGCGGAATACTCGTGACTTTCTTCGAGTGACTGGACAACACTGTCAGCGCGTTCTTTGTCTTCAAAACGCACAAAAAGACTTACCCCGCCCAATGCGGAACCCACGTGTGACATCATTGAACTAGCGTTCGCGCCGTCGACAAATGCATCAATTCCATGCTCTTGCAAAACACTGCACACATGTTCGGCTTCAAAAGCGTCACCATAATTCGCGAGTCGATATAATTCGTTTTCCAAATGCTCCTCCAACAAATACGAACCTTATCTGATTCTGTTGTAGCCCATTCGCAATTTTGGCCGAAATATTGCCATTCCTGTGCCGGCGAACTTAAAAAATGAGTCGGCAATCTCACTGCTGAATTTAAGGCAAAGCGGGTCCCGAAGAGTCCAGTTAAAAACCCCGATCACAGATCATTCCAGCGCGAACCTTTTTAGCAAACTCGCGCCTTCAGCCCTCACGCAAATTATCGTTGCGAAACGTCAAATCTTTTTGAGCAGCAAACCAATCACTCAGTTGGTCAATTCAAGCAATCACATCGCATCAACCATTCCATGATCGTTCGTTATTGCTTCTGATTCTTTTCACATGACGGATCAACAGGAACTGGATCGCCGAATTTGTCGACGTCATGCGTATAAAGGTATTTCCAAACTTCCTCATGTTTGTATTTACCAGAGTCCGAATCCTTGAATGCTCGTTTGCCTGGCTGAATACTTCCGTGAGCCCGTTTGACATCGCCACCAACATCAAAGTCTGTGATCAACCGACGCGTGTTTTTGAATGGCGGTTTCGACTGGTCAACATTGACGATTGGACCAAACTGATGCAGTCCCAACATTTCCCAACTGCGGCAATAGTGATCTTCAGTCCAGCCTGAATCAAGAACGTGTGAAAAACCAAAAAAGCGATTGGCGGGCGTGGCTGATGGCAGCGACTGCCACGATTGGTACTGATCTCTGGGACCACAAAGCGCAACCACGCGAGCGACCTTTTGATGTTTCGCAAATCGTGCCGACGTTGTTGAACCGTGCGAACTTCCCGACATGATGACTTTGCTCCAATCAAGCCCCTTCCGATCATCAGTGAGAAACTGGCCCCACTTTCCTTCAGGGTTCTTTTTGTCCAAGTATTTGACAAACTGAAAAGCCCGCTCAGCCATCCCGTCGGGCTTTGGAATGGAAACTTCGTCACTAAAATCTTCGCCTGTTGCAGCTTCGAGTCGAATATTGCCTCGGCAGTGCTCGCCCACCGGTTTCTCCTGACAACAAATCGAAAACCACTTATTCGCGTAGTGAACCCGAATCGCGTGGAGACCATATTGATTCCAGCGATCAAAGAGCTGCTCATTATGGCCCATCATCCAAATCACCAGCCGCCCTTTGGAATCCACTCGCGTGTCAACAGAAGCATGCTGGAC
>CAZQQR010000034.1:2127-3554 GCA_964595515.1 uncultured Pirellulaceae bacterium
ACGTCGTTGATATCGTCGATGCCCTGAACAAGCTCATCAAGGATCGCCTGCTGAACTTTGCCTCGCTCGAATGCCGATGCGTAAGGCAACAGATGAAACATCACCATTGAGTATCGCGGAACAAAACGGTCGGGAAATTGCTTTTCAAGTTTGAACCCAATTTCTTTCTTCAGCTGAAATTTCGGGTCGGAAACACTTGATCGCATCGTCACGTAATTCTCAAGCGCCATATCTGCGATCGCTTCCGCATTTGGTTTGCGGATTCGATCAAACTCTTTGATTACCGTTTCCCAATTCTCATCATGAAGGTCCAGCAAACGGATTAACTCCGAGCAGTCTTCAAAACCTGAATTCATCCCCTGTCCATGAAACGGAACTATCGCGTGAGACGCATCGCCCATGATCAAACATTGGTCATCCACAAACCAAGGCGAACATCGCAACGTTCCCAAACGACCTTGAGCGTTATTGGCGTAATCGGTGGCAAGGTCAGGAATCAACTTGACCGCGTCGGCAAAGTGTTCGTTGAAAAACTTCGTGACGTCCGCCTCGTTTTGAAGCGACTCAAAACTGTTTTCACCTGTTTTGGGCATGAACAATGTAACGGTAAAACTTCCGTCTTGATTTGGCAGCGCGATCAACATGTAACCGCCGCGCGGCCAAACATGCAGGGCTTCTTTTTCAATCTGCCAGCTTCCTGAATCTCCCGCCGGAATTTCAAGCTCTTTGTAATCATGATCCAAAAACTGAGAATCGCTCTGTCCGTTCGTTTTCTCGATCAAAGCACGTCTTACTCGCGATCCAGCGCCGTCGGCACCAATCAGCAGATCGAAATCCTGCTCCACCATCGTGTTTGTTTTTAGGTCAAGCATCGTCAATTGACTGCTCTGGAAATCGACCGATTCCAACTGGTGCTCAAACACAACGTTGACCGGTTTGGCTTTGACCGCCGCCGTAACCATTAACTCATTCAAGTCCCGCCGTGACACCGAGTAGATGACTTCGTGGGGGCGCTGGCCGTAAGGACTAAACTCCTGCGTTCCATCCTGGAAATGCAGCATCCGCCCCCGCATCGGAATCAAGAGCTTTTTCACGTCGTCCATCAGCCCAGCCATCTTGAGCGCGTGAATTCCGCGAGAAGACAGTGCTAAATTGATCGATCGACCGCTGTCTTCGGTATTTGACCGCGTGTCAGGCCGACGCTCGTAGATCGTGACTTCGTAGCCTCGCTGACCAAGCAAAACGGATAGCAACGAACCGACAAGCCCGGCCCCTGAAATAGTAATTTTCCTGCGAGCCATTTATTTTTCCAAACAGTCAGACAGCGCCTCGACGAAACGCCAAATCTCTTCAAACGTATTATAGAGTGGCGTGGGAGCGGCTCGAATCACGTTTGGTTCGCGCCAGTCCGTCCGAATTCCGTTGTG
>CAZQQR010000034.1:3654-5500 GCA_964595515.1 uncultured Pirellulaceae bacterium
CTTAGCTGCCAACCTTCCGCGGTCGCGATTGCGGAAAACTCGCCCGACATTTCGAACCGTGTTTTCTTGTCATGCCCCCACCAACCAGCAAGCCTGTTTAGGCTGGTATTTTTCGCGTGCCGATCATGGATAAAACAACCACCCACCGAGCCCGGCCCGGAGTTCAAATACTTGTAAGAACACCAACAAGCAAAATCAACATCCCACTCATGTAACTGCATCGAAATATTGCCAGCCGCATGAGCCAGGTCAAAACCGATCGCGATTCCATGATCGTGAGCGATTTTCGTGATCGCTTTCATGTCAAAAACTTGGCCCGTGTAATACTGAACACCGGGAAGCAAAATCAAAGCCAACTCGTTTTTGTGTTTTCGAATCGTTTCAGCGATTGAGTCGACGGTAAACTGCTGATCGGAATCCGGCTGTAACTCGATCAAACATTCGGCTGGAGAAAACCCGTGCAACTGAATTTGGGATTCCACCGCATTCTTGTCAGATGGAAAAGCGTGCTGTTCAATTAGAATCTTGTTGCGACTCTTTGTTGGCCGATAAAACGTACACATCATGAGATGCAGATTCACCGTCAACGTATTCATCATAACGACTTCGTCATCGTTTCCGCCGACCAGGTTCGCCATCGGACCAGTCAAGTACTCATGGTAGGCCATCCAAGAATTGTCGCCTTCGAAATGCCCACGCACTCCAAGTTCGCCCCATTTCTTTAACTCTTCAGCGATGTATGTCTCGACCCGTTTTGACATTAAACCTAACGAATTGCCGACAAAATACAGATCTTGCTTTCCATTTGCGTGCGGAAAAACAAACTGATTTCGAAACTCGCGCAAACCATCGTTTTGGTCAAGTTCTATCGCCGATTCGAGGCTTGGCTTACTCATTGGCTTTCGCTTTATAGGATTTCGCTGTTCGAACTTGACTCAACATTGTTACCCTTCAAAAAGTCGTTGAGAGAATTCGTTTTTGTTGAGCGGCAACGTATCGGCGATAGGACTCAAAATTGTTATGAACGAACTCTTGGTCAAAATGGTTACGAGATCACTTTTAACGGCATCAACATTGGGCGAGATGGAGCCGCATCGGAACAGAATGCAGGTACTTGAAGATTCAAAGCGTAAGTTCCATCTGGCATTTTGTCGTCAACAAACACCATCTCAGTAATTGTTTTGTCCTGCCAACTATCCGCAGAAAGCTCGTGGGTTTTCTCGTCAACGTTCCAAAACAGATGATGATTAGTCAACAATCCGTCATCATACATTCGATCCACGGACGGAACATCGACCAACAAATGGCGAACATTCATTTCCACGACCAGCTTCATCGCTTCAACGGTCAAAAACGCTGGGGTATTTTTCTCATTGTAGGCACGGGAACATTTCTCGACTTCGTTGGGAATGGTTCGAATCACGAGCGCCTGAGGTTTTAGTTTAGCCAAATCTGTTTTGGTATCTGAAAGACTTGCGTCGATCGCAGCTCGGATCATCGACTCCGTAATAATCATGTCTGTGTCGACTAATTCTGGTCGGTAAGAATCAGTACTTCCTTTTGCAGACTGCGGATGCACCGTAACCAACACGGCAACCATCACTGGGGCACTTGCGGCGTGTCCGACCCAAATATCTTCATTGACAATATGGCTGACGGTTTCGGTATGTGTGCCATTGCAATGCGGGATCATTTTTAGAACATCGACATTGCAGCTGCCGCCGCCGCTCGTATCGCCGGTGAATCCACCAAGCTTAAGAATTTCCGTCGATGCTCGATCGGTTCCAAAGTGATTAGGCTGAGGCCCAGCAAAATCCATCATGATCGAAATCGGCTCTGCTTCTTC
>CAZQQR010000034.1:5600-20336 GCA_964595515.1 uncultured Pirellulaceae bacterium
AATCACATTTAGTTCCGGAGGAACGGCAGTCCCTAGCCCGGCACTTCAGTGCCGGGACAACCGACCCCACAAACTAAGTCCCGGAGGGACGACACCCTTTCCCCAGTGTCCCAGTTCAACAAACATCCAACTCGAACAACATCCAGCTCAACAAACCAAATCAATTCCAGAGGAACTTGTCCCGTTCCAACAGCACATTTAGTTCCGGAGGAACGGCAGTCCCTAGCCCGGCACTTCAGTGCCGGGACAACCGCCCCCACAAACCTAAGTCCCGGAGGGACGACACTCTTCCCTCGGACCACGGCCTTTTCTCGTACGCAATCAAATTTCGCACGTGATCACTGCTCGGCTTGTCCGCCAACATATCATTTTAACGCCGCTTACCAACAGACCGCCGGTCTATTAGAAAGTGTTTCCTACGGGCGTTCAAAGGGGCTTACTCACGCTAAAATACGTGTTCTCAAAAAACACTTCACCGAAAAACGGAACCAAAATGATCAACGTTATTGCCACCATCAAACTTAACCCTGGCACCCGTGATGAATTTGTCAAAATCTTCAACGCCAACGTACCGGCCGTGCTTGCCGAAGACGGCTGCATTGAATACGTCCCTTCGATTGACGTCGATTCAGGCTTGGACAATCAAAACAAAGACGAAAACGCCGTCGTCGTTATTGAAAAATGGGAAACACTTGAACATCTACACGCCCACCTCACAGCACCTCACATGATTTCGTTTCGAGAAAAAGCAGGTGACATGATCGCCGGGTTGTCGCTGAAAATTTTGAAGCAAGCTTGATGCGAATCCCACTGCTACACGATCACCATTCTCATCCGCTTTTCTATTCTGCTTTCGGCCAAGGCGTCGATCTGCAGAATGTGGCGACCAAAGAAGAAGCAAACGATCTTCTTGTCGCTAGTGCACGCAAAAACGCAGCACCCGATCGCCCCATCCTAACGGTGGCTCACGGATGGCGAAGCAACCGTTTTACATGGACGCGTGAAGAGCTCGAATCACTCCCACCTGTCGCTATCTTTAATGTTTCGCTTCACTCGCTGTTGATGAACGACGCAGCAAGGACTGAAGCCCACCAACAATTTGGCTCGGCGGCAAAACTGCTGGATGATCGAGACTGGTACGAAAGCAATTTGCGAGTTGTCCTCAATTGGTTCGCCAACCTTAACGCTTCGGCGGAAGGGCTGATTCAATTTTTTGATGAACTTGGTTCTCTCGGCGTTCACTCCGCCGAAGAAATGCTGCTGGTTGATGAAGCCGAAATTCGACTCTTTGAAGAAACCGGCTTGATCGGAAGGACCAAATTCTGGGCGGCTCCCGACACGTTTGAGACACTTTCTAAACCGGCTCAAGACAAAGTTACCGGGCTCAAATTGTTCACCGATGGGGCCATCGGCTCGCGGACCGCTGCAATGTCCCGGCCGTATCTAAACAATGCAGCCGAAAACGAAAACGCATCCGCGCCTGCAAACTTGGGCATGCTTATTTTCGACGACGCGAAATTGCTACAAACCATCAACGATTGCCTGTCGCTAAAACCGGCGCTTGCCATTCATGCAATTGGGGACCGCGCGATTGAGCAAGTCATCCATTCACTTGAAACGATCAGGCCATCCATTCGCCACAAAAACATCCGTATTGAACACGCCCAAATGATTTCTCGCGATCAAGCCATTCGGGCGAAATCGCTGGGAGTTTGCTTGTCAATGCAGCCAAACTTTAATGGCGACTCAGTCGATTACGTTGACCGAATTGATGCAGAGTTTTGCGCCGCCAACAATCCGTTTCGGATGTTAATCGATGACGTTGGGTTCGTAACCGGCAAAGATCTCATCTTTGGCAGCGACGGCATGCCACACGGCGCGGCTGTGGCGGCCCAGCAGTCATTCTTTCCATCGGTTGAAAACCAAATCCTGACACTCGATGAATTTAAATCAGGATATGCTTGTGAAAAAGCATCGGCCTCTGCGCCAGATCAATTCATTGAGCTGCAGGTGGACGAACAAAACCAAACCGTTACAAACGTTTCTTGAAGTCCGATCCATCTGGCCCTTGAAGCACATCAAAGCCCAAGGCTTGAATCTGGTCTCGCAGACTGTCCGATTTCGCCCAGTCTTTATCCTTACGTGCTTGATCCATTTCACCGCAAAGCTCTCTGGCCTGAGCCTCCGCTTCGTTATCAGATTCAGAAACCAATTCTCCAATCGCGTTCTCGATCCCTTCGTTGATCGGCGCGACGGACAAAACAGAATTTATTTTCTTGAAGACCGCCAACGACTCACTTGGGTCAGGATGATCACCACGCAGCCACGGAGACATCACACCGAGAGCTCCCGAAATGTTCATGTCGTCAGCCAACGCTTGAGCGAACTCGCCAAGAACAGGATGCGAAAGATCGACCTCAGCCTCTCCAGTCGCTTTTTCCTCAAGCCCTTTTCGAACGTCGACCATCCGAGTGATCAACTCAAACGAGTCAGTCAAACCTTTGGCCGTAAAGTTCAAGTTCGAGCGGTAATGCGATTTAATCAATTCCATTCGCAGCACAGCAGGAGGAACCGTCGAACCCATCATCCCTTCCGATCCGTCTTCGTTTTTGACTTTGACATTCCCTTTGAACACGTCGCGGGCGGTATAAAAGCTGCCGTCTGATTTCGACATTTTCTTACCTTCGACGAACAAGAACCTGGCGTGAATCCAGTAGTTCGCGAACGATTCGTTGCCGGTCGCGCCACAAGTTTGCGCAATCTCGCATTCATGATGCGGGAAAATCAAATCTTCACCGCCCGTGTGAATATCGATGGTGTCTTGGCCAAGCAGCGCCCGCGCCATCACGCTGCACTCAATGTGCCACCCCGGGTAACCGGTGCCCCATGGCGAATCCCATTTCATGATGTGATTCTCATCGGGCTTCCAAAGCATAAAGTCGCCGGGGTGCTTTTTGTTGGCTTGATCTTTTTCAGAAACCCGACCGCCGGCGTTACTTTTGATTTTGTCCAACGAGTTGCCGCTCAGTTTGCCATACTCAGGAAAACTTTCGACGCTGTAGTAAACCACTCCATCAGCCGCGATGTAGGCATGGCCGCGGTCAAGCAACGTCTTGATCATGCCGATCATGCCATCAGGTCCCGCTACATGGTCGGTCGCCCTAGGAACATTTTGCGGATACTCGTAAGCGACTTTGTAACCAAGTCGCTGGCCGTCTTCCAAAAACGCGCCCATAAAATAATCAGCAATTTGATACGGGTCGTTTGGATCTTCAATCGCACCCTCAGGAACACGACCATCTTTTTTATTTTGCTTAACTCGCTCGGCCGCCTTGGTCATCTTGTCAGCTTCACCCTCGACCATGTGCCCGACGTCGGTGATGTTCATCACGTGATGAACGTCGTAGCCGAACAACTCGAACGATCGGCGGAGAAGATCGCCAAATAGAAACGAACGAAAATTGCCGATGTGGGCGAAATCGTAAACCGTCGGGCCGCAGCTGTAGATACTCACTTTGCCGGGATGAATCGGCTTGAATTCTTCTTTACGGTTATTAAGCGAGTTATATAAACTGATTTTCATGGTGGCTGCGCTAAGTAGATGGCTGCGAAGTTGATGGCTCTTAAAACGTCAAATCTACACGCAACCCGATAAACGCTTCAATAGAAGCCGAGCGAATGTTGGAAATGGCGGCAAAAGGGCCACCAAAGAGGTTCGGGGTCTACTTCGACTTGATTGACGACAGAACCAAGGACGCTGAACAAACCAAAAAGTTCGCATCTCTTAGATAGGGCCGAAACCGAATTCAAATCCGAAATACCTTGAACGATGCTCAACCGTACAGCAAGAAAGCAACCACCCAACCGATCCATCGAAAGAACGTGGTTGTTGCCAATACCATCAATACGATGAGCGAAACAAAGAAGAATTGATACACGTCAAGAATTGGGCTCATGACCGGTATTCGAACGAGTGAGCCAGATATTTGGGAACCGGCAATTTTATCGCGTTATTTTGGCAGTCCTGTCAAATCCCAAATCTCATACAACCACGGGTTTACCCAAGGGTTGTCCATCGTGATCAATGCTGAAATCGCACTGAAACCAAGCAAAGCCAAACAGAAAAATTGTCCCTTCTTTGTTTTGGCCAACCAATCCACGACCGGCAACATCGAAACCAACCAGATCGGAGCCAGCCAAAAAAGCCACCGTAGCGCACTGGTCACGCCACCATAATTTCGATCCATCGCCGGACGGTTGATGTAAAAAGCAATCACAACAACCGTGATCACAATCGACAGCGCTCCCAGCCAACGCATCTGAAAACGGCCTGCCATTTTCACGCCCAACAGCAACGAAACCATTCCTGCCAAACTCAAAATCCAGATCGGTGTCAGCGAAAAAACTCCATGATGTCCAAACAGTAGATGAAACGAGTAGAGTAGCTGCGATTTTTGTCCACGATCCACCAACGACTTATTTTCATCGTTTTCAGTCAGCCAATAGCTGTTGGGATAGTCGTACCAATTATCCCAAGCGCGAATTTCGAACACGTCTTCGTCACTTGAGCCTTCGCCACTTGGTTTAACCACCGAAAACTGGATGGGTGATACGGAATCACGAACGACCCATCTTTGCTCGTCAGCGGAAGAGCTTGGCCAAGCCCCCTTGGATACGTTTGGCGCGGTCATATTTAGGTCATGCTCAGCCGCAACATCTTTCAGTTCACTTGGAAGTCTCGATCGATCCAACGCCTCCGAGAAATCGCCTTGAACTGAGGCGACGACTTCGCCATCACCCCGGTGCGCATAAGCAGGCTTGAACTCTTGATGAGCCAGATAATTCGTCCCAAAAAATCCAGCTCCCACGATCAGAGCCGCAGGGACGAATGCGATCAGTGTTTTTGAAGGCGACTTGATCAAGCACAACAAACCCGCCAATCCGAGGAACGAAAGCGCGGGCAATTCGTTGGCTGCTGCAAAAGCTGCAAACAAACCACACACAAAAAATCGCACCCATGACGACTCTTTTTTTCGCCAAATCTCAGCCAAAAAATACAGCGAGATCATCACACTGATTGCCGCCGGCAAATGGTTGTTAAGCGTATTCGTAAACGTCGACAAAAAAGTTCCAAAACCAGCACAAGCCAGAACATAGTATCGAGCCCAATCTCTAACCGGGACCGCGTTGATCATTTTCGCAACGAAATAGAGATAAACTCCCCAAGGCAGCGCACTAAACAACAGCAGCATCAACCGAGTTACGAAAACGGTATCGTCTTCGAGATTCATCCCCGTGACCGCTTTTACCGCCACATATCCGCCGGCCAAAAGCGTCGGTAACAAAGTCGGTTTTGAAGAATAAAAATGGAGCTCGCCGTCCTGACCGATGTGACGGACTTTGTCGATCGTGCCCCAGTGAATCGCTTGTCCTCGTCGAGAGACGTTGTCGATCTCATAGCCGCCTTCGTCGCCCAAAGCTCGAATCGTGCACCAGCGACTACGATCGTTCGCACTGAAAAAAGGCGAGTCGCCTTTCGCGTCATGATTCTTGACAGTAAGTACCCGTCCACTCACAACGACCAAGGAACAGATAATCAATATCCAAAAGATCGACCAATGACGCTGAGCGCAAAAATTTGGCAACTCGGCAGGACAGGTTTCGTCAGTATCGCAATTTTCAGTAGTCGTCTGGCTCATGCGTCGATTGTAACACAACCGAATCCAGCGTCGATTGACGGCTAGCCGCCTTCCCACTCGCTGATCGAATACGGTTCTTTATCCGTTTGTCCGCGAGCCACGATCAACTCAGCCAAGAATCCCATGCACAACAATTGTGCCCCCAACAACAGAGCGCCCAGAGAATAGATCACAAGCGGACGTTGATGAAGCGGCGCCCATTCCCCAAACGAATCGAAACTCATTCGCAAAATCCAATAGACCGTCAAATAAGCCAGTCCCAACGCTCCCATTCCGAACGAAAACAAACCAAACATTCCCAGTAAATGCTGCGGCCGCTGGTTGTAGCCTGTCAAAAAACTGACGGTTAACAGGTCCAAAAATCCCTTGGGCAATCGCTTCCAACCGTATTTCGAAACGCCGTGTTCTCGAGCACGATGATTGACAGGAACCTCCGTCACGCGAAACCCACGCGCGGCAGCCAACACAGGAACAAACCGGTGCATCTCACCGTAGAGCTTTACCTCATTGAAAATCTCGCGGCGATAAAGCTTGAACCCGCAATTGTGATCGTGAAGCTTGACCCCAGTCAGCCAGCCCACCAGACCGTTAAAGACTTTTGAAGGCAGCGTTTTTCCAAGCGGATCATTACGAACCTGCTTCCATCCACTGACCAGATCAAAATCGTCACCAAGCTTTTCAAACATCCGTGGAATCTCAGCCGGATCGTCTTGAAGATCAGCGTCCATCGTGATGACAAATTTGCCGGTCGCTGCATTGGCCCCAGCCCGAAGCCCGGCGGCTTTTCCAAAGTTCCGGCGAAACTTAAGACTCTGAACTCGAGGATCCTGCTCTGCCAATCCCTTTAGCACAGACCAACTCGTGTCCGTCGAACCATCATCGACAAAGATGATTTGGATATCGTATTTTTGCTCGTCTGCAACGGCGCAGATTTGCCGATAAAGCTCAGGAAGCGAGTCCTCTTCGTTAAGCACCGGAATGACGAATGAAATCTCTGGCATCGTTCCAATCTATCCTTGGCTGAGTGACAAACTACGCTACGCGCGAAACTTAAACGGATACTTCTATCGTAGTCGCCGCCAAACGTAGAAGATACCAGTGGTTAACAGCTCCGCTGCCAGCCAAACCAAACGAATCGCGATCGCCGCAATCACGGCCGTGACCGTGCCAAAACGGCTTCCAAGCAACGGAATCATTACAAGTTCACGCACGCCAAGCCCACCCGGCAATAGCGAAACGAAACCTGCAACCGACGCCAAAGTTACGCAGGCAAGCGTCAAAGAAAAATCTCCCGGCCCAACATCCGTTCCGGGAATGCCTTTAAGAACCAACCACAAACTAAGCGCGTTAAAACACCATCCGATCGCAATCGTAAGCCAACCGTAACTCATCACACTGACGTTCAGTCCAGCGAATAATTTCTCTGCGCGTTTTTCAGAAACCTTCGAAACGCGGGTGGCGATTTTTCGAAACACAGGTGGCCAAGTCAAAAATCCGGCGATCAATGCCATCACAAAACCAGCGACTTGCAAAACTTTTTGATCTTGGAATTGAAACATCATCAGCAGACAGCCGATCACGGACCCAACAAAAATCCAGGTCAACGTTTCCACGAAAACGCTGGCGGCGGCAGGCGCGGTTCGGACTTTTTCACCACGGATCATATCCGTCCGAATGATCACCACCATCGCTTTGCCTGGAACGTATTTCCCAAGCTGACTGGCGAAAAATGCCAGCAACGAATCGATCCAACTAGGTTTCTGCTGCAGCGCCCAAAGAACTTTGTGCCAGAAAATCCACGACAATAACATCGTGCCGACATACGCTGGGATTGCCAGCAACCACCAAACGTATTGAACTTGTGAAAGGTCGAATTTGTTCTCTTTTAGCTGAGCTGAGGCCTTAACTGCCGTGTAAACGATGGCCAGCGCTACAACGCAGGCAACGACGATTCGAAACAGCTTTATCCAGTTTTTTCGCTCAGTTTTGTTTTTGATAGCATCACGGGAGTCGGTAGAATGGGGATCGGATTCGCTCACAGAAGACTTAAATTGCCTCAAGATACTAGTTCACATGGATTCGCTCTTTACCCATATATTACAAAAGCGTTAACATTGGTTGCTACCCAGAAAATTTGAAAGGTGGAGCGTTCCATGAAGGGAATAATGGTAACTCTGCTGACATTTGCAATGACAGGGATTGTCGTTGGTCAGCAACAAGAGACTTCGAACCAGTCGAGTGGTTTAAAGTTCGGCCCCAAATCAACAACTACTTCTGCCCAATCGCAGTCTGCGCTAAAACCGTACGAGATTTCGATCACGTCTAAAGATCTTGAAGGACTCAAGCAAGGGTTTACGCTGAAATCGGAAATCGCTCCAGTTGATCCAACCACCAAACAACGACTTTCGTCCAATGTTGTTAATGGGATTGCGATTGTTCACCAATCCAACCAGGGAAAATTGGTGCCGTCTGTAAAACTGCGCGGCCAAGACCGCGGGGATGGTGTTCTTCGATTTCCTTTGACCGCTACTGACATTAGTGATCTTCAAGCAAGTCGGCTTAGCTGCGATTTTACATCGGCTGAGCGAGGCAAATACAAACAGGTTGAGTTTTACTACGTCGATCCCAACCGAACGGCGACGAACCCGACTTCTAATCGAGTATCGAGTGCTCAAACTCCATCGCCCGATTACGGCAACGATAATGATTTCAAGTTTGGCCCAACTGCTGGCAGCAATCGCCCCAACAGCCAATTTGGTCAAACTCGCGTTCAGCCTCTCCCTGCACCAGGCCCAATCGAGCCCGGTGATGTTGATTTTATGGGACCCGTCGCGCCGCGGCCTGGTCAAATCGCTCAACAGCCTCGACCTTGGGACCGAAATACGACCAACGACCGTAACCCTGTATTTGAACCAACGAACCAGTGGGATCGTCCAAAAAACGATACCGTTGCAGAGTATCGAGCCCAAATCGCGGCTGAGAAGGCTCGCCAGGAAAGGCTTGCCAATCAAGCTGCCATCGCCGAAGCAGAACAACTTAAACGTGAACTCGATGAACTCAAGGCTCAAGGAATTCAATACAACAATCAGCGAACCAATCAACGAGATGGAAGAGTCGCCAGCAATCAACCGTTTCAACCAAACGGTAACCCTGTTTTGAATTCGCCCATGACCAATACAGAGTACGCGCAACGACAACAATTGGAAGCGGAGCGAAACCAGTTCAATTCGTCGATTCAGTACAAAACCAATCAGCTTTCTGACTGGGAAAAAGACCTGGCGTACAAAGAAGCTCAAATCAAAAAAGAACAACAACGATTAGCCGCACTGAGAACACGTCCGTTGTATGAAACGGATCGTATTGATGATTCACGAAGGGGAGAACTTGTGGGTGGAACGGATATCATTCCCGTCGTCACTGCCAACCCTAGTTCGACTACACGACTTCCTCATTCGACGGGTCCGATTATCGACTCTCACAGCTCACCTCAGCGGCGATTGGCCAACAATACTGTTCCGACTCGTTCTGGTGGACTCGACAAATATGCCGCTTCATTGCCAGGCACAAAACAAAATGGTGCGGCCAACACGAACAATACGAATCGCGGTTTGATAGGAACATCCAATCGCGAAAGTAAAGAAATGGGATTCATTTATTTCATGTTGCTTTGCTCACTGGGTTTGAACCTTTATCTCGCATGGATCTCGCGAGGTTTTTATGTTCGCTACCACGAGTTGGCGGATGAACTAAGAGAGACGTTTACGACGACAATGTAAATTTGTTTGCCAAAGTTTAGTTATTTTGGCTCTTGCTATCACAAAAAAGGCAAAACATCTCTTTACGAGAAATCGAAACGTCGACAGAATACGTCGCCTAACAATTTGAATGCATGTAACGTCAACTTCAGCGAAGGGATTGCTGAGACGGGACAAGCTCACCTCACGACAGCAAGGAGTGCTGAAAGTGAATACGAAACGATGGATTGCAGCCAGTCTAGCTTTCCTGGCAACAGTTTTTGTTGCCAATTTACCTTCTGCGATGGCCCAAACACGCGTTGCGATCGTCGACGTTGGATTGGTCTTTAAAAATCATCCGCAATTTCCCGCTCAATTAGCGGCGCTTAAAAAAGAAGCCGACGACTTCAAGAACGTCTCGCTTCAACAACAACAAGCGTTGATGCAAAAGGCGGAAGCTCTCAAACAGTATGAGCCAGGCTCGCCTGAGTTCAAACAATACGAGTCAACGCTTGCTCAGCAATCAGCCGCGCTCGAAGTCGATCAGCGCGACAAAATGCGAAACCTGATGCGTCAGGAAGCCAAACTTCATTTCGACACCTACGAGCAGGTCAACCGAGCCGTCGTTTCGTACTGCGAACCGCGTGGCATCCAGCTGGTGCTTCGATACAACAGTCAGAAAATGGATCCAAAAAATCCTTCGACTGTCATGCAGCGCGTTAACGCTAGTGTTGTTTACCACAACCAACAGAACGACATCACTCAGTCAATCGTTTCGATGCTCGAAGGCGCCGAAACAGCCAACGCTGGCTCCAACGTCAACCGTCGCTAGCCGCCACCAAGTTAACCCTGCGTCTGAAAGTCAAACTTTGTTCCGACACGCTCGAAATCAAACGACCATCGCAAACGACGCTTCCGTTTCCGGATTCGGATTCTGGAGCGGGCGAGACGTCAACTTGACTTTCAAACCCGCAGCGGCAAACACCGGCGTTGTTTTTGTTCGCACCGATTTGACAGGCAACCCGAGAATTACAGCCGTCGTTCAAAACCGGATCAATGGTCCGCGGCGAACGACGCTTGTCGCCAACGGATGCTCAGTCGAAATGGTAGAACACGTTCTTTCAGCACTGGCTGGTCTCCGGATTGATAACTGCGAAGTCCATGTTGACCGGGCAGAAATGCCTGGTTTCGATGGATCCAGCAAAGCATTTGTCCAAGCGATTCAGTCAACTGAAATTGTTGAACTAGCGGAACCCAAACGAAGTCTTGCTGTCGACCGAACGATTCGAGTCGGCGACGAACACTCATGGATTCTTGCAGAGCCCAGTGCCACAGACGAACTCGAGTTGATCTATCAGCTTGGCTACGATTGTCGCGCGATTGGTGAGCAAGTGTTCCAAACTAAGGTGACGCCCGAAATTTACGCCGAACAAATTGGTTCGGCTCGCACGTTTGTATTGGAGTCCGAAGCACTTGAGCTTCAACAAAAAGGGCTTGGCAAACGCGTTTCGTATCGGGACATCATGGTCTTCAACGACGATGGGTTGATTGACAACGAACTTCGTTTCGAAAACGAATGTGCACGACACAAAGTACTTGACATGATCGGCGACTTTTCTTTGTCGGACACCGATCTTGTTGGGAAGTTTACGGCTTGCAAAAGCGGCCACCGGCTTAACTCAAGACTTGTTTTTGAGCTACTCCAGCAAATCGGAATCCAAGAGAGAGCTCGCATACCTGCGTGATATTACCGTGGACATTCTTCCCTTCAACGAAAACACTCCGGAATCAGAACTTCCGCCACCTGTGGTTTCACCATTGGCTTCCGTTGATCCCTCGGCTGAACTCGGCCCAGGAGTTGAAATCGGACCGTTCTGTGTGATTGGCGCTCAAGCCAAAATCGGAGCACGAACCAAGCTGATGAATTCGATCACGATTCTAGGCGACGTCACGATTGGAACCGATAACTTGATCTCACCCGGAGCTGTGCTCGGCGGTGCACCACAAGACATTAGTTTCGAAGGCAGCGACACCAAAGTCGTAATCGGCGATCGAAACGTGATCCGAGAATGCGTGACGATCAACAAGGCGACAGAGAAAGAAGACGGGTTCACCCGAATTGGCAGCGATTGCTACTTTATGGGCAACGTTCATATCGCTCACGATTGTCGAATCGGCGACAACGTAATCATCGGGCATGGCTCGATGCTCGGCGGTCATGTTCATGTTGACGCCCGGGCAACATTGTCAGGTTCGGTCGCTGTGACTCACTACGCAGCCATCGGTTCATACACGTTTGTCGGTGCGTCGAGCAGAGTCTTGCAGGATGTCGCGCCGTTTATGCTGGCCGACGGAAGTCCTGCCCGCCCGCGTTGTATCAACATCGTTGGCCTGCGGCGAAATGATTTTGACAAACCAGTCATTGATTCGATCAATGAAGCTTACCGATTGATGTATCGAGCCCGAGTCGGGGTCGATAATTGCGAAGAAATCTTACGATCCAAAAACGCTTTGGTTCCAGAAGTTGAACATTTGCTTGAACGCATCCGAACCTCCCAGGCAGGTCGCCATGGACGAGGTCGCGAAGCGGGGAGAAAAGCAGCGTGAGAAAATTACGAGTTGGCGTCATCGGAGCGGGGCATCTGGGAAAGATCCACACCCGCCTTCTTTCCTCGCAAGACGACGTTCGGCTTGTTGCCGTCGCCGACCCAAGCCCAGCGGCACAAAAACAGATTGTTGACGAATTCAACGTCTCGACGGTCAGTGACTATCGAAAACTGCTTGGCCGAATTGATGCAGCGGTCATCGCGACACCCACTCGGCTTCATTTTCAAGTTGCCAAAACACTTCTCAACGAAAAAGTCCACACGCTCATCGAAAAACCGCTGACCGATTCGGTGAGTGATGCCCAAGAACTTGTCCGACTCGCAGAACGAACCGGATCTATTGTTCAAGTCGGCCACGTCGAACGATTCAATCCAGCTACCAAAGCGGCGTTGGACCTCGTTGGTCAACCAAAGTTCATCCAAGCCTCACGGACCAGCGGTTACACATTTCGGTCAACGGACATCGGTGTGGTTCATGATTTGATGATCCACGACATTGACCTGATCAACTCTGTGTTCCCCGGAACCGTGAACGACACACGTGGAGTTGGCGTCTCAGTGTTTGGTCACAACGAAGACATTGCTCACGCCAGAATCCAATTCAGTTGCGGCGGTGTTGCGAACCTGACTGCCTCACGATGCAGCTTTACCCCTGAACGAACAATCCAAATTTTTGGAACCGAGGGATTTGCATCGGTAGACTTGGCAAACAGCAAAGTCTCTTTTGTGAAAATTCCTGGCTGGATCAAACAACGCCAATACGATGTTCTGGACACCACGCCAGAACAACAAGCATTCATTCGCGAAGAACTATTCTCTAAAATCCTCCCAAAATCAGAAGTCGACGTTCCTAAAACGAACGCGATTCTTGATGAACAGAAGAATTGGATTTTGGCGATCAAGAATCAGGACCAACCGGTCGTCACGATTCAACAAGGGAAACAAGCTGTTGAGATTGCTCAACAAGTTATCGACTCGATCGCTTCGCATCGTTGGACAGAGTCTCATCCGCAATCGACTGGCCCTTTTGGAATTATTCCCAATTCCAGCGATGGACCGACTACGATCCCGTTCATGCCGACTGCCAAAGATGCAGGTCAAGACAAACGGGCGGCGTAGGTTTAGTACGAAACCGTTTCTGGATTTCAACTTCATAGGCTCGCTAGCGTCCTCTCCGCTGCTGCGATGCTGATCCTCGTCAGTTACCCTCGTTGAATTTCCAAATTTACAATTCTCTGGATCGCCAAATCTGGCGTTTTCGGCTTCTGCCCTGAAATTTATTGTCCAGGCCGCTTCAGAATCAGTATCTACTGGACATCGGACTCACCGATTCTACGAACTTTGATTCTCTGGATAAAAATCAGGATAAAAACTCATGCGTCGCTTGTTTATCGCGTTGTTTGCAGCTTCTTTCATCACGTCGCTTGTTTGTTTCGGTGAAAATCATCTGAACGCTCAAGAGCCCAAGCCTGATTTTGAATTCAAGTCCAGTTACTTGAGCATCAACAAATGGAATCCGGCCGTCATCGAAGAATTGAAAAAACTCGACAGCAACAAACAGCCAACCAAAGTTCGAATCGAGGAAACCGCAGGTTACGACGCGCTGGAAAATGTAGCCACTTGGGACTGGGTTAAAAATCTAACGATCAGCAGTGACACGATCAGCAAACTCGATCCGATTGAGAAGATGACCTCACTCACGAAACTGGAACTTCGAAGTATGGATCAAGCGCGGGAAAAGCCAATCGATTTGGCGCCACTATCCAAGCTTTCAAACTTGGAACAACTGGACTGTTTCGCGACTCGAGTTTCCAATCCGGACGCGCTGGCTTCGCTCAAGAAGCTAAAATTCATCAAGCTTTATATGGCTAGTGTGGATTCCATCGACTTTGTGTCAGCATTGCCAGAGTTGGAAGACGTTAATCTTTATGGTTTCAAGCATACGTTCGAAGACTACCAACCGCTCGTTAAGCTTGAGAAATTGAAAAAGCTTGATGTCTACATGAACAAACAGGCGACGGACGAAAAACTCGCCGCACTTTCCAATTTGAAAACGCTGGAGAGCATTCACCTTTCCAACTGCAAGAAGTTCACCAATTTTGACTTTCTGAAAAACAGCCCAAACATGAAAACCGTGAACGCCAATTGGTGTGAAGGTCTCAAAGATGCTTCGGCACTTGCCGGGCTACCAAAACTCGAAAGCCTCAACCTAATGCGATTCCCACTGGAGGATGTTTCGTTTTTGAGCGGACTCGTGAATCTTCAAAGACTAAATTTGGACGAAGTCAAAACCACCAACGTCGACATGCTTGCTAAACTTGTGAATCTTAAATCTTTGTCACTTCGAAATTCAAAAGTTAGCAATATTGGTGGACTCAAGAATGCGAAAAATCTCAGTCGTTTGAACCTCTATGGTTCTCCAGTTGATAACATCAATGATTTGGCAGGTTTGCCCGCACTATATTCGCTCGATTTGCGAGAAACCAACGTCACGGATTTCGCGGCATTGGAAAGCTGTCCAAAACTCACTACTGTTAACCTTCCTGCTACAGCGACTGAGCAGCAAGTTGAAACGCTTAAAAAGAACGCCAAAAATTCGCGGCTAAGAATTACTGTCGTCAAACCAAAAAAGTAACTTCACGATCGACGCAACAAACAAAACACAGATCAAAGATGAAACGGCCGACGGTGAATCGG
>CAZQQR010000034.1:20436-22386 GCA_964595515.1 uncultured Pirellulaceae bacterium
TCGCTAAACTTCTACAGATCTTCGCATGCTGTCGAAATGTTGCTGCGGGACTTGCTGCGATCGCATGCGTTGCAATCCTCACTTTGTGGGCTTCGAGTTATCACTACAACGTCGAATTTTTTAACAACGTTGAGACGATGGAGCTCTACTGGCTTGAGTCATGGAATGGAAAACTCCGGATCAGCCACTCTAACAATATGGGAAAAACCGCCCAACTCAAGCAATGGATCGCTTGGTCAATGCCGAGTTCGCGAATGCGAAAAAGCTATGCCGAATACACAGTGGAATGGGAAAGCAACAACTTTGCCGCGAATTGGAATGCCGAAGAAAAAGCACTCGCGCTGCCGCATTGTATGTGGGCCGCATTTCTAGGCTTGTTCGCGTTCTTAGTTAAAACTCACCCGAAGACGCAATTCAATTTTTTCGAACTCTTAGCGCTGATTGCGATATTTGCGATTCTATTTCGCGTATTCGGATCACCAATTTATAGCGCATGGTAAAGGTGTTATCTCAAAGTCTCTTGGAGCATTTCCAAGACTCGATTTTTCAACCACTTTTCGACAAACAGAAGAATCGGGATTTGATTAACAACCTCTTTCCAGAACGAGTTTCTGGCGATCGCGACTCGTAAAACCGTTTCCTCATCGATTTGATAAGACAACGCTGCACCGATGTAGCCCATAAATTCGAACGGCCGAATGCTCAAAACGTCATCGGAACGAATGAGGTACCGGGCACCAACTCCCTCGATCAAAACTCGCTTGTTCAATTTGTCAAACAGCATGAGTATGTGATCTTCGCCGTCAATCGAAATCGTTGTGTCGTCGGGCCTGGACAATTCACAAGAAATCGAATCAGCCCGTCCAGAACGCGCCAGAAGACTCTTGCCTCGACTGCCGATACACCAACTGACGATTCGGCGCTGAAGAAGGAACGGCGTAAAGAAACACCCGAATCCTGAAATTCCCAAAACACTAGCCGTAATCACGAGCCATGTGGATTGAGCGGCCGCTGCCTTGTCGGCTTTGTCACCAATCCAAGCAGCAAGCCCCAAGAAGACGAATCCCAGCACCAATGCCACCAGCATTAACTTGCCAGGAGAAATTCCGACAATTGGCTTTTTGCCAATTGGAATGCAGAATGAAAAAGGATAGTCAAAAGGATCATCACGAATGTCATCACCGATGAGATTCAGAGAAGCCTGAATCGCCATGTAGCGAAAGTCATTTTCCTAGTTCTTAGCTGCCATCGTTCAGCCAGTCTGTTAGCTGAAACCAGTGAGAGAATATCACTGTCCGTTGCGTCAGCGATGTCTTATCAGCGGCCTGGCATGAAACTATGCCAAGTCACGATCCTCAAAGAAAACGAGTGCCAGTAACAACGCCATTGATCCATAGAGTGCCGTGTAAATCATCGACCAACCAAGGTAATCAAACGGAACCGAGGAGTTCGTGTTGATGGCCGCTTGGACATCGTAATGATTCAGCACAGGGAACACGATCGCAACGAGTTGTCCAAACACAACCACCGGCTCGAAGGCCGCGAAAGACGATTGAACGAGTAGCGGAGTCAGGTGCCCCAAAACGTAGATTGAAAAACAAATCAGGAAGTTTGCCAAAATTCCAAATCGAGTCGAGATCGCGACACTGACCGCAACGAAAACTAGAACCTCAAGGAAACAAAGGAACAACCCCGGTCCTACATGGACCGCCTCACGATAACACGTCGGCCATTCACAGAGACCTTTCGAAGCCTCCTGGAAATCATAAATCGGTTTGTATGCAGTCCAGATGATGAACCACAATCCTAGAATGACAAACATAACTGCGATTGCCATCGAGATACCGGTAAATTTCCCGACGATAAACTGACGACGACCGACCGGTTTGGAGAGGACAGTTAATGCCGTTCGACCTTCGATCTCTTCCGCGACTGATTTACTTGCCGCCC
>CAZQQR010000034.1:22486-26167 GCA_964595515.1 uncultured Pirellulaceae bacterium
ACAGTTAATGCCGTTCGACCTTCGATCTCTTCCGCGACTGATTTACTTGCCGCCCAAATAGCCAGGAAGATCGCAAGCACTCGGATCAACGTCAATCCTGAATCCTTGAACATCTTGATGTCTTCGCCGAACGTGTTGTACGGCACGTAGACTGAGGCAAGTATGAAGACTCCGCCCACGATCATCACTAGCATAAACAGCGGCTGTCCGACTTCTGTCTTAAAAGTCGAATGCGCGATCGCGAAAATTTTGGGGCACATCGTCGAGACAACGTAGTACAACAAAAAGGTCAACAGCACGAGTCCCGCCATGAACGGAATCAATGCCACCTCGTTGTAAAGCGGAGTGATGTTCCAAGTGAGTTTCAGATTAGCTGGCGTCTTGCCAGTGTTGCGAACATAAAAATGGTCAATCTGTGCGGGAGGAATTCGGCCTTTGCCGTCGAGTCGTTGAATATAAATGGTGGGCTCATCTGCTGCAGCCAAATCAAAAATATAGGCGGCACTTGGCACCTCGGTGACGGGAACTCCGGCAGACAGTTCAAGCCGTTGGTCAGACTGCATCAACACCCATTTGACCTCTTGCCCATCGAAATCGACAAGGACTTTTTGACCACCAAATGCATTTCCATCTGCGTCAGTCTTGGGGCTAGGGGCAATTTCAACTGTTTTGGGTTTGGACCGAAAGAGCTTTTCGCCGTCCGTCGTAAACTGCCCCGTTGCCGGAAGCCGCTTTAACGAATCAACAAACTCCATCGGAGCGTCTACGAATTTCAACACACCAAATCCGTCGAATTGAGCAAGCGCAAATCCGCCGGCACAAAACAAAATCGCTGCGATACAAACCATGTTAAGCCAGCCCGCAAAACCCTCGCGGAAAAGACTTCCAGTTTCACCGATCATTCGTTTCGAAATTAAGCTCCAAACGCCAAATCCAAGAATGAAGCAAACGGGAACGATGAACACCATCGGCATGATTAACGCTGGCCCAAAGATCGCGTCTCCGCCACGCCAATACATAAACCCAAGCACCAATCCAACGTAGACCAAGCTCGTCAGAATTCCAAAAATCCACCTCAAGCTCGGATTTTCCCAGACCCCATTAAAAAACGGGATGCGCTGGAAAATAAAGACTTTCAACATCGTCAACAGGACTAGGATGAATCCAAGCGCGAATCCAGCAGAGAGAAGCCAGACGGGAGTCAACCAGTTGGTGACTTTGACACTCTGAGCAACAAAAAGCAGGTCGAAGTCCATGACGTCTTTGAATTTAAAGGTGAGGGAATCGAAGGTTCGAAGATTGCCAATCAGAAACTGAAATAAACCAGCTTTTCGGCAATCTGTTCACTACGCACATTATGCTCGCTTGGTTCGTTTTCTTCAAAGGGACACGGGCGATCAATTCCAGCTTTTTTGTTAATAAGTAAGGCCGCGGCAAGATCTGGATTGCCTTGATTCTTACTTCTCAATCGTCTCCGTAGCAAACCGGATGGCCAGGATCTACCTGGCCAGGATTGCACAGGAGAGTTTTTGGCTCGTTCAGATAGCCCATTTTTTCCGGCAACTAATCCTACCCAATCACTGAGAAATCACTCCACCTTCCCGTTGCCGGTTGTTGATTGACTTCGGTTTCAGCAACTCGTCCATGAGTCGTCTCGCAGACTTCTTTAATAAACCCCTCAACCGCTAAGGTTTCACCTTCCACCACCATTTTAACTTGACCATTGGGCATATTTTGAACGGTTCCCACGACCTCGTATCGTCTGGAAACTTGACAAGCGTTGTATCGAAATCCAACGCCCTGAACGCGGCCTGAAAAGAAGACTTCAAATTTGTGTGGCATCGTTTTCATTCCTCTGTTCGACGACGGGGACGATCAAGCAGCATGTAGTGAGTCGAAGCATCCACATTCGCGTAAGCATATCCGTTGTACTCGGGGTTCCCGAAAGAGTTCTTGCCAAACCAAACGCCGTTGCCAATCGTCCGCGCGTTCCCCGGTTTCCCCCAAGCCTGAAACCCGGTCGCAATCTCACCAATCATCACCAGGTTGGGATCCAGTTTATCCAGCTTGTTCCCAGTTCCAATCGGAAACGCTTCTAGTGTCGCCGCGTAATGATCAAGCGGATAACCATTGGCGTCAAAGTTCTCGTCAACATGCGGACTGATGAACGCGTCGATTTTAGTTTTAAAAAATTCTTCGTTGGCAGGGCTATACCATGGCTGGCTACGATCGTTCGTTTCTCCTCTTGAACACCATCCGAAAAACGTCGCAATGCGAGCCTCCCAACCAAGTTCCACGCCAAAACGATTCACGCTCTGCGACGGCGGCAACAACTGATGGACTGACTCATAGTTGTGGCAGACCAAAGCGATCTCACGAAGCTTTTCCAACGATCTTGTTCGACGAGCATCCGCCCGCAATCGGTCAACAAACAGAACGGCGAATGCCAACAAGACGGCAACAAACATCGCGAACACAATTAAGCCTTCACGATTTGAGAAAGCCTGTTTCTTGAAAGAATCAGTCTCAAGAGATTCGATCTCAAGAGAATCAGTCGGCTCAGAAAGCATTTTGGATCGGTCGATACATCAACGAAAAAAACCCCACCGAATTGAAAACAACCCGGTGGGGCCGGAACAGAGAAGAGGTCCGACCGAAATCGGTCTCTCACCAATGATCGTACCAGCAATTGAAAGTGCATTCAAAGACTTTCAAAGAGATATCTCCTCGCTTTAAGATATCCTTCACTTATAAAAAGCGGGTTGGCGCGAAGCTGGCTTGCCGATGCGACCAATCCTTCCTAAGTTGGCAACCAACCCAACTTCTAACGCCTGCGACAAAGACCGATGAACTCTGATAACAACAGCGTCGACAAAAAAATGCTTGAGGAACTGGAATCCGCCAGCCAAGAAGCAGCCCGCCTGGGAGGAGAAGTCCTCAAAAAATGGCTGGGGAAAACAACGACGACTGAAAAAAATGGGCCTCAAGACCTCGTCACCCAAGCTGACTTTGAATCACAAACTGTCATTCAGAACTTCTTATCAAAAGAGTTTCCTTCCCACCAGTTTATCGGGGAAGAAGACCAAGGAGACCATGCGTCCGATCCTGCAGCCTCCGAGTTTTGCTGGATCGTTGACCCACTCGATGGCACGACGAATTTTGTTCACCAGCTAAGATCATTCTCCGTTTCCGTTGGACTTCAGCACCGCGAGCAATTGGTCGCCGGTTCAGTGTTTGATCCGATGCTCGACGAGTGTTATTCAGCCCATTTGGGAGGCGGAGCGAGGCTCAACGGCAACGCCATTTCCAACAGCGGAGAGGAAACGCTGGCGAATTCATTATTCGTTTTCAGCTTCAGCCGAGGCGTCGATCGAAATTCACCTGACACCAAGCGGTTTCTTAACATGCTCGAGCACGTTAGCAGCATTCGTCGACTTGGATCGGCGGCGCTCAACCTCTGCTATGTGGCCAGCGGGCGATCCGACGGCTATTGGGCAACCAGTCTGTCGAAATGGGATGTTGCGGCCGGCTGGCTAATCGCAACGGAGGCCGGTGCGATCTTGGAAGACTTCGCCGGGCAACCTCTCGATCTCAACAAACCGCACTTTTGCTGCGCCGCCACACGATCCTTGTTCGACCAAATCAAACCATTGCTATTGGTTGATTGAATTCAAAATCCCA
>CAZQQR010000035.1:0-1296 GCA_964595515.1 uncultured Pirellulaceae bacterium
GGCTCGGAGACTTGCTCAAGCTTAACGACGACCGACCAATCGGCGACTTCAACATCGGAACTCGTCGCACCAGGGTCTTCTTCCGCATTAACGACTAGTTCTGCACCGTCACTCGGGAAAAAGATATAGTCCAGCCCGTCCGTATCGATTCGCAGCAGCTCCCCCAACTCAGGGTGCACCATCTCAACAATTTTTGCAAACCGAACGGAACAGTTTTTGGTTGAGTCAAGCTGGTTGTAAAAAACCAGATCAACATTCTCTGAATGGGTGCGGCATTCATCGGGAGGATTTTGAAAGAACCAATACTTCTGCCGTTCTCCGATCACAAGAGTCTGGTCAAGCTCGTACCAACCGGGCGTCCACAGGGCAGTAAATTGGCTTTTTTCAGTCATCTTGGGTCGATGTGAGATTCGATCAGGAAAGTAGGGTGCCGCCAGATTCTAAACAGCGCCACACTTTAATGCAATTTCGATCTAGTGTTTCACCATGAGTTGCTTTTGGGGCAAGTAAACGCAGCGGACGATGGAGAGACTTACGAAATTTCGACGCGACAGAACTGATGAGGAGTTTTCGCGACATCAAATTTTGGCCAAGTCTAGAGATTAATCTCAACGCCTCGGCTAGTCAGCTCAGAAACCAATTCAGGAACACTGCGGTACAGTACCGCATCCAATCCCTCTCGAACCGCTCCCTCCACGTTCTCCGGTCGATCGTCAACAAAGAAACACTTCTGCACACCGCAACCCGCTGCTTCCAATGCTCGATGATAAATCTTCGAATCTGGTTTCATCGAATTGACTTCGTAACTCAAAATGTACGGGTCAAAGAAATGTTGCAAGAACGTATAGCGAGCCAACACAAACTCCCAATGGGCAGAACAAGTGTTAGAGAGAATCCCCATCGGAACACCGACCGCTCGTAGTTGAGCGATCAGCGGAATGATCGGACGGTTGGGATAAAAAATATCACTGATCGAACTCAGCAAAACTTCTTTCTCAATCGTTGAATTGGTCGCTGAGCAAAACTCGGAATGGAATTCGTCACTGGTAACCAGTCCCGTTTCAAAACGGTCTTCCAGCCCCGAACCAAAGATCGCTTTCTCGACGGTCGTTGGATCCAAGCCAGTCAGTTTGCCAATCTTGTTGAGTCCGATCGAATGATCAAACTCAAGAATGACTTTCCCTAAGTCAAAATAGATGAAGTCGATTTTTTTCTGCATGAGCCGCTTCTGTGAACGTTTCGGATTTCACGCAATTAGGGCAAAACGAGTTAAAATTTCAAGCCGTCGTTGAAGCG
>CAZQQR010000035.1:1396-8381 GCA_964595515.1 uncultured Pirellulaceae bacterium
GAAAAACTGGAATTTCAGTTTTGACCTCGCCTATAATCCGATCCGGTTGCAGCAACTGCCAACCGCAAACTAACCAACGCCGCCTGTTTCCAAGAAACGCAATCCAGGAATCTTATTTCTATGTCAACTGCAACGGCATCCAAAGCCACGAACCTGAAAGAACTCATCGACAGTGGATGGAAATCTCGGACTGTCAAAGAAGAAATCCGCGAGAACTTTCTTCGTCAATTGAGCGGCGGTGAAGACCTTTATCCCGGCATCATTGGCTATGAAAACACAGTCATCCCCGAAATCAACATCGCGTTACTTTCAGGTCACGACATGCTGTATCTTGGCGAAAAAGGTCAAGCCAAAAGTCGCCTGATGCGTGGCTTGGTTCGGTTTCTCGACGAAGAGATTCCCTACCTCGACGTTCCGGGCAGCCCGTTTCACGAGGATCCGCTGAAGCCACTCAGCAAGGTCGCCAAGAAGTTCCTGGCCGATCATGATCCAGCTGATGTGCCAATCAAATGGTGGCACCGCGATGATCGGTATGCTGAACGATTGGCACCGGGAACCAAATTTGCCGACATCATTGGTGAAATTGATCCCGCCAAACTGGCCGGCGGCGTCAGCATGTCAACCGAAGATGCGTTGCATTTTGGATTGATCCCTCGAATGCACCGAGGACTGTTCGCAATCAACGAGCTTCCAGAACTCGACGAACTGGTTCAGGTCGGTCTCTTCAACATCCTTGAAGAACGCGACGTGCAGATTCGCGGTTATCCTGTTCGATTCGAAATCGACGTGATGATTCTTTTCTCTGCAAACCCCTCAACATTCAACCGCAGTGGAAAAGTCATCCCGCAGCTCAAGGACCGCATCGGAAGCTCGATTCAAACGCACTATCCAACCGACCGCGACCATGGAATTCAAATCATGGAGCAGGAAGCCGACGTGGATCTTGACGGAGATTATCCGGTTCGCGTGCCCTATTTCATGAAAGAGATTTGCGAGCAGATTACGGTTCAAGCACGCGAATCGAAATACGTTGACCATCAATCCGGTGTCAGCGCCCGTTTTAGTTTGGCCAATTATCGAACGATGATTTCAAGTGCCCGACATCGCGGCGTGGTGCTTGGAGAAAAACCCGCCGTTCCCCGGATCAGCGACCTTGGCCACCTTTACACTTCGGCACTTGGCAAACTCGAACTTGATTTGATGGGTAGTCATCAAATGGGCGAACGACAGGTCCTCGATTCGATTGTCGCGGAAGCAATTCAGATTGTGTTCCAAGAGTACGTCACCGAACACGGCCTCGAAGAAATCTCTGAGATCTTTGGCAAAGGCGTTCGAATTGAGATCGGTGACATGATTCCGTCGTCCCAATACGCCGACCGACTAAAACGTGTTCCGCCGGCGTGGGAAAAAGCCTTCGAAGTGAATGCTTCTACCGATCCCGCCGTCCGAGCATCATGCGTCGAGTTTATTTTGGCTGGGCTGTATTCCATGGATCGTATTTCTCGATCTCAGAATCATGGACACTCGACTTTCGAAACTTAAATTGAGCCAAACATGACCAGCAAAAAAAAGATCGGTGGCGTTGTCCACACGTACATGAAATACGATCCGGTCAAGTTCCCCAGTCCGACCCAACCGCCACCTGACTTTATCTCTCCCATGATGAATCAGATGATGGCTTACGGAAGCCAACGGGAATTGACTGAAGAAGAGCTTGCGCGAGCGGTAAAGCTGGACCCGGAACAATTCAAGAATCTTGGACCGAGTATCGATTTCATGAAAGCGATCCTTGAAGATCGCAAACGAAAAATTTTAGAAACTTATGAAACGAAATCGGTCGTCAAGGCAGCCAAAAAACGTTTCACTAAACACGCTAAAAATGGCCCGGCGCCGCCCGAAGGTTTAAAAGATTTTTACAACGAAGCTGTCCAGCAGGAACAGCTTTATGATCTCGAAGTGCTCTATTACAAAATCGGTGATGACAAAGACGAGCGGGCGCAGTTTTACGCTCAGCTAATGAGTCGATTGGCAGCCAAATACGAGGTCGACGAATTGGCCGCTAAGTATCATTTCACCGGCGACCAGTCGATGACGATCCCCAAAGCCATTGAGATCAAGGAAGAACTTGAAAAGATCGACGAGCTGTTGCAGCAACTCGAAGAGGCCCGCGACTCCGCCCAAATTGCGATCCTCGACATGGATAAACTTGGTGAATACATGGACGAAGAGACGATGCATTCTCTCGAAGAGATGCAGCGTCAAATTGAAAACTACGTCAAAGAACAAGCCGAACGTCAGGGGCTCAACCAAGGCAAAAATGGAAAATTCCAACTGACGCCGGAAGCCTATCGCGTGTTCCAAGGAAAATTGTTGTCGCGAATTTTCAGTGATCTGCAAGCTTCCAAAACCGGCCGGCACACCGCCGAGATTGTTGGCGAAGGAGCCGTTGAGTTGCAATCAACCAAGCCTTACGAGTTTGGCGATTCGCTTACTCACATGGACATTCCCCAAACGTTCATTAACGCGATGCTGCGAGGTGGTCGAGAGCTTCCGATTCGACTTAAAACCGAAGACATCGAAATTCATCGCACGCGGAACAATCCAAAATCATCGACTTGTGTCATCATGGACATGAGCGGTTCGATGCGATACGACGGCCAGTACATCAACGTTAAACGAATGGCACTTGCTCTTGAAGGCCTGATCCGCAGCGAGTTTCCTGGCGACTATTTGAATTTCATTGAGATGTACACGTTTGGAAAAGTCCGACGGCCGGGTGAGATTATTGATCTTATGCCCAAACCCGTCACCATCACGAGCCCAAGGGTGGATCTCAAGGTCGACATGAGTCGGGAAGAAGTCAGCGAGCACATGGTGCATCCGCACTTCACCAATATTCAACACTCACTAAAGCTTGCTCGGCAATTGCTCGCGAATCAAGACACGCCCAATCGCCAAGTCGTGTTGATCACGGACGGACTGCCCACGGCACACTTCGAAGAAAACGTGCTGTACATGCTTTATCCGCCGCACCCCGCGACGGAGGCGGCGACGATGCGAGAGGCGGCTCTTTGTGCAAAAGAGGGAATCACCATCAACACGTTTCTTGTTCCAAGCTGGTCGCAATCAGAAGAGGACATCCGATTCGCGCATCGCCTGAGCGAAGAAACCAAAGGCCGTGTCTTTTTCACGTCTGGCGGAAATCTGGACCGGTTCGTCGTCTGGGATTATGTGAAACGCAAACGGGAAATTCTTGGGTAGTAGTGAGTTTAGGCTTTGCTCACGTAGCAGAAGTCGTCAAGACTTTTGACCGAACCCAGTTAGCACGGGCCAAGCACCCACCAGACACCCAAGACGGAACTTCGGAACTTTTGACAAGTTCCGCTACGCCAAATTTTGTTTGCGCCGAAGTACTTGAGTCGCAATCCGGGCTTGGCAAGGGCGGCAACTGGGCTAACCCGATAGCCGGTGAAACCAAAACCAGGCTGGAAGGCTTCTCTTAAAACTCAATCTCTGGCAGGTCGATTCGCTCTTCGGCCGCGACGACTGTCATCCAGTAAAGCGACCGGTCCTGAACAACGTCTTCGATCGGGGCAAAATAGGTCCCGATTCCCGCGACTTGTTCTTTGGTCATCGCCCCGGTGTCCACGCCGCGTTTGTTTTTGGATACGATCAGCAAATAGTACTGAATTCCATTTCCGTAGTTCGCATCAACGACGACTTCGAACGCGCCGTTCTCGTCGGCTCGAACCACCGCACCCCCAAGCTCATGAATTCGGTCAATCGCCGGATTATCAAGCGGCTTAAACGTGTCTGGGTTTACGAGTTCACCCGCCCCGCGTTGATCCGGTTTTTCATTTTTGGGAAGCAGGAAAACAACCGCTCCATCGTCCGCATGCAAATCTCCATCGATCCGATAAGCCACACTTCCGATCACCCGGCAACCAAACGTTTTGTTGATCTCGGTGGTACCAGATGTCAAACTTCCGACCATCAACCCGAAAATAAAGAACGTGGTCGCAATTAAACCCAACAGCGCGGCCTGAGTGTACACCGCCCAACGAGGAACCGAGATTTTTTCGGTCCATTGAGTTGGAATCTTGGATTCCACTTCTGAATTTACATCGTCGTGGACTTCGATTTCTGATTGAGCCGTTTGAGACATCGTCAAATCGTAGGACTGTTTAATTTTTGAAATGTTGCCGGGACAACGGGCGATAGAAACTAACCATGCCAACAGACAATCGCCGTTATCCAAAATTGCCTAATGCATTATGATTGCTCTATAATCTTACTGGGCAATTTTAAAACAGGATTAGCTGAAAAGCCTAATCTTCGGGACAAGAAATGAAACACGTGGAATCTCAGCATTTCGCAGCTTCCCTGATTTCTACCGGTCGAGCTTTCGCTACGTGCCAATTAAATGCGATTTTACCAACCCGTTTGACATTTACCACGAGCCAACACATCCGAATCAATTGTAGCCTGCTAATCACGCTCATTCTCGGGCTGTTATTTGCTCATGCCTCGATCGCTCAAGACGACCGCGTCATCACGATGGAGTCCGGCTTAAAATTTGAAGGCAGCTACTTCTCGACTCAGCAAATTAGCGAAACCGCAGCTGGATTTCTGCCTTTCGAAGCCGAAAATATCATTGTCATTGACGACGGACTTCGCTGGGTCCACCTCAGCAAACGCCGGATCTTAAACGTTGGCGATTCCGATTTGATCAAAGAATCCGTGTTTGAATTTGAAGGCCAAAAGCCGGTCAACGCGAAAAATGGCTATGGCGGTTTCATTTCTGCTGGCCCTTTCAACGAATTCGGACACCGAGAACTAAAGATCAGTGTGATCCAAAGCAAACGTGTTGTCCCCAAGACCTACATTCAAGGCATCACCAAAATCACGCCGCGGTACTGTGAACTTAAATCGTTGGTTGGCGACAAACAATCTCCCCGAGAGTGGACGATGAAGATTTCAACGCGGACCGTCCCCAAAAATGTGTTGCGGCGAATGTTACTCAATCAAATCGCCAACCCTAAGAAACCCAACGAGTATTTTGAGGTCGCTTATTTTTTTCGCCAAGCCAACGACTTCGATCAGGCCAGGTTTGAGCTTAATCAAATCCAGGCCCAGTTCCCCGGTCAAAAAGAACGCGTGGCCGATCTGCAAGAAGAACTCTTGCAGTACGAAGCCAAACAAGTTCTTCAAGAAGTCAAATATCGTATCGAAGCCGGACAACGAGCGCTGGCGAAATTGTTCTTAAAAGAGAAGAACACCGACGGTTGGGCTGGAGAGATTTTGGCAGAAGTTCAAGACATCGAAGACAGACTTGCGACGGAGGACAAACAAGTCGAAGAGATGCGTCAACAGATTTCGCAACTGGCGACGAACATTCGAAATGTATCGGTCGATGAGACAGCAGCCATTAAGCGATTCCAAGCCGAACTCGAATCAGAGCTGAACACTTTCAACCTCCCGCGTCTGGCTGCCTATAAAGTCTTGGCAAACGGCCAAAACGTTGCTGACTCAGAAAAGATCTCGCTGGCGATCTCAGGATGGTTGCTTGGGTCAAACAACACTGAAAGTAGGCTAGTCGTTTCGGAGTCGCTGTTCAAAGTTCGTGATCTGGTACGCGAGTATTTGCAAAAGTCGACAACACCGCTTCGACGCTCCCAAATCCTCAATGAATTCAAAGGGCTGGAAGGCGCGAATCCGAAAAACATCGATTCGATTCTAAAGCAGATGAAGCCTATCTCGCCGCCCGCCGAATTGGTGAACTACACCGGTGAAAAACCACTTGAACTCATGGTCGAGATACCAGGCACGTTGGCCAAAAAGCAGCCAAGACAGTTCAAGGTGCTTGTTCATTTACCCCCCGAGTACAACCCGTATCGGCAATATCCATTGATTCTTTCGCTTCCAGATGGAAAACAGCCGTTAGAACAAAATCTTAATATGTGGTGTGGCCGATACCTGCCAAAACTCGGTGTTCGCCAAAGCTACCCGATGCGGTTTGGTTACATCATTGCCACCGTTGATTACCGGCGACCGGGCGGCCAAGCAGCCTGGGGTTTCACACCGCGTGAGCATTTAATTGTTACAAAGGCACTCAAGGAATGCCTGAAGAGTTTTTCAATCGATAGCGATCGTGTCTTTTTATCTGGACATGGTGTCGGGGCAACGGGTGCCTATGACATTGGATCGGCTCACCCAGAGCACTGGGCGGGGGTCATCGGTTACTCAGGAGACTTCGGTCGCTACACGAATATCTACAAAGAAAACCAACATGTGAATCTTCCGTTCTACTGTGTGAATGGCTCGAAACACTTGAACGCCATTCGCGACATGAAGGACGCGCAAAACCGCTGGATCAAATCGAACAAGTACAACGATGTGATCGCGGTTCATTACCAGGGCCGGGCGAACGAGTACTTTACCGAGGATATTCCCAACGCGATTGAGTGGATGTCAGTCCAGCGTCGAAGATGGCCCGACCGGACTGGATTCGAATTTAACGTATCCTCGCTGCGTCCGATGGACAGCTACTATTGGTTTTTCGAAATGCATTCGCTTCCGGCCAACCGAATGACGCCGCCTGTTTTCATGGACCGCCAGAAACTCAGTAAGATGACGATCGAAGGTAAGGTCAACAAGAATATGTTCTCACTGAAGCCTGAGAGCTACCACGACCACGATTCAACGCTTTGGCTGTCGCCGGATTTTGTCGATTTCGATGATGAGATTGAAATCCGAAACCGGTCAAAGTTTCGGGGCTTTGTCGAGCCTTCGATCGAAGTGATCCTGGAGGATGTTCGCAGGAGAGCGGATCGGGAACATCCGTTTTGGGCGCGAGTTGATTTCACGCAAAAAAAATGGCAGGTGAAAAAGGGCCAGTAGGTGTGTTGAATTCGCTTCAGTTTTCCTTGACCACGGAAAACACTGAAGAAACGGAAACCTGACGGTGAGTCCGATGGACTCTGCA
>CAZQQR010000035.1:8481-11593 GCA_964595515.1 uncultured Pirellulaceae bacterium
AAGAGAACACCACATAAAACTTCCGTTCATTCCGTCACTTCCGTGGTCAACCTCTACACAGCTCCCAACGATCTAGCGCTGGCGGCTCTATCGCTGAGCCTTATCCGCCTCAAGCTTTTGGACAACTTCAGTCATCCCCTTTTTTTTTAGCACGACACCGGTGATTCTCCAACCGTCGACGTCTTCTTCCATCACCCAACCCATCAAGCCGAGGTATGGAGCAATACTCTTGTTGTAGTCTTCGGGCAGTTTTGAGCCGTCAAGCTTTTGCTTTCGAATTTCATCCACGGTGTTTCCTTCGACAGCCGCCTGTTCCTTAGCCGCCTTCGAGAAAACTTGATTGATCATTCGTGCGAGAACCGTTTCCGATTTACCCATCTCACCCTTCCGAAGCATCTCGTAATTTGCTTCGAGGGATTTGTCTAATCGTCCAAAATGCTGCCAACAAACTTTGTCTTTGTTAGTAAGAGCAAAGATCGCGTCTTTGACTTGAACGTAGTCTTCTAGTTTCGCAAGTTTTGACACCTTTTGAGCCAAGATCTTCTTCAGGTAGTTCTTATCATTGGCGACTAGCAAATTTCCTTTGTGGATCACGATGTACTTTGTTGCAAACAGCTCAAAACGCTCGACTTCTTCTTCGTCCTCGAACTCAAATTCGTCGTCGCTAAGCGGCTCAAACAACCCTCCGTCATCAATCAAATCATCGTCCTGAGAACTAGATTCAAGCTTGAGCACTTTGATTCCGCCGAGGTTAATTTCTTCTGCCTTGAGAGCTTTCTTGAGACTGTTAAAGATGTATTCCGGTTGGCCCTTAATTGGAGCACCAATCACGACTCGTTCACTCGTCTCGGTGACTGGCGATTCCAATGCTGACACAACCGTGAAACGATTGTCGATCAGCCCAACAAGTTTTTCGATATCAATCGGCGTATCCGGATCTGCTTTGAGATCATGCAGCAATCGTTTCCAGTCGCCTGGGTTATCCATGAACGCGTCGAACAAATGCCCAACGCTGGTCAGGGCTTTGGATAACTGCCAGTTAACGGTTACGTGAGCCGAGCAGTCCGCGGGCACCCATGACTGTGGTTCCAGTTTGTTGCCGGAGAAATCGAACAAGTCGAACATTCGTTTGGCATTGGGGGTGTTTGATTTTCGAGGTGCATACGTGAAAGTCCGATGTAGGACCTCATGTTCTCCCGTTGCAATTGAGACACGGCCCCCAATTCCTTTCCAAGCTCCAAAGCCTTGATCCTTGAGTGTCTTTACCCAGTCATCACTTTGGGGGCGGCTAACGCGCTCTTCCTTGTCTAGTTCCTGTGCCAATTGAGCGTAACCAAAAGGGTCAACGTACCAGCGAATATGATCAGCGTGTTTTTTCAAGTCAGTTTTTTCCATGACTTTCGCAAACGCGACTTGGGCTGAAAGTGTTTGAGCCTTTTTCACTTTGGCGGGCATCGCCAATCGCTGAAGAAGGTCACGGAAGATGACTTCGTTATCACAAATCAACAAGTGGTTGTTAACAATCGCTTGCAAGTTCGTTGGGTTCTTACGAAATCGCTTGGGATCTTTAAGGGTGTATCGCTGGGCTGAAATTCCGTAAATGGTAAGTTCGCTTTTTTCAGCACCTCGCTTCACCTGAGCCGCATTGATTTTCTTCAACAACTCGGTGGCTTCTTTTGCGGTGTCGGTAACATCGACCATCAATACCAAACCGTGTGCTCCACCCGCATTGCCTTGAATTTGAGGAAGCACGCCAGCCAAACAGACTTCGCCAGAGTGAACACCATGAAGGTCGTCAAAACTAATTCCTAGTCGAACGTTTTGATCGTCGAACCATTCTTTGGCTTGGGCCTGGAAACTCTCAACGAAAGGTTTGATCGCAGGATCTTTGGCGAGAAGCCCAAATTGAGTTTCGTCGAATTTGGCTTCGAGAATCGCAGGATCGGGAACGGAGACCCAAGCCTTGGTGGAGGAAGGAAGCAGAAATTCGCTTGATGGAACCTGTTTCTCAGCGTCAACTTTTTTGGCAACCTCTTGACCGCAACAAGTCGTCGCGACACTCGTTAATCCAAAAAAAGCTACGCACAGGACAATAGACAATCGACTGACCACAGAACTCTCTCCCTTGGCGATGATTCCGTCCAAAAATCGTTCGGAATGAATCCAACCGAGTCCTTGGCCGCACCAATTTTTTATCGACCAATCAAGCAGAAGTTAACACACCAAATACGCTGATCGGTACAGTTTGACATTGTTATCCAATTGACGTAATCGTATCGAATTCAACCACAATTCGTAAGTGATAACCTCTACATTCGCCACCTTTGTGCCGGATAACGGGATTTTTGGATTGTGTTTCACGAAGCAAAAACTGGCTTCCAAAAAGATCGGACTCGAATTCCCTTATTTCGTTTAGATCCAAATCTCAAATTTGCCAAAAGAATCGGATGTTGGAAATGAGATTCGGGCGATCAAAAATTTCACATCAACTTTTGAGATTCCGCGAATCGTCACGTGCGAATTCGATTTTGCAAGACTGGCATGAGCTTGATGGAATGACGTCGCTAGATTCACACCGTCGACGAACTTCACAAAGAGTGAGGCTCAGTAATTGTTTCGGATTCAAGACGAAACGCCGTCCTCGTTCGCGCCGGCGAAGCAAACGGCTAGAATGGGCCGCATTGCGAGTGGAAACGATTATTAGTAGCCACTTTTAAAACCAAAAACCTCCAAAAATCACCATCTCAGTCAAACCCGATGATCCCAAACGTACTTGCTGAACGCTACGCTTCTAATGACATGAAAGCGATCTGGTCCGCCGAAGGACGAATCCGCCTCGAACGTGAGTTTTGGATCGCGGTGATGAAAGGCCAACAACAACTTGGACTCGACATTCCCGATGCGGCAATCAAAGCCTACGAATCAGTCGTCGACAACATCGATCTTGCTTCGATCATGCAACGAGAGCGTACGACTCGTCATGATGTAAAGGCCAGGATCGAAGAGTTTTGCGAACTCGCAGGTCACGAGCATATCCACAAAGGCATGACGTCTCGTGACTTGACCGAAAACGTTGAACAGTTGCAAGTTCACCGGTCGTTGCAACTGATCA
>CAZQQR010000035.1:11693-16230 GCA_964595515.1 uncultured Pirellulaceae bacterium
ATGGAGACGCTAAAAAGGCTCTTGATCTTGAAGACCTTATCGTTTCTCACCTAGGCATTCAGAAAAAATTCGACAATGTCGGGCAGGTTTACCCGCGAAGCCTCGACCTTCGGACCGTTGGGCTGTTGACTGAACTCGCCAGCGGACCATCTTCGTTTTGTAAAACGCTCAGGCTGATGGCCGGACATGAAACAGCCAGCGAGGGTTTTGCGAAAGGCCAAACTGGTTCCAGCGCCATGCCTCACAAAATGAATTCGCGGTCATGCGAAAGGGTCAATGGGTTTCACACTATTCTGTCTGGCTATCAGACCATGGCGGCGGGACTTGCTGGTGACCAATGGAATGAAGGCGACGTTTCATGTTCGGTGGTTCGCCGTGTGATGCTGCCCGATGCTTTTTTTGCAGCCGACGGAATGTTTGAGACTTTCCTGACAATCCTTCATCAGATTGATTGCTTCCCGGCTGTGATCGAAGCGGAAAACAACCACTACTTACCATTCCTGCTGACCACCACGATCATGATGGAAGCGGTAAAAGCAGGCGTGGGTCGAGAAACGGCACACGAAGTCATCAAAGAACACGCGGTCGCCACAGTTCACGATTTGCGAAACGGTAAAGTATCCAAAAACGATTTGATCTCTCGGATCGCGGACGACGACCGAATCCCACTTGGGAAACCGGAACTCGATTCCATGCTCGAAAATCAATCCAATCTGGTCGGCGCTGCCAAGGCGCAAGTCAATCAGTTTGTAAAGCAAGTTGATGCTTTGGTTGCAGAAAACCCAGAGGCAGCCGCATATTCTCCAGGGGCTATTTTGTAGAGCGGTGCGTTCTGGCCCGACGCTAAAAATAGGCCCTCAATCGCTTGCTGGTTCGGTACGCTGCGACGCAACTCCGGCAGCTCGCGGAGGCAGTCACCCAAAACCATATTTCCCGATTCATCTCGCTTTTCCACAAATACGCGTTTCGACTTCCGTCAGCCGATTTAATTCACCTTGAATTCCGGGTCAGCGGCTTTAAAATCTTATTGAGACCAGCCTTGAAAAATCGCTAGTTTTACGGGAACAAGCAAACATTCTTGTCTCAATAAGTATCAAAGGGTCATCCATGTCGGAAAACACAATTAGCAAAAATGGCCGGAACGAAGACAACCGGCTGGTGCCCGTCAAAGTTGCTTTGACACCGACGCAGCGTTTTAGTGATTACCTTCAAAGTCGTGGAATGAGAAACACAGAGCAACGTCGATTGATGCTCAAAGCCGTTTTTCAAGAACACGACCATTTTGATGCCGACCAGCTGATCGACCGACTCCCATCACGAGGAGAAAAAGGCTATGTCAGTCGTCCCACCGTCTACCGAACGTTGGCGGAATTTGTTGACGCTGGGTTATTGCGCAAGTTTGCGCTTGATGGGCGAAGCGTTTTCGAGCACGACTACGGATACCCGCAACACGATCATCTATATTGCACCAAGTGTGAACAACTGATTGAATTTCAAAGCGAAGACCTAATTCAAATTCGAAACGAGGTCGCCAAAGCGAACAATTTCGTGGTGTCCAGTCATCGATTAATCGTTTCAGGGGTCTGCGAGAATTGCCGCAAGCGTAGTCGTGTTCGACGAAAGGTCGATTTGATCTGATTGGAGAACTCACCAGACCCCTGTTCAGTTTCCGACCTCTAGATCTCCGACAACCCAAGAAGTTCTAGGAAGCGTTTACTTCGTGCGGCTCAGCCACGATGTCCTGCGAATTCGCCACTGGGCTGACGTTTGCCTCCGAAACTTCTTCAGAAATCGAAACTGGGGCAGATTCCTTATCACCTGTCAAAATTCGCTTGATCCGGAAATAAGTTCGAGAAGGCGAACAGAGTGCTGACCAAGCCAGTCTCCCTGTACCTTTGATTTTTTTGCCGCCATGAATTTCGGCGACCGCCATTCGGTATTGCGCGAGAGCGTAGACGTGCACTTTCTCGGAAACCTTTTCGAGCGCAGGACGTTGTTCTTGTTGCTCCAGAAACTCATCGAATGAAATTTGAGGACGATCCGATTGTCGCCTATTGGCTCGTTCGATCGCGTAACTAATATGACGATGCATTCGAAGCATCGACTGACCGTTCAAACTTCCCGAATGAACGCGATAGTTCAACAGAACATCCGGGACGTTGGCCAATTCTGAGACTTCTCCCATGCGGAGCATCATGTCCCAGTCATCGATGAGCGGCAACTTCCAATACCCGCCAAGCTCTTTCAAAACACTTGTTCGGATAATAATTGAACTGTGGGCGAGTCCATGGCGCCCCATCATCATGGCGCCGAAAATTCCCTCATGGGTTTGCGGAAGCTTGAGACTTTTCCCAACACTTTTGTCACCAATGGGAGCAACTTGGGCGCCTGAAAGTCCAACTTTTGGATGTGACTTCATAAACTTGAGTTGTTTCTCAAGCCGATCTGGCATCGCGATATCGTCGGCATCCATCCGCGCGACAAAATCGGTATCGATGTACTCAAGACCATGGTTAGCCGCTGCAGCAGTTCCCTGGTTTTTTTGACGAATCACTTTTACTCGAGGATCCGTCAAGTTATCGAGATAGGCGACGGTTTCGTCTTTGGAACCGTCGTCTACGATGATAAAGGTAAAATTTTGAAGTGTTTGATTCAGGACCGACTCGACAGATGCCTCAAGGTAAGGCATGCCGTTGTAGACCGTCATCAAAACCGCGACTTCAGGATTCATAGTTGAAAGGCAGAGGTGCAAATCGGAGGTTCTACCGATTCACCGATAGATTGATATCAAACCGAGATACCATTTTTGCTTGAAATCAATATTGTGGCTACAACCAAGCCATTAATTCTTTGAATTTGCCAATAATTGTCAGTAATTTTGTCGTTGAATTGGACAAATTTTGCCGTCCCGTTTTCGATCAAAATCCTTTTAACATCAGTCGAACTGGGAAATGCTACGTTGAGTAGTAGCGCGGGATTGAGCCTCCAGATTCGGCCTTTGCTTCATAACAAATTGTTGCAATTTACGTGTGGTCATCGAGCAAGATGTTTGGCGTGGATATTCATCCTACGGCGAAGGCTGGAAAAAAAGCCCGGCAAGAATGCCGGGCTTAAGTTTGATCTTATTGACTGGTTGGCCAAAGTTGGCCGGTAGCGCCAAAGTCTTGATTAATGATCAAGTGGTTTGTGAGCTTTGATCTCGCCCTTCCAAACTTGATCTCCAGACGTGATTACGATGTCGACGCCCAAAGGAATTGCGATGGAGAGATCTTGATCGTCCAGCATGAATGTGGCCGTCTTACCATCTTCGTCAACGTCCTCGGCTTCTAGCTCAAAGACAATCTCTTCGTCGCCAGCCTTAGGTTTGACAATGAAACTATCGACTTTGACGGGCACATTCTTTTTGCCAGCAGCATCAAGGATAAACATTCGAATCGTGTTGGTATCCTTGTACTTGGCCCACTCGCCTTCGTAGTCATCGGTATCCAAGTGAAACACGTGCCCGTGGTTGGGACCGTGGGCAGGATGAGCGTCATGATCATGCCCATCGTGGTCGTGGCCATCGTCTCCATGATCATGATCGTCATGGGTGTCCGTTTGTGAGCCATTGCTGCTGGTAGCGGACCCAGGATTGTCACATCCGATCGAGACAAAAGCAGCCATGCATATCGCGGCCAGGATAAGGGACATTGTATTGCCGGAACGCATTCTAATTCTCCAATTAATTCGTTTGAGTGTGCTGAGAAATATCAGGTGCAAGTTGTTTCAGTTTCTCTGTACGAATTGAAACTCAAACTTGTGCGGTTAAATAATAGTTTCTTGACGCAATAAGGGAAGTGTGAGCCAATTTGTGCTGAGTTCGATCTCAATTCACCATCGAACTTTGAGGAAATGAGTGAATCCCCACAACACTTGAGAAAAGCTGTTGACCGTAATCTCGGATCGTTTTCTCCCAAAGCATTGTTGGATCCTCAAATACCCACTCCGTTTTGTTGAGTAACGGAAGCCAATGGCCCTGCTGAATTTCTTCGGTAAGTTGTCCGTTTTGCCAACCCGCGACTCCAAATACGATTCGGAAATCGGTTTCTGACTGCATCGCAAGTTGCTCAAACTTTTCACTTTCAGCCGACAAAAACACATTGGTGGAAACATGATGCTCGGCCAACGATTCGTCACGATGAATCGCAAACACAGGGCCATCGATCGGTCCTCCTTGGACGATCGAGCTACCATCAATTTGCATTCCGGTCATCTGGGTCCAAGCGGTTCGGATCTCGTCGGTGGCCGGACGATTCAGAGTGACGCCAAACGTGCCTTGTTGGGTATTCTGAAGCACTAAAACAACCGCCCGATGAAACGGGGTGTTATTAAGATTAGGTGAGGCAACCAGAATCGTTCCGGGTTCAATTGCCGAACCGTCGGAGACTTTAGATGGATAAAAATTTTGAAAACGATGATTCACGGTTCACGGGGGGTTGGACAGGGAACGTATCCGAATGGACGTCAACAAAAACAAATCAGTTCCAACTGTTGCGGA
>CAZQQR010000035.1:16330-25931 GCA_964595515.1 uncultured Pirellulaceae bacterium
AAAAGCGGGAAACGCAACAAAAACACTCAAAATCTGACAGTCAATTTGACAGCCTGTCAGGAAACCTTGCCCTCGGCGTCGAGCTTTTTCTGACGCACTTCTTCCGCAGAACTTGGTCGAAAATAAAGCGGCTGCAACGTCCAAAGATCATCAAACCGATCTTCCAATGATTTCTGGAAAGCGAGTTTTCCGACAGCCCCGGCCGAACAGTCCCAACAATTCGATGGCGACAATTGAAGCCCGCTCTTCTCTTTCAACTGACCCTCAATTGGCCTTAATCCGGCTCCTGTTACCAGTCCGCTTTCCACCGACTCCAGCCAGGACTCTCGGTCCAAAATCCTGTTCGGTTGAGACTCTATCACGTTCCAGTTACTGGCGGTTCGGTAGTTGGCTGAGAAAAGCTGTTGACGTTGGGCGTTCAAAACGACTTGTATTTCTGACTCTTGAGGCAGGCTCATTTCGCAGGCGGTTTGTGCTGCAATGACTTCGAGTGTGTTCACGCCAATCAGTTTTGCTCCGGTAGAATAAGCAAGTGATTTTGCGGTCACAACACCGACTCTCAGACCGGTGAAAAGACCTGGTCCAAACGCCAGTGCAACTATCGAAATCTGATCAAGTCCCACTTTTTGGGTAGTCAACAGCTCTTTGATCATCGGAGCCAGCAATACCGAAGCGCCTGGTGGGAAAACGCGAGAAGACCGATTGCGGCCTTTGTTTCGCTTTTTTGTGAATCCGGACGGCAGCTGATCGCCGCGATCAGAGCTCGAATTTCCCGATAATTGGCGGGATATCGCCGGCAAATCTTTCGATTTCGACTCTGCAATCAGGTTTGGGCCGTCCAAAAGCGCGACTGAAGTGACTTGCGAGGATGTATCGATCGCGAGGATAAACAAATTTGAGTCCGATTCGGTCAATTCAATAACTTTCTTGGTCGATTGCAACAAGTGTTACTTGTTTTTAAACTATGTCCCTGCTGATTTTATAGGGTTCTAGGAAAAGCACTTGCCAAATGGGACAAAATGCCTGAGGGGTCATTCGAATTGGATTCTGCCCGCTGCATCAATTGACTCCGAAAAATCGCACCAAAATGGCACTACTAAAACACATGCCATCCACAAACTACTAGTTCAAAGGCTTTTCTGTGAAGCGGGCCATTATAAGCGACATCCACGGCAACTTCGAAGCACTCACTGCAGTGCTTGGAAGAATCGGGGATCTAAACATCGACGAAATTGTTTGTCTGGGTGACATCATCGGCTACGGCCCTGATCCCATTCTTTGTCTCGACAAAGTCATCGAGGTTTCCAGTCTTACGATTTTAGGCAACCACGATCAAGCCGCGTTGTTTGATCCAGAGGGCTTCAACCCGATCGCGATGAGAGCAATTTTCTGGACTCGTGAGCAACTAGAAAACGACACAACTGATTTGGAAAAAGCAGATCGACGATGGGACTTTCTTGGCGAGCTTCCTCGACGTCATGACGAAGGCGAGTTTCTGTTTGTTCACGGATCGCCTCGTGATCCAACCAACGAGTATGTGTTTCCCGAAACGGTTTACGAAACTGAAATCCTCAAAGTCTTGATGAGTCGGTTTGAAAAAAGCTGCTTCCAGGGGCACACGCATATTCCAGGAGTATTCACAGAGGGCGGTGCCTTCCTCACGCCTGAAGACCACGATCACTTTTTTCGCCTCGGTGATGAAAAGAAGATGATCAATGTTGGAAGCGTTGGGCAACCTCGTGATGGTAATCCTAAATCATGTTTCGTTGTTCTCGACACCGAAGAAAAAACGCTTCAGTATGAGCGAATTGAATACGACTGCCACAAGACTCGCGAAAAGATTCATGCCATTCCCGAGCTAGACAATATGCTCGGCGACCGTTTGCTTACTGGACGTTAAACGCGATTTCGTTTGAATCCCGACCTCCAGTTTTGCCAACCGGCTTGCCAAACACTGTCGAAAGATGTTGAACTAAAACGTTGTCGATTCGAGCCGGAAGCAACGATTTTTCAAGGTGAAACGCTCTCTCGTGCGGTTTTTCGTATACACCTTGATCGCAAATCCGCGTAACATGGCGGATCACCGATTCGTCGTCTGACACACTCCAACACATCTCCATTCCAGCTGGCTGAACAGGAACCACCATGGGTAAGCGGGCTATTCTGAGCGACATTCATGGAAACCTCGAAGCTCTCAATGCCGTCTTGAAAGACATTGAATCTCAGGGCATCGAGGACATCTACTGCCTTGGCGACGTCATTGGTTACGGTCCCAATCCACGCGAGTGCATCGACGTTTGCCGACGATTCAAATTGACGTTGCTTGGAAACCACGACAACGGGGCTTTGTTTGACCCGGAAGGTTTTAGCAGCGGCGCCGAGAAAGCAATTTTTTGGACACGCAGTCAACTTGAAAACCAAAGGGAAAGCGGAGCAGAAGAGCGTTGGAATTTTCTTGCTCGTTTACCTCGCACCCATCGCGAGGGAGACATCATGTTTGTTCATGGCTCGCCTCGCAGCCCGTTAAACGAATATGTGTTTCCAGAAGACATCTACAACCAAAGAAAAATCGAACGGATCTTTGGCTTCATTCAGAAATATTGTTTCCAAGGTCACACCCACGTCCCTGGCGTCTTCACAGAGAACTTTCGTTTTTATTCTCCAAGTGAAATCAGTAACCGTTATACGCTTGGTGACCAAAAGCTGATGATCAATGTCGGAAGCGTTGGCCAGCCGCGCGACAGCGACCCCCGATGCAGCTACGTGATTCTTGACGGGAATGAAATCGAATTCCGGCGAGTCGACTACAACCCAGCCGATACTCGGCAGAAAATTCTTGCCATCGCCGATCTGGACGACTTCCTTGGTGACCGGTTGCTAGAAGGCCGCTAACGGAAAAGTTATTCGAGACTTCAGTTTCGGACTACGCCCAGCTGATAAATCCGAACAGGCGAAAGATCCAGGCCCACTTGCCAGCGCCGGTCATACAAACTGGCAGTGTCGCAGTGTCGTCGACCAGTTGGTTAAATCTTCCACCGCGACGACCCTGCTCATGGTGTCATTTCCCGACTTAGACCAACTGACATCCACCGCAATTTTTAGATCCACCCGCAATTCCCACTCAGCTGTATTATTTTCAATCCTTGGAATCCCCCTTTCCAATATTTGTCGATGTTCGGAGAATAGTGATATCGAAAGGGCAGCACTGGCTTCCATCAAGCAAGCCTTCACCATGCCCGACCACCGACTGTGCGCCTCTTTAAATTCGGACTTGCTTAAGTGAACACCGGCAAAGCTATAACTTTTATTTTCTTGTCATCAGCCATCATGATGACGGCATTGCTGCTGCAAGGCATGTTCGGGGAGGCCCCCAAAAAAGGCCCAGTCGACCAGCCCGCTGACGTCGCACTTAATGACTCACAGGAAGATCCCGCCAATCTAGATCTCAACAAAGATTTTACTCCGGCCGAAAAAGGCGATCAGACCCAAGACCAATCTGATCAGTCCACCGAAAAACCATCCGAGGCATCTACTCCCAAGGCGACCGAGGAAAAAGATCCTGAAACTAACGAAGCCAAGGATGATGAAAACCCTGATGCAACAACTCGTCCAATTGCCAAAGACGAATTTGTTACCATCGGCTCCCTCAACCCTGACGGCAGTTCGCGATATTTAATCACGGCAAACAAAAGGGGCGCTACGCTCCGCCGCGTTGAATTGAATTTCCGTGACGCCAGCCGCAAAGACCGCCGGTACAAGTACCGTGATATCGTTTTCGAAGGCGGCTACATCGGAGAGCTTGATTGCACGGACACTCCCAAAGGATTATTGGTCCGAACCGTCGGCAATGGGACGCCTGCTGGCGATGGCGGTGTCCTCGTCGGCGACATCATCGTTTCACTGAATAGCGAATCGATTGTTAACGAAGCTGACTGGCAGGAAGTTCTCGAAACAAAAACCAAACCTGGCGATACGGTAGAACTCGTTGTCAAACGAAATGGTCAAAACAAAACACTCGGTGAGATACAGCTGACAACCAAGCCGATCGAATTGATGCGTCCGGAACCAGGTTGGGTCGATCCGACGTTTGATTACCCTGAATCGTTCGTTTTCTCCGTCATCCAACCGCATGCCGAATTAGGCAAAGCTTGGCCAGATCTCGACGCGGAAATGCGAGACGGTAACTGGGAGCTTGTTCCGACCGGCGACCCGATGGAGATCCAATTTGAATTTACATTGGACGAACAAACACTCGAAAAGTTCGAACTCAAAGGTCCCATTGTTGTTCGAAAAAAATACCGCTTGCCGGACCTGAATCCTGAGACAATCGACAGTCTTGACTCGCGAACATTCCATATCAAGTTTGACTTGGAAGTCGAAAACAAAGCGGATGTAGCCCAAAAACTTGCGTTTGAACTCGATGGGCCGACCGGCATTCCAGCCGAAACTTGGTGGTACGGTTATAAAATCCACGGTCGCCAAACTGCGATCGGATCCATCGGTGGTGCTCGCGATATCGTCGGCTCAACCGAAGCAAACTCTTACGTGTTCTGGGGCTGCCCAGAAATCGTAAGTGGCGCTAAAAAGAAAACGCCTAAGGTCAATTACATTTGCGACTGGAGCAAAACTGACGAAAAAGAACGTCAGCTTTATTGGGCTGGTGTCGATGCACACTATTTCAACATCGCTCTCATTCCCGATTTGCCTGAAGGACAAAGCTTCACCACAAACAGCGTTTCTGCTTTTCTAAACGGCACTCGAACTGCGATCCCCAAGATCCCTGACAACGTTCGAGTTCAAAAACTGATGGACGTCACGTTCCAAATGACAGCTCCGTTAGAAATCGGGCCTGGCGGGACTTATAAACAATCGTTCGATGTGTTCTGCGGTCCCAAAGAAGTACCCACGCTCGCACAATACGGTTTAGATGACGTTCGAACGTTTGGTTGGTTCTCCTGGTGTTCTTGGGTGCTCGTCAAAGTCCTGCACTTTTTCTACTGGATCACCGGTAATTTTAGCTATGGATTAGCGATCATCATGCTGACCGTTCTGGTCCGTTGTGCGATGATTCCGTTTTCACGTAAGGCTGCACTGAACGCTCAGATGATGGCGCACTTGCAACCCGAGATGAAAGAGATCGCGGAGAGACACAAAGACAATATGGAGAAACGGGCGGCTGCCCAGCGAGAGCTGTACAAGAAACACAACTTCAACCCGTTCGGCGGTTGTTTCATGATGTTCTTTCAGCTGCCAATTTTCTACGGGCTCTACAAAGCCTTGAACGTTGACATCGCACTGAGGGACCAACCGCTGTTTCCGGGAATGAGCTGGTGTTCCAATCTTGCGGCTCCAGACCGACTGATGGACTGGCAAAACTGGATGCCGTTTGGATTGGGTGAAGAGGCCAGCTGGCTTGGCCCGTATCTGAACATCCTGCCGATCGCGACCATGATTCTATTCATCGCGCAGCAAAAACTGTTCACTCCGCCGCCAACGGATGATCAGCAAAAGATGATGCAGAAAATGATGACGTTCATGATGCTCGCGATGGGATTCATGTTCTTCAAATTTCCATCCGGATTGTGTCTGTACTTTATCACATCCAGTTTGTGGGCAATCGTTGAGCGAAAGATGCTTCCAAAACCCGTCTTGGACACGTCGAAATTGAGTGTGTCTGACATGTCTCCCAAAGAAGCCAAAAAAGTCGAAACAAAGCGGAAGGCCGAGTTTGATCGTAAAGAAGCCGAAGCGATGGATCGAAAGCAGCGTAACGCTGACCGGAAAAAGCGGCTTAAGCAACGTGGGAACTAAATGGGCCGTTTGGATCTAGGTTTGCCATTTTTCGCCGCGACGACGGTACAGCGAAATGACTTTTGACGTTGAAGACACGATTGTGGCGATCGCTTCGGCTCCAGGTTCGTCCGTTCGCGGCATCGTTCGAATCAGTGGACCAGCAACGCTTGATTGTATCGCCCGTAATTTTTCGGCTGATCCTGAACTGTTAGAACATCAGTTACCGCTGGATCTTGAAAACCTGAGGTCGCAGCCTAGCCGACCCTCGTCATGGAATGTTCGATTCAATTCCATTAGTGGTCTTTCGGGAAGACTATTAGTCTGGCCTGGCAACAAAAGCTACACAAGACAACCGACGGCTGAGTTCCACACGATTGGATCGCCGCCTCTATTGGAATGCGTTGTTGAAGACCTTTGCCAATCGACTGCTAACGATAGTCCGACGGTTCGAATGGCTAACGCCGGTGAGTTTACGCTTCGCGCGTTTCTAGGAGGTCGAATTGATCTTACTCAAGCCGAAGCGGTTTTAGCGGTTATCGATGCCGACAGTGACTCACAACTTAATACAGCGCTGGAGCAATTGGCGGGAGGATTGGCTGGCCCGCTTGGAAAACTTCGAACACAGCTCTTGGACGTGCTGGCGGAACTTGAGGCGGGTTTGGATTTCGTCGAAGAAGACATCGAGTTCATTACTCAAGAAGTCCTAAACATGAAACTTGGTGAATGCAACGATCAATTGAAATCGATTCTAGCCCAAGTCGATTCCAGAAACCTACGCGCTGACCACACGCGCGTCGTCTTGTTTGGACTGCCGAATTCTGGGAAAAGCAGCCTCTTTAATTTGCTCACTGGAAAACGTGACGCGATTGTGACTGACATCTCTGGAACGACAACGGACTTTATTTCGGCGAGGATTGAAATCAACACCGTTCCAGTTGAACTCATTGATACCGCTGGTTACGAATCTCGAAACGACAAGATTGGCAAAGCGGCTCAAGACCATCGGGAGCAACAACAGTCTCAAGCGGAATTGAGAGTTCTCTGTGTTGATGGCTCGCGCACGTGGGAGCCTTGGGAGTTGAACGCGATCGAGAACTATGCTCCTGAGTTGATTGTTTTGACGAAATCCGACCTACCTACCTTTCGTGCAGAGCTTCCCAGTGGACTGAGTTCTCATGTTCCAACCGTCTCCGTCAGCAGCAAAGACGCGGGGGGAAAACGCGAATTGGAAATGCAATTAGTTGAAATCATCACAGGAACCCACGTTGAATCCAATGTCGTGGGCTCGACGATTGCCCGAGCGTCAGAGAGTTTGCGGGACTCCAGCCGCTCGCTGGAACGAGCGTTAGAGATTAATGCCAATCAAATGGGCGAAGAACTGGTTGCCGCCGAAATTCGGCAGGCGCTACAGGACCTAGGCTATGTCGTGGGTACCATTTATACCGACGACATCCTTGATTTGGTTTTTGGCAGGTTTTGCATCGGGAAATAGAATCCCAAAGTCCACAGTTTGCTGTCGCCGATGATGAGAATAGTCCGCTCTATCCCAAACGAATTCGATAACCTCTTCCGATTGGGCAAGATAATGGCAGTTAGATCTCGAATTCTGCCGAGCTTGGTGATCCAATAACAGATTGCCGTTTGCAAAAAAACGGTGCAAGTTTTAACCTGACGTACCCTCCTCATTACAAACACAATTTTTAAAAACGTTTCCATGTTCAATATCAACTGTCCAATTCGCGTTACCGGCCAAGTCGCTCTGGTCCTGTTTGTTATACTTGCGGTTTTCGCACTTCGACCTGCAGAATCTCAAGCTCAACAAATCGGTGACCGCGTCGTTGTAACAGCCAACATCGATTCGAAACTGGAAAGCAAGAGCATCGAGCGCGTGTTTGAGGGAAGTCTTCATACCGTGGTCGAAGTGAATGGAAAGTGGTGTTACCTCCAGGGCGTCAAGGGATGGGTTCCACTTGAAAACGTGATGAACCTGGACATGGCCATGCGTCATTTCTCCAAACGAATCAAGAACAACGAAAGAGATGCAATCGCGTTGGCTATTCGCGGAACGCTTTACCATGAGCTTGAGCAATTCGCTCCAGCGTTCAAAGACTTAAATGAGTCCCTTGCCCTTAATCGCAAAAACCCAATGACATGGTTGCTCCGAGGGATCGTTCTCAAGTCTCAGGGCAAGAATGATTTGGCGGCCGGCGACTTTAAACAAGCCATCGACTTGGACCCAAAACTAGCCAATGCTCATTTCAATATCGGTTTGGTTTTTTACACGATGGGCGATCACAAACAAGCAGTTAAGGCTTACGATAACGCCATCAAACTTGATGACCGGCACGCACTTTGGTTTGTCAGTCGAGGAAGTGCAAAACTTGGCCTTAACGATATTGAAGGTGCGAAAGTCGATTACCAAAAAGGAAGCGAGATCGACAAACGACTTGCCGACGCCTACGTCGGATTGAGTAACGTCGCCCTGATCGAAGAAGATTATGATCTGGCCTACAAGTACGCGGACCAAGCGGTCGACAAGCAGTCCAAAAATGCAATGGCACTTAACGCCCGCGGGTGGGTCCTGTTTAAACTTGATCGAGTCGATGAAGCAATCTACGACCTTAATCGTGCAATCCGTCAGGCTCCTCGACTCTCGATTGCTTACGGAAACCGAGGTGTGTGCCATGTCAGCAAGGCAAACTTTGAGCAAGCGATTCAGGATCACAGCAAACATATTGAACTAAACCCAAACAGCCCGTTTGCGCTTTCCAATCGCGGCGTCGCTTGGTTTGGCAAAGGCGACTATGAAAAAGCCGTCAAGGATTTTGAAGCGGCTGAAAAACTTGCTCCAAAACTTGACGAAACGCTCAACGGTTTCGCCTGGTTCTTTGCGACTTGCCCAGATGAAAAATTTAGAGACGGTAAGAAAGCGCTTGAAAAAGCTAAGGCCGCTTGTGAATTTTCTGAGTTTGAAGATTGGTACCAACTCGACACCCTCGCAACGGCTTATGCAGAGCTGGGCGACTGGGACAACGCCATCAAATGGTCCAAGAAAGCGTTGGAGATCGCTCCGGAGAACAAGCAAAAAATCTGTCAGGAGCAGGTGGCTCGTTTTGAGAGAAATGAACCGCTTCGCAGCAAAGTCGGCAAGAACGCCGAACAAAATATTGTTGAGCAGTAAACCTGTGCGTTCACCGATTGGCAATTCCATTTGTCAGCCATCAACCTGCCAGTGATTTTTTCTACGGAAACAAAAGACCATGGCAAGATATTCTTTTTTGCTCGCCAGCGCACGTGAGAACGGAAATTCAGAACAACTAGCCCGAATTGCTGCACAATCTTTGGAACCTGCGAACACCCAAGACTGGTATTCGTTGCTTAATTTTGAGCTTCCTCCTTTCCAAGATCTGCGACACGATCCAAACGGTTACACAGTTCCAACTGGAAATGAGTTGAGCCTTTTCAACGCAACGGTTGACTGTGAGCATCTCGTATTCGTTACGCCAGTCTACTGGTACAGCGTCCCTGCGCCTCTCAAGCTCTACTTGGACTACTGGAGTGCATGGTTGCGGGTCGAAAGCCTGGATTTTCGTAATCGCATGGTCGGAAAACATCTTTGGGCTATTTCTGCTTCAGCCGGTCCCGCCGAGCAAGCCCAGCCGATGTTTGAGTCGCTCAGGCTTTCTGCCAATTACATGAAAATGGTCTGGGGTGGTCAGGTGCTGGGCAATGGCACTGCGGCTGGTGATGTTCTCAAAGACGATTCTGCAGTTCTGGCTGCCAAAAATCTATTTTTGAAATAGAGCCT
>CAZQQR010000036.1:0-13461 GCA_964595515.1 uncultured Pirellulaceae bacterium
TCAACAGCCTCGTCCGGTCGATGAAACAACGGAAGATGATCAGGCTGCTGAGTAGAAATTTGGTGAAGATGTTTAATTGAGGCGTTCCCAATGTTTCTCAAGAATGCGAATGCCTTCGATCTGTTCGTACTTGGCCGGAAACGTAGCCCTTCTATTTCCTACTATCGGGGCGCAGTTTGTTTTAACAACAAGCCTGTTTTTGGCGCGGACCGACAAAGAATTCGCCGACTGAACCAGAGAAGAGCTGGCCCGATTGATGGTCAGTGAGATGTGGTCTTGCGCACGACCGAAACTCGTCTCGTCGATTCCAGCGTACTCGATCGGTTCTTCTTCACGACGCGCCAAGCCTCGATTGTTGGCCCGCTCCGTCAGCGTATGCATTGCCTGTTCCAGACAACTTCTGAAGTTCAGTGGCTCGAGTGACATTGCTCGCCGCTTTGAGTTCACTTATCGCAAAGGCCTACAACTTCAGTGTAAAGCGGGAATGTTTGACAGCCCAAGGTGCTGCAATGGTTTTGACGCCACAACGCCCAGTTGCCGTTGTAATCCCTTCGCTTAGGTCGTTGGCTCACTATCATTCGTTCATACAATTGCTGCTTGGGACTATCGCACGAACAACAGTGTCAAACTGCATCGTATCCAGTTTTCGCCAAAACGGCTTTGGAATGTTGTCAACCTGGTACGAGGCCTCGAATTCTGGCACTAACATCGCCTAGAACGCCCTGATTGAGGTAAAACCCTCTCGCATGTGGCAGGCAGGTCCCGGGGAGGGGCGAGAATCAGCAAGTCACGCGTAATGGCGACCATAGGTGAGGTGAATGGATGGGACGGGGCGATCCCTCTCTGCCGCTGAGGCGGCGGTTTCTACCGGTGGGGCCAGTAGGAGAGAGGTTTCAAGAAAAACGCCCTCACTGAACGTCCATAAAAAGCTAGCAAACGTTGAAGTTCTTAAGCTCGCGTTTACTGCCGTTCCAGCGTTCTATTGCTCCAACCAACGATCGCCGTTTCAACGTCCACCTGAAAACGAAGCAATCGTTAACTCGCGCTCCGACAAGTGCGAACCTAACCGAGTCACTGGCTGGATATCACTCGCACTAAAAGTTCGATTGATGGGCCGGCCATTCCGCTTGAGCGTGTACTCAATAAACTTCTGATGGCGATTCCACTGTATCTCGCTAATCTCAGCGATCCCGGGCCGAAGTTTTCCATTTTGAGATTTGATCTCGACCAAATCACCCAACTCAAAACCTTCGAATCTCAGCTCCATCCAAACGGCAGGAAGCACCCGCAACTGAACGTCACCATAGCTCAGTCGTGAATATCCCAATTGTTGATCAGAAACGTTCTCACACTCGTCACGACGAAAAACTCGTCGCCCGGGAATGAAGGCCTCCGCCAACTCAGTATCTTGCGGATGAATCCATGGCTGCTGGTCGGGCCACCAAAGACAGACACCGAATTTTGGCGGCCGCTTAAGTGTGCTTTCGATCAAACGAACGGCGCGCTTAAATTTGCCCGGCGAAAACGGAATACTGTCGAACGGGATTGGCCCCTGATCGAGAGATTGGTTCCAGTTGAGTGCTCGTTGTTTCATGAAGCCATAAAAAAAGGCGCGAATAACTCGCGCCTTTGAATCTTTCCATTTGAATTCACTCGGTGTAGGTGTGAACTCTTAAGCCGCGAATGGACGGCCATATTATGCTCGAAATCAGCCTACTTGCCAATTCTTGCAATCAAGTCAGCAGTTCGTGAGCTGTAGCCCCACTCGTTGTCGTACCAGCTGATGACCTTAATCATGTTGGCGTCACCAGGCAAAACCTTCGTCATGTCGGCAGCGAAAACTGAACTGTAAGGATTGTCGATGATGTCAGAAGAAACAATCGGATCCTCTGTGTATTCCAAAACGCCCTTCATCGGCCCATCGGCTGCAGCCTTGACGGCGGCATTGATTTCTTCAACCGAAGCTGTTTTCCCAAGATTAACGGTAAGGTCAACAACACTTCCAGTTGGAACTGGAACTCGCATCGCCATTCCAGTCAGTTTGCCTTTGAGTTCTGGAATCACGAGTGCGACTGCTTCCGCGGCACCAGTCGAAGTCGGGATGATGTTGATCGCAGCTGCACGTGAACGGTAAAGGTCCGGGTGAGGTGCATCCAATACGTTTTGGTCGTTGGTGTAACCGTGAATCGTGGTCATCAAACCTGAAGTGATGCCAAACGAATCGTTGAGGACTTTTGCAACCGGCGCGAGACAGTTGGTCGTGCAACTCGCGTTTGAGATACACTTCATCTCGTCTGTGATTTGGTCATCGTTAACGCCGAGGACACAGGTCAAATCAGGAGCATCTTTGGCAGGAGCGCTGATGACGACCTTGCGGGCACCGGCAGCCAAGTGTGAATCGTAACCCGCTTTGCCGTCTGTTGCTCGGCCACGGAAAACTCCGGTGCTTTCGACAACAACATCAACACCGAGATCGCCCCAAGGCAATTTGCCTGGATCACGTTCTTCGAACACGCGAATCTTTTTACCGTTGACGGTCAAGTTCTCATCATCAAACTCAACGGTGCCTGGAAAACGACCGTGGATACTGTCGTACTTAAGCAATGTGGCCAGCGTTTTGTTGTTGGTCAAATCGTTAACCGCAACCACTTCGAACTCGTCTTTGCGAGCCATCAAGTTTCGGAAAGTCAAACGTCCAATACGCCCAAAACCATTAATTGCAACCTTAATTGCCACAACACTTCTCCAACTAAGTCAACGGATCAAATGGATCAATACAAAATGAAATGGCAATCATCGGACGACTGAAATCGGCTTTGCGATTGTGCCCTTTGCCAGTCGGGACGATAACAGATACCAGCAAACAACGGCAAGTGGGCGGCAAATTCGGAAAGGTCGGAAAAGATTCTTTGAACAACCCAAAGTCCAAATTAACCCAATCGAAGGGCCAACAAGGGTGGTTGATTCCCCCGGGAGTCACACCGGGAAATTGGGATTATGTTCGTGCAAAATCAATTGCTGGCCAGTACGACGACTTTCTGGAATCCGATCCTCTAACTTTGGCTGATTGGCAGATCATTAACCGGTACCTACCACCGCTTTTGCCATCTTCTTCCGAGCCCGCCACCATCATCGGGGATTTTGGCTGTGGTACCGGACGATCACTGTTGCCCTTAATCGAAAATGGCTATCACGGATTGGCCGTTGATCTCTCAGAGTCGATGCTCCAAGTGTTAGGCGAGAAATCCACCAGCTCTGCGATCACGACAAATAGGCTATTTCGAGTGCAAGCCAATCTGGTGGAACTCGACGGGCTAGCCGATCAATCCTTGCATCACGGGATCAGCATGTTCAGCACTTTGGGAATGATCGAAGGAGCCGAGAACCGACTACGCTTTCTTCAGCACGTTCGAAGAATACTCAAACCAGGCGGATTCTGGATTCTTCACGCTCACAATTTGTTGTTTCAGCTGCGCCACCCCGGCGGCCTGAAATGGATGCTGAAATCTGCTTTGGATCACGTCCGGGGAAAGTCGGAACTGGGGGATCGCACTGCGACCTACAGAAACGTGAACCAAATTTTCATTCACAGCTTTCGCAGGTCTGAGCTGAAGCGTTTGTTGGTTGACGCTGGATTCGAAAACCAAATCTGGTTTGGAATAAAGCCAAACAACCCACAGCCAATCGAAAAAGTTAGCGTCTTAAATTCGGCGAGCTTAGTTGGTTGGATCGTGGTCTGCAAAACGTAAACAAGATATGATGAATGATAACTGCACTCCAACGAAATCAAGAAGTGAAAACGGCTGGTGATGCAGAGGGAAATGTGCAGTAGATACTGCGGAAAATTGTACGCCGAGAATTTGGAGAGTTGATGTCACGTCGTGAACAGTTAGAAGGCATGCTTGCCGAATCGCCAGATGATACGTTTTTGCGATACGCATTGGCAATGGAGCTACAGAATGAGGGTGAGCACGAACGAAGCCTTGAACTTCATCGTGGCTTGATGAACGAAGAGCCGCCTTACGTTCCTTCGTTTTTCATGAGCGGCCAACAGCTTTCCAATCTTGATCGTATCGATGAGGCCAAAGAGGCTTTGAAGGCAGGTATTGAGCAGGCGACTGCCCAGAACGACTTGCACGCCGCCGGTGAGATGCGTGGTTTCCTGGATTCGCTTGAATGATCCGATGCTTGAGTAACCCGCGCTCAACGAATTTGGGACAGCGTGTTGCTGCCGTCAGCAACGACAGTTTGGCGTGCTGAAATCAAAGTCTGGCAGAACCCAAAATCGCTGACGAAAACAGTATTTTCTGATTTTGTCGTCGGATGAAAGTGGTGAAACTACGTTCTAAGATTGCGTCATGATTGCGGTGCCGCTAGAGCGGTTTTGCTCAGGCGTTGTTTCTACTTTCTCGGCGGCTTCTTCTTTTGCCAATTCACTTTGGTTGAATTTTGCCAGAACGGCCGTGATGTTGTCGCGGCCGCCTCGTTCGTTTGCAGTAGCGATTAGTTGTTCACAGATTTCATTTGAGCAACGATCTTGGCTGACCATCTTCAACAACTCTTGGTCGTCAACATATCTAGTCAATCCGTCCGAGCAAAGCAACAAAACGTCACCAACGGCAAGCTCGGAATTGCTGATTTGCGGATCCAACGATTTGTCTGAGCCTCCGATCACGTTCCATAACGCATTAGCCATCGGAGTATCGGACTTGGCACGATCGCCACCATGCTCAGGTTCTTTTTCGTCCGCGACCGATTTGACGAGTTCGCCAATCGTGTGGTCGGTTGTCAAACGATTGATTGAATCCCCTCGGACGTGATAACAACGAGTGTCCCCTACATGTACGACATAGAGTTTTGGCCAATCGATGTAGGCCATGGTAAGTGTAGTTGCCATTCCACGACGTTGCGGGATCGCTTGCGCCTCCGACTCTAACACGGTCTGACTGTGAAGAAACGCATCCTTTAGCGCCGACTCGAACTCGTCTTGATTTTTCTCGTTGAGACTGAGAAACCAATCCATTGCGTTGAGAATGTAATTGGCGACTCCGTCGACTGCCAATGTACTCGCTCTTTCGCCAGACTCGTGTCCTCCGAGTCCATCAGCAACCAACAAAAGCTTACCTTGGGAACCACCAAACAATCTTGTCTGGTGACTCAACCCAAGACTTGTTTGGTGGACACGCATTGATTTGTTGAGGTCAGCGATCAAGAACTGATCTTCATTGTCAGCCCGTCTTCGACCAACGTGTGATTCGCCATGGACATCGATTTGAATAGACATTTTACAAGTTATTAGGGTGAGCGAATGAAAACAATTGGATCTGGCCAGAATGAACTGCCCGTCGAGAGTCTATGTTGTTCGAAAGGGCTGTGACGACCAAGGCTCTCCCGCGATGGCTGGTGTATTCGACCGAGCCGAGACCGGCTCGAGTACGGTTTCCGTCAAATCAACTTCAATCCTCCGATTGCTCCAGTCGACGTGACTAATCCACTTCGTTGAAAACATCGAGCTTTCCCTGGGAAGCCATGACCTTGCGTCAGCCGTCGCGTAATCTACCGTCCACGAATTCATTTGAATCACCAGGTCTTTCATCACGCCCGCGCTCCCACCATTGGATTCGATTTGATATTTGCAAATCTCGTTGGCACTTCGAAGGTTTGACGGAGCATGATCGTCGATCCCGCTCGTCGCTGTGTCATTGGCAAACGCATCGAGAGACTGAGGGTTCATTATCACGCGGCCGAACCAGTAGATCGGCCAACCGTAATAGTCGACCAGCGCCTGCTCGTACTGCCGCGAGATGGGCAGGTCGTTCTCCAGCAACGGGCTCTCTGCGATCTGGTGCGCCGTCAACATGGTTGCGATTGCCTTGCTTGGAAAGTCGAACCCGTGGATCGCAGCCGGCGACACCAGCACTTTCCTCGGAAGCGGGGAATGAGTGGCGACGACCAGGTAACGAATCCCCCAGCTACCGTCTTCTATCAGAAGATCGGTCACCTCTCCGACGGAGCAAAGTCCGGAATCCTCGCTGGTGAAGACCTTAGAGTTTTTGATGTCTGAAAATCGTTTTCGCATGATCGTTACCTCGGTGTTGGCTGTCCTTGAAAGCTTCGGTTAATGTTACAATCCATTGCACTTACGCCGGACGACCACTGGGTTTGGGGAAGGTTGGTGATGGCGGTTTGTCGCTCACAGGAGTTGTTGGCGACGGGAATGGACTTGGCCCGGCGATTGGTGGTGTAGGTTTGGTTGGCGTCACGATTGGCTTGTTCACTGGATTCCTCATTTGAAAAGTTGCTCTCTTCGCCGTAACAGATATTAGGTCGTCGTGAAGCGCTCGGAAGGCCTGGAAATAATCCAGACTGCATGGACGAGGCCGGGGATGTAGCCACACAGCGTAAGTACAATGTTGAGCCAGAAATGCAATCCGATGCCGACTTGGAAAAACACGCCGACAGGTGGAAGCAAGATTGAAAATAGAATTCGGATGAAGTCCGCCATTGTTTTCTCCTTTGTGTTATTTGACGAGACGAACAAATGCATCTTCTATGCCAAAGACGTTTTTCAACGAAACCGACGTTAGATCGTGGGCGAACTACGAAATTCGTTGCCTGTGATGGTTTCCCAACCATCGGCCTGGTCGTCCAGCAACCAGAACGTCTTCTGGTCTCCACCGAAGGTTTTTATGCCGCACGAGAAATGAAGAACAAGATTTGGTTGCGTCTCGCAGTTGGTTCGGCCACGTTATCAACGAACGGGCGAGCGTTACGAAGAATGTGCCCCACGTTGGCACGGCAGATGCAGTGACGTGGAGACAACAACTAGCACTCTACACTTTTTAAAAGAGGAAACCGCCATGCTGCGTCTTGCAATTTCACTACTCATTCTGTCTTTGGTCTTTGGCATTTTCGGCTTCACCGGGATCGCAGCGAATTTCGCAGGCGGAGCAAAAATCCTCTTCTACGTTTTCATTGTCTTGTTCGCGATTGCGTCCATCGCCAACGTGCTTCGCGGGAAAGACATTCCGACGATATAACTGACTCGCCCAAACGAATTCACGGCTGCCGTGGACCAACGTAATCGTTCGATTCCAGAGGACCGGTTTTGAGCGATCAAAAGTGAACATCTACAGGTCGCTTGCTCGCTGGTGGTCGTTGGGCGATGGTCTCAAAAGTGATAAAGTGATGGTTCTTTGACCAATCAGGCGCTGCAAACGAATTCAAATGACCGAAGAAAGACCGATACGAAATTCGATTAGTCAGCTTCTGAACATGCTGGATTCGATTGCTGAAGGCATCTACTGCATTGATACCCGCGGAGAATGTACCTATGCGAATCAGCGGTGCCTGAAGTTGCTAGGTTTTGAATCCGAGTCGGAACTGCTTGGTCAAAACATGCACGAGCTTATCCACTATCGCCGAAGAGACGGCAGCGTTATCCAGGCGAGCGAGTGCAAAATTTTTGCGGCTTACAGCAACGATGTCAAAACACATGTCGACGATGAAGTTTTCTGGCGCAAAGACGGAACCCGTTTCGATGTCGAATATTGGAGCTATCCAATCAAGGAGGGTGAAACAGTCGTGGGCGCTGTTGTTACGTTCGCGGACGTGACGCTGACGCGCATGGAGTCGGCCTATCTGAATCAACTTGCCAGACTCGTTGAGACCTCGCATGACGCGATTATCAGCAAAGACCTCGGCGGCGTCATCACTAGCTGGAACCGTGGAGCGAAAGAAATTTACGGTTACGACGCCGAGGAGGTGATCGGTCGCTCGCCCAAGCTTCTCTTGACTGACGATCGCGAAAAAGAAGAGCCTGAAATTCGGCAAGCCATCCTCAGTGGCACCGAGCTACCGCAATTCCACGTAAAACGTAAACGCAGAAACGGAGAAGTCTGCGATGTGTCCGTTACCATTTCTCCGCTTTACGGCCCCGATAACGAACTGGTCGGATGTTCTTCGATTGAGAGAGATATTACCGAAAGCCGGAACTCACAAGACGCGATCTTGCGAGCGGTTGCCGAGGCTGAACATGCGAAAACGATTGCTGACGACGCAAACAAATCGCGGACTGAGTTTCTTGCAAACGTAAGTCACGAGTTGCGTACGCCAATGAATGCTATCTTGGGGATGCTGAATCTCTCTCTGGAAGAGGAGCTCGATCCGCTTGTGGTCGACTATTTGACAGTGGCGAAGTCTTCCGCCGATTCGCTGCTTCAACTCGTCAATGAACTGTTAGATTTTGCGAAAATCGAATCTGGCAAGTTCGAAATTTCTAACGAGTCGTTTAATGTTCGCGAGACGATCGACCTGCCCGCAAAAGTTCTTGCCTCTCGGGCGAGCGAGAAAGGGCTAGAGATTCTCTGCGAAGTCGATAGTGAAATTCCAACCACTCTGATTGGCGATGGAAGACGGATTCAGCAAGTCATCACGAACTTACTGAGCAATGCAGTCAAATTTACCAACCGCGGTGAAATCGTGGTCAAGGTAAAACAAATTCGTGAACTCCCCTCTGAAGTTCGACTGAGATTCAGCGTCACCGACACGGGAATCGGGATCTCTCGGGAGGATCAGGAAAAGGTGTTACTGCCTTTCAAACAAGTCGACATGTCTTCGACACGTGCGCACGGCGGAACGGGTCTTGGACTATCGATCAGTCGTGAGCTTGTCTCGTTGATGGGTGGAAAGTTGAAACTTGACAGCGAGCCAGGGCAGGGCTCTCGATTTTTCTTTGAGCTTTCACTTCCCATCCAAGACGGAAGTAGACCCGCAGATCGACTTCCACCAGAACTGGTAAAAGATCTCTGTGTTCTAATCGTCGACGACAACCCGACGAACCTTCGGATACTGGAGAAAATTTTTGTCAGCTGGTCAATGCAGCCGATCGTTTCAGATAACGCTGAGCAGGCTATTCGGATCCTTGACGAGGCTCGACAACAAGGGCACGCGATTTCCCTGGCAATTGTCGATGCTTTAATGCCTCAAGTCGATGGATTCGATCTCGCTGAAAGAGTCGCTGAGCGAGACGTGAACGATCGTCCTCCCATTGTCATGATGCAATCGGCAGCCGATCTAGGATTGTATGCCGATCGAAAATCCGAAACGGATGTCGCTCACTACTTAACCAAACCCGTTTCACAATCAGAATTGCTTGACGCGGTTGTGGATACGCTCGATCTGTACTCGCATCCAGCGTTCAAACTGTCCAATTCACAATTGGGAGTTGCCCCCAACACACCGATTAGGTCTTTAAATATCTTGCTCGTCGAGGACTTGCCTGCCAATCAAAAAGTCGTCCAAGCAATCCTCGCGAAGCGCGGTCACCGCGTCGTCACCGCAGCCAATGGGCGAGTCGCCGTCGACCAGGTCAACGAGCACTCTTTTGACGTGATTCTCATGGATGTTCAAATGCCCGTCATGGATGGATTGCAAGCGACAGCGGCGATTCGATCGATGCCTGATGAGAACATTGCAGAGACGCCGATCATCGCGATGACTGCCCACGCCATGCAGGGCGACCGCGAAATGTGTCTTGCGGCGGGAATGGACGCCTACATCGCCAAACCCATCGATGCAAAAAGGCTTGTGGAACTCGCCGAAACGATCGTGCTTGGCGCGAAATTCACAGGCGAAGTAGAGTTAGAAAATCAGGTTTACCTGAAAGCAGACCAAGGAAAAGCAAGTCTGAAGAAAGCAGATCAAGAAGTAGTAGATCCAAGAGCTGAGTCAACGTTTTCAAAAACATCCACGCTATCTAAAACAACGCCCAACCTAGAGTATGTCCAATACGAAGAATCTCTCCAACGACTTGGCGGGGACAAAGAATTGTTCTTTGAATTCATCGAGATCTTCATGAGCGATTCATCCAAGATGCTTGATGAACTGTCGAGCGCAGTCAAAACGAATGATTTTAGCTCCGTCGAAAAGTCCGCCCATGCGCTTAAAGGCCTCATGTCGAATTTCGGTGCCAAGCCATGCTGTGAAATGGCATTACAATTTGAACGAGCGGGACGCGAACAGGACTTGGCTGGCGTCAGCGAATCACTACCTCAGTTCTTGGATCTTTACGAATCATTGCGACGTGAGTTGAACACTTTGCTGCATGGCTGAGCTTGGTCGCCGGGTAACCTCTTTTGCTCCCAGTCATTCAATTCAGCGATATAGCGATTCGGCGATACAACGATTCAGACTCTGGCCGCCACCGATGCCAAGACGACCATGCTGGTGGTGCAACGACCAGCAACACACAAAACACTGGGATTTATTGGAGCATTAGCCGAGCAAAGTGATTGGCACAGCATGTGCAACAGTTGGAATCAGTCGATGAGACTCAACAAAATCAACTTTTCCAACTGGAGGATGTATAAATGACAACCCGAGTACCAGCCGATGCCCAACACATGAAACCTGAAGCACTCGAATCATTGCAAGAACTTATCTACGCTCTAAAAGACAGCGTGATTTACCACGGCGAGGCAGCGACGAAAATCGACGACAAATTCGTCCAAGCCGAGTTCCTTGCGATCGCGGCAGAACGAAAAGACATCTACGAAACGATCGGTGGATTCATCGCTTTGGCCGATGAAAAATCTATCGAACAAGGAACCTGGATGGGATCACTTCGGACCATCTGGACTTCGTTTCGGGCGGGCCTCAACGCGGGCGAACCGACTGTTGTACTTGTCGAAGCGGAACGCGCAGAGGACGTAATCAAGAACAAGTTTGAAAAGGTCTTGCCGGAGTTGGCTGGCTCACCCGTCAACGACATGCTTCTCAAATACTATGCGACGGTCAAGTCAGGCCACGACCGAGTACTCGCGATGCGTAACGCTTATCAGAACGCGTAGGTCACGACTCACGTTTGGCGAACTTTGATCATACTTTTATTGTTCGCCTGACTGTGCACGGGTCGACGCAACCGTATTCAGCAGTGTCACTGCTGGTCGGTCTCGTCGGCTCTTTTTATTGGAGAAATCAAACATGTTAAACGAACACCTTGAGCATCAAGTCAACCGAAATCTACTGGCGGACCAAGATCTTTCCTCACAACGGATCGATGTTGCAGCCGACGCTGGCGTAGTGACACTAAGTGGAAATGTTCAGTCCTACCGCCGAAAACTTGCAGCCCAAGAAATTGCGATGGCAACTGAGCACGTGCAACAAGTCAGAAACGAAATTTTAGTCTCCACCCCGGATCAGAACTCGACAACCCAAATAGCAGAAATCGTCAACGAGACCCTTGACCACTCTGAAGGACTGCGCAACGAGTCAATCATGGTTTCGGTCAAGGACGAGGTGATCACATTAACAGGGTACGTCCGATCAGAAGCGGAGAAAACTCGCGTTTCAGACGTCGCACATTCCGTCGACCGCGTTCGCGACATCAACAATTTCTTGATTGTGAATTCGACCCAAGTCACGCACAACATTGAGCACTGCGCAACGGTCCTGCAATCAATCGCCAGTATCATCGGTCTTCGGGCCGAGAATCTGAGACTGTCCGTCGTGAACGAATCGGCCCGATTGAGCGGCCGAGTGGATGCGATATGGATGAAAGAAGCGGCAGAAACGACGGTTCGAAAATTTGGAATCTTGACGGTAGCAAACCATCTCACCGTGGACTCTCCTCGTTCGTGAACCAAACAAAGGCTGGAATCGGATAGAGAAAAGACCGCGATCTCTAAAGTCAGCAAGTGGATTCCCTAGATCTCACTGCGAATTTGAAGCAGGAAATTCTGTTTGCTGATAACATGAGTGCGGAAGGAACTCTATGCCGAAAATACTAGCGATCGATGACGACCGTACCGTTTTGCGACTGGTCGAAAAAGCATTTCAAGACTCAGACGTGGAACTAACCCTTGTCTCGACGGCGGAGGAAGGTTTGCCTTTGTTGGTGACGGGAGAGGTCGATGTGTGTCTGCTCGACATCATGCTGCCTGAAATGAGTGGGCTTGAGTTGGCGCAGAAAATTCGCTCAATCGACGCTCGCCTACCGGTTATTTTCATCACATCGATGGACGACAGTGATACGGCGATCGAAGCCATGAAACTCGGAGCTTATGAGTTTTGCACGAAACCGCTGGACATCAATCAAGTCCAAGATTTTGTGGAACGAGCGTTGACTGCACGACGGTTGATGCGGTCGCCGGTTACCTTTGGTGCTTCCGATCAACTGCCAAGCAGCGACGCGGACCAACTTGTCGGCAAGAGCCCTGAGATGGTCGAAGTCTATAAACAAATCGGTCGAGTTGCCGGGCAACACGTCCCCGTTTTGATTCGCGGCGAAAGCGGTACTGGGAAAGAGCTGATAGCTCGGGCTATTTATCAACACAGTCAGCGTAACGAAGAATGTTACTTGGCCGTGAATTGCGCGGCTCTTTCTGAAACACTGCTTGAAAGTGAGTTATTCGGTCACGAGAAAGGTGCTTTCACCGGCGCTGAACGACGACATGTCGGGAAATTCGAACAGTGTAGTGATGGGACCATTTTTTTAGATGAAGTTGGCGACATGTCACAACTTCTTCAAAGTAAAGTTCTTCGGTTGCTGCAAGAGCAGCAGTTTGAAAGAGTGGGCGGCACGAAAACAATCGCTACCGACTCCAGGATTATCTCAGCCACCAATCGCAATCTCGAACAGATGATCGAAGAAAACGAGTATCGGCTGGACCTCTATCATCGTATCAACGCTTTTGAAATTTTCTTGCCGCCGCTTCGCGAGCGTGGCGACGACATCGATTTGCTTGTCAATTTCTTCATTCGAAAATTCTCCAATCAATTGGGAAAAAATGTCGAAGGCATCTCGCCCGAAGCCATTGAGCTGCTGAGGAATTATCGCTGGCCCGGAAACGTGCGCGAGCTACAAAGCGTGATTCGGCGTTCACTGTTGATGGCGACCGGTCCGGTAATCGTTCCTGAGAATGTAAATATTGAATTATCGGAAGATGATGGAAGTGATAAATCTTCCAGGAATTCTATCTCAACCATGCCAGCCGTTGGCGTGGATGCGTTCGTCCAAAAACGGATCGTCGAGGGCTCAAAGGATATTTACGCTGAGACGCTAGAGATGATGGAGCGCAAACTGATCACGAAAATTCTGAGCGAAACCTCGGGCAACCAATCGCAAGCCTCTGAACTGCTTGGGATTACCCGTGGAAGTTTACGCAACAAAATTCGAGCGCTCGGGATCGTGATCGAGCAGGTTGTTTCAAATGAGTAGCGACAAAAAAATGGCATCCGGAACTAGAGGGCATTTCAAAACCAGAATTTGACCTAGTGGACGAGGCAATGAGTGTTTGATGCGCCAACAACGACGGAGGACTCGTCACCTCGTCCACTACCAAAACACCCCCATTGTTAGTTTTGAAATACCCTCTAGTCGGAATTCGAGGCTAGTTGGAATTCGGGGCTAGTTTGATGGCGGCAATACATCACGATCTTCGGCGTCGTTTTTACCTTCCT
>CAZQQR010000036.1:13561-18479 GCA_964595515.1 uncultured Pirellulaceae bacterium
GGCTAGTTTGATGGCGGCAATACATCACGATCTTCGGCGTCGTTTTTACCTTCCTCAATAATGTCCTTCGCGTCCAATTTGTCGTCTGCCTTTGGATCTGGCGAGACTCCGGAACTGGGTTCCGAAAGGTTGAAAGACGTTATCACGCCGAAATGATCTGAACCGGTGATGCGTTTCCGAGCCAACGAGGAGATCGCGAACCCTTCCGAGACAAAAACGTGATCGATGGGACAACGGCAGGGCGGGTACTGTGCGATATAGGTGTTGTACATTCCTCTTCCAACACGCGGATCAAGCATTCCACTTAACCGCTTGAACAGCCGAGTCGTGTGCGACCAAGCAACATCATTAAAGTCGCCAGCGACAATCCAAGATTCGTTTTTTCGTGCGGCGATTTCGCGTGCGATCAAAATCAATTCGGCATCTCGAACTCTACTATCGCGACGTGTTTCTCCTGTGGAATCCAACAGTCCCGGAGGCGTTGGATGGACGCCTACAAAATTGATAACGTGCCCAGAGGTTACTGTGACAGATGCCCACAGACTTGCCCGACGATCAGAAATCAAGTGTTTGATTTCCGCCGAACTCAGGGGAAGCTTACTCCAAATCGCCATCCCCAAACCTTCGCCTCGAATTTCTTCGAGATGATACCGATATTGCGAACGAAGTTTTTTGAGACGCTTGTCCCAAGTATCACTGAATTCTATCAGGAGCAATATTTCTGCTTGTTCTTCGGCAAGTTCATCGCTCACATTACCGAAGTTCTGATTTTCGTAGTCCAAGTTGGCAACGAGCAGTTTGATTGGTTGAGAGTTTTTTGAAGCCGTTGGGACTTCCGTTTTCCAAAACGGACTGAATGGAATGACGTGCGATGTTTGCCAAACAGCACCCGCAAGAATCGCAATTGCCCAGACGATTGGTTCAAACTGAAACCCTGATGTCAGTAATTGCCCGAGAGAAATGGCCAACAGAATGAACAGCAAGATTGCGATTTGAAGACGAGGAAAATCCCACCAACGAATGTACCACCTACCAGTCGAAATCAACGGCAAGAGCGTGATCAAGAGCAACAGGAACCCGCTGATTCGAATTAGCCAAATCATGTGATTAAAAAATGCGTTAGTAGTTGATGGACCGCATGTGCAAAACTAAGCGGCTTACGAACGAGCCGGTTTCGTGAAAGCAACTGTGCGAAAACAGCTGTGGCGAAGCAGTTGCTAGGGAAGAGCATCTGCTTGCTCGAACCAGCAAAGGATTTGACAATTTTGAATTTGGATCGTCAAGTCAACTGTCAAATCAATGGATCGTCGGGCGTTAGCTGACTTGGCTGCCTACCAAAGCGCCGATTAAAGAAAGAGATTGCATTCCTGCTGCAACGCCCTAACGTGGCCAGTCAGAGGTAAGGCATAGGGGTAGTGGACGAGGCTACGAGTCCTTTCGAGCCAACAAACAACAAACGTAAGGGATTCGTAACCTCGTCCACTACGTTCCATTCTAATTTTCAGTTTTGACGAACCACTCGCATTGGCTCTGGGTGACGATATCTACTTCGGTGAGTCGATTCTCGACGATTTGCGTCGCTCGCCAATTTTGGGTGATTGCTCACGCGCCCGAGACGATTGCGGTTTCGCGGGGTCTTTCGATCGGCCCGAATATCGTTTTGGCAGATGCGCTGTTCATGACACCGATGATGACTCCGTGAATGACTAGTTTGGCTATCAGAATTCCAACTGCAATGCACACTGCGACAGTAGTCGCGACCGCGGCTGCATCAGCATTCAAACCGGGGAGTGCAGACAAATCTGGCATGCAAAGCCAACCAACATAAAGTACCGCGATATTGTAAAGAACAGCCAACCCACAAATCATGGAGGCGATAGCATTCGCACCTTCGCTTCGTTGTTTGAGTAAACCAGCACCGATCAAAAACAGAACGCCCACCACAATTCGGAATCCGCAAACGATCAACATCATCGGCAGGTTTTCTAGTTGGAGCTGAAGTGTTTCAACTGTGGCGTGCAGTTGGGGCATCTTACCTGTTAATGCAGACAAGGCGTCGATTGAGGATTCTAAAGTCGTCAGTCCCCACATTTGCCAAAGTCCACCGAGGACACCATAGACACCCATGACGCCCATCAGTATCGCAGCCGCTTTCAATCCGAACGTCCAAGATTGCCGTCCGGACTTTGGGCCGACAGTTTTCACTTTCTCGCGAACGGCATTGGTTGCCGACGCTGGAGTTTGAAAAGGTCCCCGTGCTTGAGAGTTATCAAAGTCTGAAAACCCCAAAGACAAAGGCCCATCTTCGAGTGGAGTCAGCTCTTCCAAGGCTTCAGGTTGTATCGAATTCGTTGATTCTAGAGATGACATCGCTCTACCGAGACTTGTAACTATTTAATCCTCCGCCTAACACTAGGCGTCACCAAAGATTAGGTCTCAGGTTGGGGTTCCCCCGACTTGCGAGGGGTTAAAAAGAGATCAGACGACTTTCGTAGACGGGTGGTAGGGATAGCAGAGGTTGCACGGCCAACTTTGAACGTTTCTTGCTCAGCCGAGGAAAATTGGTGGAATTTTCCAATGCCCGGCTCAACAACCCGGTTTCTTGTTACGTCGAAAATGATCAAGTCGAAACTAGACGACATCCCCGCAGTACCGAGTGCAGCACGTCAATTTCAAACCGGTTTTTTGGGAATCAAAGATTTGGTGGCGAAACTGTGACTCGGTAGAATTGTTGAATGGATAGCTGGTAATGAACTGATTTAATGAAGGATGAACCATGATTAAGAGTTTACTTTTTTCTTGCATCGCAATTGTCGCTGTAGCGTTCATGTTTGTCCCGATGGCCTCGACAGCCGAGGGTCAACAACAGAACGCTCAAACAAGCCAAACTCAGTGGGAGTACGCCCAATTAAGAATCGCGTCTACGGACGCCGTCACTTTTGATGAAGGCGGTTCACAGCTACCGATCACCAGATCTTTACGAGTAATTTACCGGCAACTGGGGGGTAACGATCGTGATACGTTAGTTAATTTGTTGCGAGCGATCGGCAGTAATGGATGGGAGCTCGTCGTTGTTGACGACGAACAAAAGACGTGGACGTTTAAGCGACGTGCTCAGCAATAAGGCATCAATTATCTCTGACGACTACGCTGGCCTCATTGATTTGCGGTGTCGAAACCATGATTTGAAATGACATTTGGAGGGAAAATTCACGAAACATTCGCACTAAAATGGTAGAATACGATCCAGCAACTTCTATAATGGAAGCTGCTGCAAGATTCCTCCTTAGTCTCTCCTCCCTCCAAAAATCATGAACAAATTCTTCAAACGTTCCGGATTCACGCTCGTCGAACTCCTCGTAGTCATAAGCATCATTGGGGTGCTGATTGGGATGCTCCTACCTGCGGTTCAACAGGTCCGCGAAGCAGCTCGCCGGACGACGTGCAAGAACAATCTTCGTCAGCTTGCTCTCGCACTACATAACTATGAAAGTAGTTTTGAGCACTTTCCGCCCGGGTATGCTTATATCCCAGGAAGTCAATACGCTTCGACTGGCTATCCGATTGGTGCTCCCGATGCGAATCATCTTGGTCAAGCCTGGGGAGCATTTGCTCTTCCATATTTCGAACAAGGAAACCTTCATGATCAGGTTAATTTTAAGCTGCCTGGTTTCGATGTTGAGAATTTAGTTGCACGTGAGACTTCAATTCCAGTTTTCATCTGCCCCACAGACTATTGGTCGACTGACAGCTTTGTCGTTCGAGATGAAACAACGGATCCTGTCGAAAAATACGCTGCGGCGAGTTACTGTGCGAGCTGGGGACCTGCTTCGGCCACTTTAAATCTCGATGCGACCCCAGACATCGGTAAAGGCCCTTTTTCTCGAAACAGCAAAACACGGTTCGCGAACATTGCAGACGGAACTTCGTCGACAATCGGGTTGGGCGAAAGAACAAATGGTCCAATTCTGGATGTCGATGGAACGCCGATCGGAGTCCCCCCTCATCCGAACTTTGAAAACGTCTGGTTCGCTGCGATCAGAGACATTGATGCTCCCGACGACGATCATGGTCACATGGTCCTGTTCGATTCACAGTTCGGACCTAACCTCGCCAGAGGCGCTGGTGCTGACCGTGGAGTTTCAGCTCCCCACAGCGGCCTAGCTCAATTCGCGTTTATGGATGGATCGGTTCACACGATTCCGGAAACAATCGACATCGTGACTTACCGATCTTTGTCGTCCATGAATGGCGGTGAAATTGTTGGCGACTACAAATAGTCGCCGGAATTTTCTGGCAAGCAACGGCAGTTTTTATGGCGTTCAAACACAAAATTCTGTTGTTATGTGTCTTGGGCTTGATGCTTGCCGCTTGGTTGGCGTGGTTGTTTAGCGGTCATGGCCAGGGTTACGTTGAGACGCATCAACATCTGCACATTCACGGAGAGGGCACCGATCATGGCCATGATCACCCAGAGTCCGATGGCCCTCTGACTCATTCCCATCAACATCGGCATGACCGCCATCACCACGGTCCCGTCGAACTGCCGTTTCAAGGCCTCAGTGAAATCGGACATTCTCACAACTTCTCCAATAACACTTACTACTTTGCAAAGCTGGTCACCGAAGAGAATGGCAGATTGGTGCTTAGTTTTTTCTCTTCGACAAATGATGAAGTCAAAGCCTCTGCACCAACGGGCAGCAGTTTGAATGCTTTGATTTTTATCGGGAGCAAGCTAGAAGGAAAAACGGAGTTCCAAAAATCCGGAGACGAATTTACCGCCTCGTTGCCCGAAAACTTTCTTGTGTTGCCAACCAGTAGTATCAAGATTCTGAATCTTGAGTTTGGCGATTTAGAAGTAGATGTGACGCTCCCCATCACGAAGTAAAACGTCTGGCTTGCTACTACATACAAGTTC
>CAZQQR010000036.1:18579-25575 GCA_964595515.1 uncultured Pirellulaceae bacterium
TGTGACGCTCCCCATCACGAAGTAAAACGTCTGGCTTGCTACTACATACAAGTTCCGATTGTGACGCTGAGTGCCATGAGAACTTGCCACAATTCATTGCATGACCGCGAAGCAGAGAGCCTGAGTGACCCTTGCGACGACTACCTGTCACGCCTTCAGACAAATCGTATCAGGCAGCATCAATTATTTATTCCAATGCTTCGACATCAGGTAGCCGATTTCGGTTTGCTCTGAACCAGCGGGCACATGCTCGTAGAGAAATCGAAGCGTTTTTTGGTCCAGCTCACTCAATTGTGTTGCGGTCCCGTAAACGCCCCTGTTTTTGTCCTCAAAAAACACACTGTGCGGAAAGTACTTTGTATCTCCAATGGGGCCAAGCGTCTGGACGATCTCTTCCAACACACAGTGCTTAAAAGAGATGGGACGATCGGCAAGTTTGTCAGTCGCAAGCATGATCAAGGCACGATTAATGTGGTGATTCCCATCCCACCAAACTTGGAAATAGCCGTCTGATATCTTTGGCGTAATCCCGTAGGTTTTTCCAACCTCCACAAATTTAGTGGACGGGACAAAGTACATTCGAATGGTCGCTTCTTTGGTAGTCTCAACCGGAATAATCTTGTTCGCGGCTGGCAACACGCGATTGATTCGCCGAATCGTTTTCTTAACAAGTTTGATTTGAGGTTCGGTGCCGGTAACCACGTGTAATTTTGGTGCAACCTTCCATTTTTTGGCTACGTCGTTCTTTTTGTCTCCGTATTCTGACTTCCCCAACACTTCGCCAACAAACCGAAGTTCATTGCGGCTGATCGTTTCCTCTTGTCCACTTACCAAATCAGTAGTTCCAAGCAAAGCAAACAAACCAAGCAAGCCGACTGCGATTGACGATTTAAATGTCATGTTGTTTCCTTCAAAAACAGTTGTCAGCTAGTTTGCGCTGACCGAATCCGGTTTTCAACGACCGCGCACAAAAAAACCGCGGTCTTGTGACCACGGCATTTTTTCAGGTTAGTGATATCTCTAGGTCAAAATCTGCAACAAATCGATGTCGAAGATCAAAACAGTGTTTCCAGGGATCTGTCCTTGCCCATTAGCTCCATACGCAAGTCGAGATGGGATGATCAATTTCCCGCTACCCCCAGACTTTAGTTCTGGCACACCAATTCGCCAGCCAGCGATGACTTGAGAAAGCCGCAACGTTGTTCCTTCATCGCCAGTCGCTTCAAAGGTAACGCCTTCGACCATTTGGTTCTGATCATTGAGTTCCAGAAACTTGCCCGCGTAGGCAATCTGGATCGTGTCATTGATGGATGGGTTTAATCCGCTGCCCGGTTCATCAATCTGCATGTACAACCCATTGGAGACTTCGAAAGCATCCAGGTTATTGTCTGCAATGAATTTCGAAACGATGGCATCGTCAATGGTGGCTTGATTTGTCTCAATTGAAATATCGACAACCTCTGAAGAAGTGCCATCGGTCAAGCTTGAGTCAGTCAAACTGATAGTCACCGAACGATTGGAAACCGTAGGGCTACCAGCGGCGTTGAAGTAGCTCAATGACCGAAGTACGTTTTGGTAGTTTTCAACCGTCGTTTCCCCCGTCAAAACCAATTGCCCCGTCGATGAATCGTAATCAGAGACAGTGATCAGTGGGTCGCCTGAGCCGTTGGTTGGAATCAAACCAGTAACGACTCCGATAATTTCGTCACCTCCATCAACACGCCCATCAAGCGTTACCGTCGCAGAAGTCAGGTTCCCAGAACCCGTGTGAGCAATCGTCAAATTGGACGCCACCGTCTGGGAGCCAACGCCGGGCAAGTAGGTTGCCGTTCCCTGGGTTTCACCACTGTCAGGATTTAGGTCGATCGAAATTTCACCAGAATTTTGTTGGGCTTCTTGGACTTCGAACATTTTGACGTTGTCAATCAAAGCACCTGAGCCATCTCCACCATTGGCAGTGCCCGGCTCACGAAACGTGAGTCGTGTCATGTCCGACGTCGCGGTTAAGTACATTCCAACGGTTCGCCATTCTCCATCACCGATCAAAGTCGTTGCCCAGACGTCGTTCCATTGCACGCGGACTTCGTCTCGTTGAGTAACATCGTCGCCTTGAATGCCATCGGTACGATAATCAAAGCTTACAAAGTAAGTCTTGCCGGCTTCTGTCGTGACATTTTGATAGATGATATCTGTGAAGTCGGCGCGAGTGTCCAAGTTCAGATACTGGTCGCCTTCGGTTCCCTGATTGTTGGATTGGCTGTTGTTGATGACTTTCAAAAACCGATCGTTTACGTCGGCACCCATCGCCGCCCAACCATCGACTTCCCAAGGGCGAAAGAAGAGACTCTTGTCAGCTTCGGTTGTTTCAAATCCACCGTTTACTATTGCCGCATCGGTGGTTTCAACCATCCGAATATTGTCCAACAGTGGGCCTCTTGAATCACCAGCGTTCAAAGCGCCTTCTTCAATTTCGCAGAACAGTAATTCAGCGGATCCACCTGTTCCCGTTACTTTGATCGCGCCCGTCTGCCAAAGATCGGCAGCAGAATAATCACCGACTACGGACCCATTCCAGAGAACGCGAAAACTATTGGTGTTTGCATCCGCACCACTGGCGAAGGCAACTGGGTGAGTTCGGAAATCAAACGTGATCAAATATTCTTTGCCGGCGACCGTGTCGACTGATTGAAAGACACGATCAAACTCCCGTTCCGTTGAATCAAGATCCAGAACGTTGCCGTATCCTTCGTAATTAAAAATATTAAGTTCTTGGGTGGCACTTTTGCCCTCCCAATCGGCGACGTCATCCTGAGCGTAGAAGTTGTCGTCGGCGTTGGAGACGGTTTCAAAATCACCGTTAACGATCAGATTGGTGTCTTGAGGAATTGATAGCGAAACCTGATGTGGGCCGACCAAATCTCCTGCTAAAAGTTGGCGAGGCTCAAGCCGCTGGAAATCCAGTTTGCGATTTTTGCTGCGACGAGCTTTGGAGCGTTTCTTCATGCCTGGCCTTTGGTGGGTCTGTGGCGAATGGTATCGACAAACGTTTTGATGAGGCGGAGAGTTCCCGTGTTCCTCATCACACGTAAAAAAGGGACGTTTTCTCAAAAATAGTTCTGTGAACCGCCTCCCGAAAGCCCTCAGGGCCCAACATTGGTCATCATCACGGAAATTTGTGGGAGAGTATGCCGGTTGGATAGTAAATGCTGGATGATGCGTTTTCGAAACAAGTCAAAATCCCTGAAAATCGACCATTTTGAACCTCCATTCAGAAGAGGATCGGTATTGGGCCCGGTTTATTACAACAACGGATTTCTCGTTACAATAAACGCATTGGGTAAATCATCTTTTGATTAATAGGTTCAGAAGTAACCCAGTTCACTTACAGTTTAAGCTTCAATCAGGACGTAGGATATTCGAAATGCGAAAAGCAAATTCTGTTGCATTGTCTTTTGTTGGGAAGCTTTCCCTGGGAGTGATTGGTCTCGCTTTGATGCTGACTTTTGCCCCAACTGGAAATGCTAACGAACCAGTTAACGAGCCAGTCAGCGAACCGGCCACAGTAAAGCCTGCAACGCTGAAGGCTCCTACCGTTAAATCGGTACCGCTGAAGTCCATTCAAAAGATCAGCCAACGAATCGATGAGCTGGTTGAAGATCAACTGAAGAAGAATGGTGAAAAGCTAAACAGCCGCACGACGGACGAAGTCTTCCTGCGGCGAGCTTATCTGGATATCGCAGGTCGTATTCCTACCATCGATGAAACACGAGACTTTCTTCGATCAAGCAAAAAGACAAAACGCGAAGACCTGATTGATCGCCTGCTTGATTCTTATGGGTACGTCAGTCGGCAATACAACTACTGGGCTGACCTACTACGTGTCAAAACAAGAATGTCTGGCAACCTTAGTGGCGTTGGATACATCGACTACGTCAAAGATTCTTTGGAGCAGAACAAACCTTACGATCAGTTCGTGAATGACTTGATCACTTCAGAAGGTCCAAATCTTGAACGTGGCAACGGCGCGGTCGGTTATTACATGCGTGACCGCAACATGCCCGAAGACAACATGTCGAACACGATTCGAATTTTTCTGGGGACGCGGCTTGAGTGTGCTCAATGTCACGACCATCCGTTCGACAAATGGACTCAGCGACAATACTTCGAAATGGTCGCCTTCACGGGTGGTATCCGTTATCGGGCTTCGGATGTTGGAAGTGCAAACGAAGTTCGCAAAATGTACCGCAACGCAGACTTACCAGCCAAAGTCAAACCGATCTTTAATCGAATGACTCAAACGCTCAGTTATGGGATCTCAGGAAGCGGAACCGGACTTGCTCGACTGCCTGAGGGTTTTCTTGGCGAAGATGGTTACGAGGGTGAGATCGTTGTCGGCAAGACAATGTTCCAAAGCAAAAAGCTCGTCGACGCAAAGATTCCAAAAATCAATCCCAAGAAGAAAAAGAAAGCGAAAGGTAACGCGCAACAAGGAGTAATCCCTGGAGCACGCCCAATCAACTCCCGAGAAGTTTACGCTAACTGGCTGACCGATCCGCAAAACCCACGATTCGCCAAAGTGATTTCAAACCGGCTTTGGAAACAAGCTCTTGGAGTTGGCTTGGTCGAGCCTGTCGACATCATCGAAGACAACACTGTGGCGTCGAATCCCGAACTGTTAGAGTTCCTGACGGCCACAATGATTGATCTGAATTTCGATATGAAACAATTCCTTCGAGCCATCTACAACTCAGACGTTTATCAGGCTGCTGCTTATGAAAAAGACGTTTTAGACGCCACGAAGTTCAACTTTAGCGGTCCAATCGTCCGCCGCATGGCCGCAGAGCAGATTTGGGATTCTCTATTGGTCCTGACTGTTCCTAACACGGATGTTCGAAGCGAGCCGATCGCTGTAGGTCGCTATGGCATGGAGGGGTCTGAGTATGATCGTTACGAAAAAATGAAGTCCATGTCTGCCGAACAATTGAAAGACCTCGCTCTAAAAATTGCCGACGGTATGGGCAAAAAACGAAAAAGAGTCAACACAAAGGACACGCCTGAATACAAAAAAATGCAGTCGACTCGTCAAAAACTTGGAAAGCAAATTCAGGCTGCCAAGAAGGCAAAAAATCAAGCCAAGGTCCGCGAGTTGATGATTGAACAAGCGAAAGTCCTGAGCAAGTACCGGCTCAAGACTTCCAACGCGTTCTTGAGGGCTTCGGAGCTAACTTCGCCAGCCCCTGCAAGCCACTTTTTACGTGAGTTTGGTCAATCCGACCGTGAGCAGATCGATGGTTCCAACACCGACCCTGCTGTCACACAAGTTTTGGCGATGATGAACGGATACGTTGAGCAGAAAATCACCAAAGACACGTCAAGCATCCTGATGCAGACTGCATTGAAAGCAACATCAGGCAAAGAATGTGTCGAACTGATTTACCTTTCTATGCTCAACCGAAAGCCGACGTCAAAAGAAGCTCGGGAATGGAAGAAAGATTTCGATGAAGCTGTCAGACAAAAAGACAATGCGAAAGTCAAAGAAGTCTATGCAGACCTCATTTGGACTTTGGCTAACTCGAATGAATTCATTTTCGTGAAATAGATTCGACAAAAATAGATTCAACTCAAACTTAAACCTTAATCAGGTATCAATATGAACGACCTCAAAAGAACCAAAGATCCGTTTTCCCGACGTGATTTTGTCACGGGTGCGGCCAAGTCATTTCTTGGACTGGGAGCGATGCCACTCTTGGCCAACATGGCTTCGACTGCGATCGCAAGCGGCACGCCGCTCAATCCAACAGCCAAAGCGAAGGCTGTGATTTACTTATATATGAACGGTGGCATGAGCCACCTCGATACGTTCGACACGAAACCTGGAGCGGAAACTCAAGGACCTGTCGAATCGATCAAAACGAGTGCCGATGGCGTGCAAATCAGTGAGTACCTACCAAAACTCGCTGATCAAATGCACAACGTTGCCGTTGTGAATTCGATGAACTCGACTCAGGGTGCGCACGCTCAGGGTCGGTACTTTATGCACACGAGTTATTTTCTTCGCGGAACCATCAAGCACCCGGACATGGGTGCTTGGGCTACGAAGTTCCTTGGAAAAATTAATCCCGGCCTTCCAGCGAACATCAAAATTGGCGGCAGCAGTGCTGGACTTGGTGGAGGTTTTTTGGAGTCTGAATTTGCGGCACTTCCGATCGGTGATCCAGAAGCCGGACTTCAGCATAGCAAGCTATTAGACGGCGTAACGTCAAAGCGTTTCAACCGACGTCTTCGCAAGCTTAAAGAGATGAATCAGTCGTTCTCATCAAAGTTCGACACGAAGGAATCTCGGGCTTATGCTTCGATGTATGACGAAGCGGTCAAGCTAATGAAGAGCAAGGATCTGAAGGCGTTTGATCTTAACGAAGAAAAAGACGAAGTCCGCGATCGTTACGGACGCGACAAATTTGGCCAAGCCTGTTTGCTGGCTCGCCGTCTGGTACAAAATGGCGTTCGTTTCATCGAAATTGATAATGGTGGCTGGGATACGCATGGTGATAACTTTGGCCGCGTCCAGGAAAAAGGCGCCGTGCTTGACCAAGGCTTAGCGGCCCTGCTTGCCGATCTCGAATCGCAAGGGATGCTCGAATCAACAATGGTTGTCTTGGCAACTGAGTTTGGGCGAACCCCAAAGATTCAGACGGATCGAGACAATGGTCGAAACCATTACCCACAGGCTTTTTCTTGCCTGATGGCGGGCGGTGGTATCAAGGGTGGTATCAAATACGGAAAGACTGATAAAGAAGGCCGAGAGGTCGTGGAAGACATGGTGGTTGTGCCAGACTTCAACGCGACGATCGCACATGCACTCGGAATTCCACTGGATAAAAAAACCATGTCGCCGTCGATGCGGCCCTTCACGGTTGCTGATAAAGGCGAAGCGATCATGGACTTGTTCGCGTAGCTGAAAACGGCTGTAGGCGTTACCAACAAACAGCACTCCTT